>NZ_CP071632.1:67500-367916 GCF_017357385.1 Rhizobium sp. NZLR1 | reverse complement strand
CATTTCGGCACCGGCACACCCTTTTCCTGCAATGTCGTGCGCAATGCCATGGCGATCCGCGTCAATACGGCGCTGACCGGCCAGGTCGGCTGCACGCCGGAGCTGATCCAGGCCTATATCAGGATGCTCGAGGCCGATCTCATCCCGGTCGTGCGCCGCACCGGCTCGATCGGCTGCGCGGATATCGGGTTGATGGGACAGATCGGCGCGGTGCTGACCGGCGTCGGCGAAGCGGTCTATCGCGGCAACCGGATGCAGGCGGCAGAGGCTTTCCGGGCAGCCGGGCTGGAGCCGGTGCGGATGGCGCCGCGCGACAGCCTCGCCTCGCTCAGCATCAATGCGGTGAGCTTTGCAGCGGCGGCGGAAACGACGCGCAATGCCGCCGCCTCGATCCGCATCCTGCTGGCGACGGCGATGATGGCGGCCGGCGCGCTCGGCGCGTCCCGCGATCCCTGGAAGGCGGTCCGCCATGTCGGCACGGCGCGCGAGGCGCTGATCGGCGCCTGGCTCTGCAACGCCTCCGACGATTGGAACTGGCCGGTTGCAACGCATGTTCAGGACCCGCTCAGCCTGCGGATGATCGCCCAGGTGTTCGGCGCGGTGATCGAAAACCTGCTGTCGACCGGCCACAAGATCCTTGCCGCCACCGGCCGCTCGGACGACAATCCGGTCGTCGTCGAAGGCCGGGTGATGACCTCGGGCGGGTCGCTGCCGCTCGATGTGACGATCCTGCTCGAATCGGCGGCACTCTGCATGGCGCATGCGGCGCGCAATGCCTTCAACCGCTGTGTCATTCTCGGCAACGGTCAGCGGCGCGACCTGCCGGTCAATCTCGTGCCGCCGGGGCGGATCGCCACCGGTTTCGGGCCGATCATCAAGCTTGCCGGCGAGATTTTTTCGCGCGTGCTGTCGATGTCCAATCCCGTATCGGCACAGTCGCTGGTGGTGGCGGCCGGACTGGAGGATGAGGCAGCCTTCCTGCCGCTGGTCATCGAGCGCTTCGACCGGCAGATGCGGGCGCTGAAGCGTCTCGCAGCCCTCGAGGCGCTGCTGTCTGCCCAGGCGATCGACATTCTCGGCGACGAACCGAAGGGCGTCGCCGCCATGCTCTACGAGGTGGTGCGCAAACATGCGGATTTCTATACCGTCGACCGGCCGCTGTCGGCCGAGGTGGAGGCGATCGAAGAGGAACTCGGCTCGGACGACTTCGTCTCCAGGCTGACCGAGCAAGTTCCGATCGCATCCTTCGACGATTTCTTCGCGCTCGGCTCGCTGGAGCGCATCGAGGAGCGGCTGGCCCGCCACGAGGCACCGGCACTCTGATCTCAGCTTAGGGAGGAAGCGTCATGGACTTCGATCTCGTTCTGCAGGGCACGCTGGTGCTGCCGGACCGCATTGTCGAAGCGGGTTATGTCGCCGTGCGTGACGGCCGCATTGCCGAGGTCGGCCTCGGCGTGCCGCCTGCGGCGCGCGAGCGGCATCTGCTCGGCAAAGCGCTGATCCTGCCCGGCGCGATCGACGCGCAGGTCCATTCGCTGTCCCAGAAAGACCAGGAGGATTTCATCTGGTCGACGCGCTCGGCAGCCGCCGGCGGCGTGACTGTCATTGTCGACATGCCCTATGACGAGGGCGATCTCGTCTGCTCGGCCGCGGCGGTGAAGCGGAAGATCGACCATGCCAGCCCGCAGGCGCGCGTCGACTTCGCGCTTTACGGCACGGTCGATCCGCAAGAAGGCGCCGCGCGGATTGCCGAGATGGTCGAAGCAGGCGTTGCGGCGTTCAAATTCTCGACCTTCGGCACAGACCCCAAGCGTTTTCCGCGCATTCCGCCGGCTCTGCTCGACGCCTGCTTTGCGGCAATCGCGCCGACGGGGCTGACGGCTGGCGTGCACAATGAGGACGACGAGGCGGTGCGCACCTACATGGAGCAGGTGAAGGCGAGCGGCATCACCGACTGGCGGGCGCACGGCCTGTCGCGGCCGGCGATCACCGAACTCCTGGCGATGCACACGATCTTCGAGACGGGGGCTGCGACCGGCTGCCCGGCGCATGTGGTGCACTGCTCGCTCGGGCGCGGCTACGATATCGCGCGTTCCTATCGCCGCGACGGCTTTGCCGCGACGGTCGAATGCTGCATCCATTATCTGACGCTCGACGAAGAGAATGACGTGCAGCGCCTCGGCGGCAAGGCAAAGATCAATCCGCCGGTACGGCCGCGCGCCGAGGTGGAAAAACTCTGGCGGAAAGTGGCGAAGGGCGATGTCTGGCTGGTTTCGACCGATCACGTCAGCTGGTCGGAGAACCGCAAGACCAATCCCGACATGCTCGCCAATGCCTCCGGTGTTCCCGGTCTCGAGGTGATGGTGCCGCTTTTCATCAAAGGCGCCGTCGAACGGGGCATTCCGCTCACTTGGGCAGCCAAGCTGATGGCGGAAAACCCGGCCAAGCATTTCCGGCTCGACCATATCAAGGGCGCGCTGACCCCCGGCAAAGATGCCGATATCGTCGTGCTGGAGCCGCGGGAGAGCGTCTATGACGCCGCGGCAAGCGGCAACAACGTCGTCGGCTGGAGCCCTTATAATGGGATCCGCCTGCCCTGGACCGTTGCGGCCACCTATCTGCGCGGCGAAAAGATCGCCGAGAGCGGGAAGGTGCTCGCCGAGCCCCGCACCGGACGGTTCGTGCGGCCGCTGCCGCGCCAGGTTATCGCGGGAGCCGGTGCATGAGCCGTAATCTTCCCGTCGATGCCGGCCGGATCGCTGGAGATATCGAGGCGCTGGCCGCAATCACCGAGCCGGGGCATCCGTGGACGCGGCGGGCCTTCACGCCGCTCTTTCTCGAAGGCCGGGCCTATATCGAAGCGCGGATGAAGGCGGCAAGACTGGAAACGCGGATCGATGCCGCCGGCAATCTGATCGGCCGGCGCACCGGCCGCAAACCCTGGCTCGGCACGATCATGGTCGGTTCGCATTCCGACACGGTGCCGGATGGCGGCCGCTTCGACGGCATTGCCGGGGTGATCGCGGCACTGGAGATAGCGCGGGCACTGCACGATCAGGGCCTGGAGCTCGACCACGATCTGGAGATCGTCGATTTCCTTGCCGAGGAGGTGAGCATCTTCGGCGTATCCTGCATCGGCAGCCGGGGGATGACCGGGCAATTGCCGGAAGCCTGGCTTTCGCGCATCAGCGACGGACGCGAGCTTGCCGAGGGAATCGCTGAGGTGGGCGGCAGTCCAGACGTTCTGGCGCAGCAGAAGCGGCCCGATCTGGCAGGCTTTCTCGAACTCCATATCGAACAGGGGCCGGTGCTCGAGGCCGAAAAAGCCGATATCGGCATCGTCACCGCGATCTCGGGCATCACCCGCCTGGAGATCACTGTCGAGGGGCGGGCCGACCATGCCGGCACGACGCCGATGGACCGGCGGGCGGATGCACTGGCGGCGGCCTCGCAGCTGGTGCTCGACATCCGCAACGCCGCCGCCGAGCTTGCCAAAACACCAGGGCACTTCGCCGCGACGGTCGGCGAGTTCCGGATCGAGCCGAATGCGGCCAATGTCGTGCCGTCGAAGGTGGTGCTGCTGATCGATGGCCGCGCGGAGATCCGCGCCGACATGGAGGCCTTCTGCCGCTGGCTCGACGGCCATGTCGAAAAGCTGGCGGACGCCTATGGCGTGACGATCAAGGCGCCGAACCGGGTGTCCGACAATCTGCCGACCCCGGGTGATGCCGGGCTGCTGTCGACGCTGGAGGCCGCCTGCGAGCGCGTCGGCGCCAAGCATCGCCGCATGGCCTCCGGCGCAGGGCACGATACGGCCTGGATCGCCAAGGTGGCGCCAGCGGCGATGATCTTCGTGCCCTGCCGGGACGGCCGCAGCCATTGCCCCGACGAATGGGCTGACAATGACGACATCGCGCTCGGCGCCGCCGTGCTGTTCGAGGCGGTGCGCGAGATGGACAGAAATTCGAACCAGGAGAAGCCGGATGGGACGCATACTGGTTGAGAAGGACGTGGAAGCGGCCGTCAAGGGCGGCTCCGTCTATGCCGCCGGCGGCGGCGGCTGGGCCGATCACGGGCGGATGCTCGGACTGGCGGCCGTCACTATCGGCAAGCCGGAGCTGGTCTCGATCGACGAGTTGCAGGACGAGGACTGGATCGCGACGGCGGCGGCGATTGGCGCGCCGGCCTCGACCACGCCCTGGGAGATGCAGGGCATCGATTATGTCAAGGCCGTGCAGCTCCTGCAGGAGGCGCTGGGCGAAAGGCTCTCCGGGCTGATCATCGGCCAGAACGGCAAATCCTCGACGCTGAACGGCTGGCTGCCGTCGGCAATCCTCGGCACCAAGGTGGTCGACGCGGTCGGCGATATCCGTGCGCACCCCACAGGCGACATGGGCTCGATCGGCATGGCTGGCTCACCGGAGCCGATGATCCAGACCGCCGTCGGCGGCAATCGGTCCGAGAACCGCTATATCGAACTAATGGTCAAGGGCGCGACCGCGAAGATCTCGCCGGTGCTGCGCGCCGCCGCCGATCAATCCGGCGGCTTCATCGCCAGCTGCCGCAATCCGCTGAGAGCCTCCTATGTGCGCAGCCATGCCGCACTCGGCGGCATCTCGATGGCGCTTGCGCTCGGCGAGGCGATCATTGCGGCGGAGAGGAAGGGCGGATCTGATGTCATCGACGCCATCTGCAAGACGACGGGCGGGCATATCCTCGCCGAGGGCATCATCACCCGCAAGGACGTCGTCTACACCAAGGAAGCCTTCGACATCGGCACGATCACCGTCGGTCCGGGCGAAAAATCGGTGAGGCTGTACGTGATGAATGAATATATGGCGGTGGACGATGCGGATGGCATGCGGCTTGCCACCTTCCCCGCCGTCATTACTACCCTGTCAACCGAGGGCGAACCGCTCAGCGTCGGCCAGCTCAAGGAGGGCATGCATGTCTTCATCCTGCATGTTCCAAAGGAACTTATACCGCTGTCGGCAAGCGTGCTCGATCCCACAGTCTATCCCGTCGTCGAAAAGGCGATGGGGATCGAGATCGCCCGTTATGCACTGGAAACGAAGGCCTGAACCATGACGCGCGATCCCGGCTTGGAAGAATTGCTGCGCGAGGAACTCGGCGATCGGCCTGGCTTCAGCGAAAAATCGATGTTCGGCGGCCGGGCCTTCCTGCTGAACGGCAATCTTCTCTGCTGCGCGCGCAGTGACGGCATGCTGGTCCGTCTCGGCCGAGGCAATGACGGCTGGGCGCTGGCGCTGCCGGGCGTCATCCAGATGCTTTCGGGCGAGCGTGTGATGCAGGGCTGGGTGCGGGCGACGGCTGCGGTCTACGGCGACGATGCGCTCAGACGGCGTTTGCTCGATGCGGCGCTCGCCTATGTGGAATCGCTGCCGGGCAAATAACGCCATTCCCTTCTCGCCTGGGAAGAAGGGAGGATAACCAACGAGGAATCCACGATGCCGAAGGCCAATCCACGTCATCCGAAATTTCCCATTCCCGGCGGGCCGGACTTGCGTGCCAAGGGCTGGCGGCAGGAAGCGCTGCTGCGGCTGCTCGAAAACGTGCTGTCCGTCGGTGAGGATCCCGAAAACCTGATCGTCTATGCCGCGCTCGGCAAGGCGGCCCGCAACTGGGCGGCGCACAAGGGCATCGTCAAGGCGCTGACCGAGATGGAGGAGGACCAGACGCTGCTCATCCAGTCCGGCAAGCCGATCGGGCTCGTTCGAACTCACGCCAAAGCGCCGCTGGTCATCATGGCGAACTGCAACATCGTCGGGCAATGGGCTAAGGCCGAAGTGTTCTACGAGCTGCAGCGCAAGGGGCTGATCTGCTGGGGCGGGCTGACGGCCGGCGCCTGGCAATATATCGGCAGCCAGGGCGTCATCCAGGGCACCTACGAGATCTTCATGCGCATTGCCGAGCGGCGCTTCGGCGGCGATCTCCTCGGCCGCTTCGTGCTGACGGCCGGCCTTGGCGGCATGGGTGGGGCACAGCCGCTCGCCGGTCGCATGGCAGGGGCGGCGATCCTCTGTGTCGATATCGACCCGGAACGGGCCCGCAAGCGCCAGCAGATCGGCTATCTCCAGGAAATCGCACCCGATCTCGATAGCGCCCTTCAGATGATCAATGCGGCGGTGAAGGAGAAGCGGGCTCTTTCCGTCGGCCTCGTCGGCAATGCGGCCGAGGTCTATCCGGAGATTGCCCGGCGCGGCATTGTGCCCGACATCGTCACCGACCAGACCTCGGCACACGACCTCGTCTATGGCTATGTGCCGAAGGGCATGAGCCTCGAGCAGGTCAGGGGACTGCGCGACGACGGCCAGGGGCAATTGATGGCGGCAAGCCGCGCCTCGATCGTCGACCATGTGACGGCGATGCTGGAATTCCAGAGGAAGGGCTCGGAAGTTTTCGATAATGGCAACCTCATCCGCACCCAGGCGAAAGAGGGCGGCGTCACCAATGCCTTCGACATTCCGATCTTCACCGAAGCCTATCTCAGGCCGCTGTTTGCCCGGGCGATCGGGCCGTTCCGTTGGATGGCGCTGTCGGGCGAGGAGAGCGATATCGCCCGCATCGACGACCTGCTGCTGGAACTATTCCCCGACAACAAGATCATCACCAACTGGATCCGGCTGGCGCGCCAGCATGTGCCATTCGAAGGGCTGCCGGCGCGCATTGCCTGGCTCGGCCACGGCGAACGCACGGCACTCGCCCGGCGCGTCAATACGCTGGTTGCGAATGGCGAACTCAAAGGCCCGGTCGCCTTCTCCCGCGACCATCTCGATGCCGGCGCCATGGCGCATCCGAATATCATGACCGAACGGATGAAGGACGGCTCGGATGCGATCGCCGACTGGCCGCTGATCGATGCGATGATGCTCTGCTCCTCGATGGCCGACCTCGTCGTCGTCCATTCCGGCGGCGGCGGCTATGCCGGCTACATGACGAGCTGCGGCGTCACGGTCATCGCCGACGGCACGGATGGCGCCGACGAACGGCTCGACCACGCGCTGACCAACGACACCGCCCTCGGCGTCATGCGTTATGCCGATGCCGGTTACGAGGAAGCGCTGGACGAGGTGGCGAAGAAGGACGTGCCCTATATTCAGCTTGGTTGAGTCGGGGTATTGGCCAAATCGAGCGTCAGTCGATCAGATTTGAAACTTCGATGAGATTGCCGTCGGGATCCCTGAAATAGACCGAGCGCAGACGTCCGGTGGCGCCGGTGCGTTCGACGGGCCCTTCTTCGATCACAACGCCCGACGCCTGCAGATGGGCGATGACGTCGGCAAGCGGCGTCTCGGCGATGAAGCAGAGATCGCCGGAACCAGGGGTCGGATGTCTCGCCTTGGGATCGAATTCGTGGCCGGCCTGGTGCAGATTGATCTTCTGGCGGCCGAATTTCAGGGCTTTGCGGTCTCCCGCGAACACCTCGACCGACATGCCGAGGATACGGGAATAGAAATCGCAGGTCGTTTCGATATCGGCGACGGTGAGCACGAGGTGGTCGAGACGGTCTATGCGGATCATGCTCTGCTCCTCGCGAAATGTTGCGCCACACAGGCGGAGATAAAGGCCAGCGCCAGCATGGCAAGCGTGAAGATAACGACGGCGGCCCAGCCTTCCACTGCGAAGAACCAGCCGCCGGCCGAGCCCATGAGGCTGGAGCCGACATAATAGGCCAGCATATAGAGCGACGAGGCGTGGCCTTTGGTGCCATGCGCCAGCTTGCCGACAAGGCCGCTGGCGATGGAGTGGCTCATGAAGAAGCCGGTCGTCAGCACGATGATGCCGAGGATGATCGATGGCAGCGGGGCAAACAGCGTCAGCGCGCTGCCGGCGGCGGTGAGCGCCAGACTGAAGAGAAGCACGCGAAAGTGCCCGATCCAATCTCCGAGCAGGCCGCCGATCGAAGAAGCGCCGATGCCGAAGAGATAGACGGTGAAGATCAGGCCGAGTTCGGTCTGGTTGAGGCCATAGGGCGGCGCCACCAGGCGAAAACCGGCATAGTTGTAGATCGTCACGAAGGAGCCCATCGCCAGGAAGGCGACGGCGAAGATGAAGGGCAGCGCCGGATTTTTGAGATGGCCGAGCCAGGCTTTGAGATGAAAGTTGAGGTCGAAGCCCGGCCGGCGGACGAAATTTCTTGACGGCGGCAGCAGGGCGATGAAGCCGAGCGCGGCGGCAAGGCCGATGGCGCCGATGATGAAAAGCGCCGGGCGCCAGGTAAGATATTCGGCGAAGATGCCTGTCAGTACGCGGCCGGACATGCCGCCGAAGGCCGTGCCGGCGACATAGAGGCCCATCGTGGCGCCAAGGCCGCGCGGGTCGATCTCCTCGGCGAGATAGGCCATGGCGACGGCGGGCACGCCGCCGAGAACGAGGCCCTGCAGGGCGCGGATGACGAGCAGCAGGTGCCAATCCGGAGCGAAGGCGGTGGCAATCGTCAGCAATGCGGCGGCGACCAGCGATAGCGCCATCAGGCTGCGGCGGCCGACACCTTCCGAAACCGCGGCGGCACAGATGATGGCGACCGCCAGGAAGCCAGTAGAGAGCGAGAGGGACAGCGAACTTTCGGCCGGGCTGACGGCAAATTCCTGCGAGAAGATCGGCAGCAGCGGCTGGACGCAATAGAGCAGCGAGAAGGTGGAAAAGCCGGAGAGGAAAAGCGCCAGACTGGCGCGGCGATAGGCGGCGGAGTCGCGCGTCAAATAATGCTTTTCTGCTGCGATCACGGTCTTTTGCGGCATGCGCTGACGGCGGCATATGTTCATCCTGATGAGCCTTGGAATTCATGCGTTAACCCGCCGGATCCCAATAGGGTGGATCGCCGAAGCTCTTCTTCAAGTGATCGGCAATGGCGCGGAGCTTGGCCGAGGGATTGCGGCCCTCTGGATGGGCCATATAGATGAATTCGGCCTCCGGCCTGTGGCCGACATCGATTTCGGCAAGCCGGCCCTCGCGGATCGCCGGGCCAGCAATGAAGGCAGGCAGCAGCGCGATGCCGAGACCGGCAATCGCAGCGTCACGAAGCATGTCGCCATTGTTGATGCCGAGCGCCAGTTTTGCGCGGACGACGATCGCACCGTCGGGCGTCTGGAAGCGCCAGTCGGCAACGCCGCGATTGGTGTAGAAGATGCCGCGATGGCTGCTGAGATCCGCCAGCGACGCCGGCATTCCCGCCCGCGCGAGATAATCCGGCGAAGCGCAGAGCAGGCGGCGGCTGCGGGTGAGCTTCCAGGCGACCAGCCGGCTATCGGCGATCGGGCCGTTGCGGATGACCGCGTCGTAGCCGTCCGAGGACGCATCGACGCGCCGGTCGTCGATATCGAGCGTCAGTTCGATCTCCGGATGTTCGGCGAGGAAGGGATAAAGCGCCGGGCCGAGATGCATGCGGCCGAAGGTGACGGGTGCAGCAATGCGGATCGGCCCCGACAGGGTTCCGCGCCGCTCGGCCATGTCGGCGGCAGCCTCCTCGATCTCGCGGACGATGCGACCGGCCCGCTCCAGGAAGACCGCACCATCCTCGGTCAAGGTGAGTTTGCGCGTCGTTCGGTGCAGCAGCATGCCGCCGAGCGACTTCTCCAGCTCGGCCAGCCTTTCGCTGACGACGGATTTGGAGAGCCGCAGCCGCCGGGCGGCCTCGCTGACCGAGCCTGCCTCGGTGACGGCGACAAAAGCCGCTATACCTTCGATTCTGATCATCGTTCGGCTTTTCCGAATTCGAATTCCATGATCTGGAGACTAATCCGAACGAACGGAAAATGCCATCTTCCATTCAACGGAAGGGACGGCAGGGGCCGCCTCGGATCAAGAACAGGAATGAGACCATGAACCGTTTGAACAACAAGGTCGCAATCGTCACCGGCGCAAGCTCAGGCATCGGCCGCACCACGGCAAAGCTCTTCGCCGCTGAGGGCGCCAAGGTCGTCGTCGGCGCCCGCCGCGAGCGCGAACTCGACAGTCTCGTCGCGGAGATCAAGGCGGAAGGCGGCGATGCTGTCGCCGTGGCCGGCGACGTCCGGTCGGAAGACTATCACAAGGCGCTGGTCGCGGCCGCCGTGACCCATTACGGCAAGCTCGACATTGCCTTCAACAATGCCGGCACACTCGGCGAGGCCGGCCCGAGCACCGGCGTTTCGGAAGCAGGCTTCAGCGATGCGTTGGCGATCAATCTGACCGCCTCCTTCCTCGCCGCCAAGCACCAGATCGGCGAAATGGTGGGGAATGGCGGCGGCTCGGTGATCTTCACCTCGACCTTCGTCGGTTACAGCTTCGCCTTTCCCGGCGTCGCCGCCTATGCCGCCAGCAAATCCGGCCTGATCGGCCTGACCCAGGCGCTCGCGGCCGAATACGGACAGCAGGGCGTGCGCGTCAATGCCATCCTGCCGGGCGCCGTCGATACCGACATGTATCGGGAGATGAACGATACATCCGACAAGCAGACCTTCATCACCAATCTGCATGCGCTGAAGCGTGTCGCAGCTCCCGAGGAGTTGGCCCGCTCGGTTCTCTACCTCGCCTCCGACGATGCGAGTTTCGTCACCGGCACTGCCGCGCTGGTCGATGGCGGCGCGTCGATCACCCGCACCTGACGAAAGCCAAGCGCTCCCCAATTCGCCGGATGAAAGCGCGCCTTCTCCGGCCACAATATCCGATCAAAGGAACGTCATCATGTCACGTCTGCAGAACAAGACAGCCATCATCACCGGCGGCACCAGCGGCATCGGCATCGAAACCGCCCGCCAATTCATTGCCGAAGGCGCCCGTGTCGTCGTTACCGGCAGCAGCGCCGCAAGCGTCGAAGCCGCCCGTAGCGAACTCGGCGACAAGGCGATCGTCATCCAGGCCGATGCCGGCAATGCGGCCGGCCAGAAGGCCGTCGCCGATACGGTGAAGCAAGCTTTCGGCACGCTCGACATCCTCTTCGTCAATGCCGGTGTCGCCGAATTCGGGCCACTGGAACAGTGGAGCGAAGCCGCCTTCGACAAGTCGGTGGCGATCAATGTCAAGGGGCCGTTTTTCCTGATCCAGTCGCTGCTGCCGATCTTTTCGAGCCAGGCCGCAATCGTGCTCAATACCTCGATCAACGCCCATATCGGCATGCCGAACTCCAGCGTCTATTCCCTGACGAAGGGTGCATTGCTGACGCTTGCCAAGACGCTGTCGGGCGAACTCATCGGACGCGGCATCCGCGTCAACGCCGTCAGTCCGGGCCCGATCGCCACGCCGCTCTACAGCAAGCTTGGAGGCTCGGAAGCCCAATCCAAGGCGATGGCCGCTGAGATCCAGTCGCAGATCCCGGTCGGCCGCTTCGGCAACCCGGGCGAGGTGGCAAAGACGATCGTCTTTCTCGCCTCCGATGAGGCCGCCTATATCGTCGGCAGCGAACTCATCATCGACGGCGGGATGAGCAACCTCTGAGCCCACGAGAATGACGGCTGACGTCATGAACGGGGCGGCACCGGCCGAGCGCGGCGATGTGCCGTCCCGCGATTGCATGTTGTCCACCAAAGGCTTAGGGTCGAAAAAAAGGCGACGGGTAGAAAGCCATGGCTCTCAGCGGCAAACGCATCCTCCTCATCATCTCCGGCGGCATCGCAGCCTATAAGAGCCTGGATCTGATCCGCCGGCTGCGCGAGCGCGGCGCCAGCGTGCGGCCGGTGATGACCAACGGCGCCCAGGAATTCGTCACGCCGCTGGCCGTCGGCGCGCTTGCGGCGGACCACGTCTTTCTCGATCTGTTTTCGCGTGAAGACGAACAGGATGTCGGCCATATCCGGCTGGCGCGCGACTGCGACCTCGTGCTCATTGCCCCCGCCACGGCCGACCTGCTGGCGAAGATGGCGAACGGGCTTGCCGACGATCTCGCCTCGACCGTGCTTTTGGCGACGGAGAGGCCGGTGCTGGCCGCACCGGCGATGAACCCCCGCATGTGGGCGCATCCGGCGACGCGGCGCAATGCGGCAAGACTCAGGGACGACGGCGTCCGCTTCGTCGGGCCGATGGCAGGCGAGATGGCGGAGAGCCGGGAGGCGGGGCTCGGCCGGATGGCGGAACCGCTGGAGATCGTCGCGGCCGCCGAAACCATGCTCGACGACGGAGAAAAGCCGCTCAAGGGACGCAAGGCGATAGTCACGTCGGGACCGACGCACGAGCCGATCGATCCGGTGCGCTACATCGCCAACCGCTCTTCCGGCCGGCAGGGGCATGCGATCGCCGCAGCCCTTGCCAGGCTTGGGGCGGAGGTGACGCTGGTCTCGGGGCCGGTGACGATCGCCGATCCCGTCGGCGTCAACGTCATCCATGTCGAGCGGGCGGAAGAAATGCGCGATGCCGTGCTGGCGGCGCTGCCGGCCGATATCGCCGTGATGGTCGCGGCGGTGGCGGACTGGCGAGTGGCCTCGGCCGCCGACCAGAAGCTGAAGAAACATCCGGGCGAATCCATTCCGACGCTGGCGCTGACCGAGAATCCGGACATCCTGAAAACCGTCGGCCATCATACGATGCGGCCGAAACTGGTGATCGGCTTTGCCGCCGAGACACAAGATGTGGAAAGCAATGCGAAGGCGAAACTCGAGCGCAAGGGCGCCGACCTGATCGTCGCCAATGACGTCTCTCCGGCCACCGGCATCATGGGCGGCAGCCGCAACAGCGTCAAACTCATACGCCGCAACGGCGTCGAGCAATGGCCTGATCTGGCGAAGGAAGAGGTTGCCGAAAGGCTGGCGGCGCTGATCGCCGAAAGTTTCCGCTAAAGCGCTTTATGCGGGAATAGCCACGCGCTGCGGCTTGGCTGCACTTCGCTTTCCCGGCCGGAAGTCGGCGACGTCGATGCCGTTTTTGCTGACGGTAACGGCGCTGCCATTCGGAATTTCGGCCCAGGCATCGCCATCGTCGTTCAACGGCTCGGACACCAGGCAATAGCCGGCGCCGACAGGTGAGGCATAGAGGGTCGGCGCCTTGCGATCGGTGGCATAGCGGATCGCATAGAGCGTGTTGCCGTCGGAGAAGGCGGCGGTAAAGCGCAGCAGGATCGAACCGACGACGCTTTCGGCCAGATCCTCGACGAAGCCGACCATTTCAGCCATTGCGGCCACCGGCGCCTCACGCAGGCCGAATTGCAGCGCCAGCAGGAACATCAACTCGGAATCGGTCGTGCCGCCGCGGGCATTGAACAGTTCGTCGTCGAGCATCGCCTCCATCGGCCGGCGCAGGCGCTCGAAACCGGAGATCTGGCCGTTGTGCATGAAGGACCAGGTGTCGTGGGTGAAGGGGTGGCAATTGTCGCGGCGCGTGCCGCCGCCTGTAGCCGCGCGGACATGGGCGAGGAAGAGCGGCGAACGGATCTGCCGCGCCAGGCTCTTCAGATTGCAATCCGACCAGGCCGGCAGGATATCACGGTAGCGGCCGGGCTCCGGCCTGTCGCCATACCAGGCGATGCCGAAGCCATCGCCATTCGTCGCCGTCTTGGCGCGGGTGGCGCAATGGGACTGCTCAATCAGCGAATGGGCAGGCGAGGATACCAGCTCCTCGAGATAGAGAGGATCTCCGCGATAGGCTGCCCAGCGACACATGGCTTTCTTGCTCCGACCCGCCGCCGCATCGGCGGGCATGCTGAAATTGTCTGACGTCGCGGCTAATAACAGCTTAACGCGCCGCCGGTTTGCAAGCGCAAGATGACGGTTTCGTGGCGCCTCGGATGTTCAAATTCGGCGAAAGCCTGTGTTCTTTTGTGAACACTGCGTTGTCCGCTGGGCAGGCTTCGCGCTTGGCGGCCGGGCCGCTATAGTTGCCGCCAAGTTGAACCTTCAAGAGGACGCCATGTCGATCCGACCCGTCAAACATGAAAGTACCGCCACACCGACCATGGAAGGCGCGGGCGTGAAGCTGCACCGCGTCTTCGGCTTCGGCGATCCTGCGATGACCGATCCGTTCCTGATGATGGACGATTTCCGCAATGACAATCCGGCGGAATATATTCGCGGTTTCCCATGGCACCCGCATCGCGGCATCGAGACGATCACCTATGTGCTTGCCGGCACCGTCGAGCATGGCGACAGCCTTGGCAACCGTGGCCTGCTCGGCGCCGGCGATATTCAGTGGATGACGGCCGGCAGCGGCATCATGCACCAGGAAATGCCGAAGGGCGATTTCGCCGGCCGCATGCACGGTTTCCAGCTCTGGGCAAACCTGCCCTCCTCGCTGAAGATGACGGCGCCGCGCTATCAGGACGTCAAATCCGCCGACATCCCTGTCGTCGTCGATGATGACGGCACGGCCGTGCGGGTGATCTGCGGCGATTTCTGGGGCAAGGCCGGTCCCGTCGACGGCGTCGCCGCCGAGCCGATCTATCTCGACGTCTCGGTGCCGCCCGGCAAGAAGAAGCGTCTGCCGGTCGACACCTACCGCAACGCCTTCGCCTATATCTTCGCCGGCTCCGGCACCTTTCGCGATGCGTCGAAACCCTTCGGCGTGCGCGTCGAGAAGGAAGTCGACGGCGAGGAGTTGAACATTCGCGACATGTCCGGCAACCGCACGCTCGTGGTCTTCGACAGCGGCGACGAAGTGACGGTGCAGGCGGGGGACCAGGGCATCCGTTTCCTGCTTGTATCAGGCAAGCCAATCGAGGAGCCGGTCGCATGGCACGGCCCGATCGTGATGAATTCGCGCGAGGAAATCATGCAGGCGATGCGCGAGCTGCAGAACGGCACCTTCATCAAGGCGGCGCATTGATCGCATTTCTCTCTTGCATCTGCGAAGAATCGGCCTACCTTTGAGCTATCAGCAACAGAACGAAAGGAAGGTGATCCAATGTCTAATGAGATTTCGGACCTCTTAACGGGCATGGGAGAGTTGATGAAAGCGAGGCAGCCCTCGCACTAATCCCCGCCTTCCTGGGGCTGCATAGACAGTCCGGGCCCGTTTGAGGCCAAACTCATGGAAAGGGTCGCCGAGGCGGCCCTTTTTTATTGCCCTGATTTGAGACCGTTGACGGATAATCGAAATCCCACTACTCATAAAGTCATCTGATGACTTTATGAGTAGTGGGATGCACGCAATCAGCAGGACCAATCTCGCCGATGACGCTGTCGAGGCGATCCGCAGCGACATTCTCGGCAAGCGCTGGGCGGTCGGCGAGAAATTACCCAACGAAGCCTCGCTGTCGGCCATGCTGTCGGTCAGCCGCGGCACGGTGCGCGAGGCGGTGCGGGTGCTGGTCTCCCAAGGCTATCTCGAAACCCGCCAGGGTTCGGGAACCTATGTGCGCGCGACCAGCGATGCCGGCCGGCCGTTGACGATGGCGCGGCGCGCCAGCCTGCGCGACCAGTTCGAGGCGCGCTTGGCGCTCGACGTCGAAGCCGCCCGGCTGACGGCGGTGCGCAAAAGACCGGAGACGGTTACCGAGCTTCGCCGGCTGCTTGCCGAACGCGGCAATTACGACGGCGGCAACCAGGCCGCCTTCATCGAGCGCGACCTTGCCTTCCACAAGGCCGTCATCGCCGCTTCCGGCAACCGGGCGATGATCGAGATCTACGATTTCTTCTCGGCCTCGATCGCCGATACCATCGCCGCCACACTCGGCAGGGATATTCCCGAACCGGATATGCAAGCGCATGCCGATATCGTCGACGCCATCGAAACCGGCGATCCCGACAAAGCGGACGCGGCGGTGCGCCGCTTCATGGCGCCGGTTCTTGCCGCCCTCGACCGGATGATCCTGTCATGACCACACCGTCCACCGATGCCATCACCGCGCTTGACGCGACCGACGAATTGTTGATCGACGCCGAGGCCGGCAGCCTGCCACCGCCACAGGCAACACCGGTGCGCGGCGCCGCAGGTCGCTTCCTGCTCGGCGCCAGCCTGGTGCTGATCGCCTTCAACCTGCGCCCGGTCTTTTCGAGCGCCTCGGCGCTGCTGCCGGAAATCCGCGCGGAGCTTGGCCTCAGCGCGCTTGGCGCCAGCCTGCTGACGACGCTTCCGGTCGTCTGTCTCGGCGCCTTTTCGCCGCTGGCGCCGCGTCTTGCCCAGCGCCTCGGCACGGAACGCACGCTGCTCGGCGTTATCCTGCTTCTGGCCCTCGGCACTGCATTGCGCGGGTTTTCCTCGGTGCCGCTGCTGTTCATCGGCACTGCGCTGGCCGGCGCCTGCATTGCCGTCGGCAACGTGCTGTTGCCGGGGCTGGTGAAACGGGATTTCGCCGGGCGCGCCGCGCTGATGACCGGCTTCTACACGATGGCGCTCTGCGCCGGTGCGGCCAGTGCGGCCGGGCTGACACTGCCAATCGAACACGCGCTCGGCGGCTCTCTTGCGGGCGCACTAGCCGCCTGGGCCCTACCCGCCTTGATCGTCAGCCTGCTCTGGCTGCCGCAGGTTCTGCGCAGCGGCAGGCAGGCCAGGCGAAACGGTTTCCGCGTCGAGGGCCTCTGGCGCGACCGGCTCGCCTGGCAGGTGACGCTGTTCATGGGACTGCAATCGGCGCTTGCCTATTGCGTCTTCGGCTGGCTGGTTCCGATCCTGCGCGAACGCGGCCTCGACGGCGTCACCGCCGGGGCGATCGTCTCGCTGTCGGTAATGGTGCAGGCAACATCCTGCCTCATCGTCCCGCATATCGCCGTGCGCGGCAAAGACCAGCGGCTGATCAATGCGAGCCTTTGCGGTGTCGCCGTCACCGCCCTGCTCGGCCTGCTGTTTGCGCCGCTGTCGACCGTCTGGCTGTGGGCGGTGCTGCAGGGCATCGGCCAAGGCGGGCTGATCGCGGCGGCGATGACGACGATCGTGCTGCGCTCGCGCGATCCCGATGTCGCCGCCCATCTTTCCGGCATGGCGCAATGCGTCGGTTACCTGCTTGCCGCCATCGGCCCGCTTATCGTCGGGCTCATCCGCGACTGGACCGGCAGCTTTTCCTGGTGTGCGGCCCTCTTCGTCGCGCTCGGGCTCGGAGCCGCGATCAACGGCTGGAAGGCCGGCCGGTCGGTCGAGATCAACGTCCATGCGGTGGAGAAGGCTAGAACAGGATGATTTTAGGCCCGGTCGGCCTAAAATCTGAATCCTGTTCTAAATTAAAGAGTTAGAGCATGATGTCGTCCGAAAACCGCTCACACTTTTCGGCATCATGCTCTAGCTGAGCCCTCACCGGCCCATCACCATCTCTTGATGCCGGTCGCCGGCGGCGGATGCTACGCTATCTCAGCCCGCATTATCCACCGCCGGAGAAGACATCTTGCGCCTACGAACTCTGTTTCTGCTTGCCGCGCTTGCGACGTCGCTGGCTCCTGGCCTTTCCCCCGCGCAGGAAAACGGCGAAGGCCGGGCGAATGTCGAGAGCGGTGCGCGCGACGGCGTGCTGAAGCTGCTGCCGGCCGATTCCGTCACCGAGCACGAACTGACGATCGGCGGCCGAAAGATTGCCTATACTGCAACCGCCGGCACGCTGGATCTCTTCGGCCAGGACGGCGCGCAGACCGGCGCGATCTTCTACACCGCCTATGTCGCGAAAGACGGAGGGCCGGACCGGCCGCTGACCTTTGCCTTCAACGGCGGGCCGGGTGCGGCGTCCGCCTTCCTGCATCTCGGGCTGGTCGGGCCTGAGGTGCTCGACTTCGGGCCTCAGGCCCGTGACGGCGCCCATGCGAAACTGGTCGACAACCCGCAAAGCTGGCTGGATTTCACCGATCTCGTGCTGATCGACCCGATCGGCACCGGCTGGAGCCGGACCGCAAAGATCGACGACGCCTCCAACTATTACAATGTCAACTCAGACGCCCAGAGCATTGCCAAGGCGATCGCGCTCTATGCCGCGCACAACAACCGTTCCAATTCGCCAAAATATCTTCTCGGCGAAAGTTACGGCGGCTTCCGCGCAGCCAAGGTCGCTTCGACGCTGCAGGAAAGCCAGGGCATCATCGTCGCCGGCGCGGTGATGCTTTCGCCATTGCTTGAGGGACAGTTGATGTTCAATGCCGACCAGTTCGCGCTCGGCGCAGCACTTGAGCTGCCGTCGCTGGCGGCAGCCGAACTCGACCGGCACAACGCCTTTGACGAAGAGAAGCAGCGCGAGGCCGAAACCTTCGCGCTGGGCGACTATCTGACGACGCTCGCCGGTCCGCCGCCGACAGGCGCCGAGGCGGCCGCCTTCTATCGCAGGATCGCAGGGCTGACGGGCATCCCCGAGGATATCGTCACTCGCAACCGCGGCTTCCTCGGCAATTCCTTCGTCAAACACTCGGATTCGGGCCGCGGCACGGTGACAAGCCCCTACGACGCCGCCTTTGCCACCCCCGATCCCTATCCGGAATCGGATTACGACCGGGGCGACGACGCCATCCTCGACGGCTTCACCCGCGCCTATGGCGGCGCCTTTGCCGACTACGCCCGCAACGCCCTCGGCTTCAAAACAGAGATGACCTATTCGCTGCTCGACAGTGATATCAGCCGGCGCTGGGAATGGGGCGGCGGGCGCGGCGGCGGATCGCGCCTCCAGGCGAGTGCCACCGACGACATCCGGCAGCTGCTCGCCTCAAACCCGGCCTTCCACCTGTTGATCGCGCATGGCTACAGCGATCTGGTGACGCCTTACGGCGTCAGCCGCTATGTGGTCGACCACCTGCCGCCCTCGCTCACCGACGGCCGCGTCGGGCTGAAACTTTATCGCGGCGGGCATATGTTCTACACGAATGCCGATCAGCGGGCCGCCTTCACGGCGGATGCCAAGGCCTTCTACGCCACACGCCCGGCCGCGCAGCCGGCAGACTAAAGCGTGGCGCGATCATTCAGATTCGCTTGGCCCACGCTTCAGGTCTTTGTTTTTCCGCATGTCTTCGTCGCAAAACCGCGGTACACTTTTGCGACATGCTTTGAGGACTTGCCGATGCATATCACCGGAGGCTGTCATTGCGGGGCGATCCGCTATCAGGCGGAAATCGACCCGGAGCGGGTCTCGATCTGCCATTGCACCGATTGCCAGCGGCTGACGGGCTCCGCCTATCGCATCACCGCACCGGCGCGGCCGCAAAGCTTCGCGCTCATAGCAGGTGAACCGCGCAGCTACAGCAAATATGGCGACAGCGGCCGCCTCAGCCGTCAATTCTTCTGCCCGAATTGCGGCTCGCCGCTCTATCGCACCGATGGCGACGGCGGCGCGATCGGCATCCGCGTCGGCGGCATCGATCAGCGGCGAGACCTCAAACCGAGGAAACAGATATGGTGCCGGTCGGCCCTGCCCTGGGTGGAGAATATCGAGCCGCTGCCACGATCCGATCGCGAGGACCAACGCGGCAAGGACGTTTAGGCTGCAGACTATTCGGGCAGCGGCCATCGCACCCTGAGATGCGATGGCCACCGGGTTCAGGCCGCCTGCTTCAACAGGCCGAGCGCTTCGGTCAGATCGACCTCGCCGAGGAAACCGCCACTGCTTTTAACCTCCTGCCGGTGCTCGATCGCCTGGACGAAACGCACGGCCGGCTGCTGCTGCATGCGCTCATAGAGGCGATGCAGGCCGGGAAACTGCTGCCGGTCGACGACCTTGTGAAAATCGTTCCAGCGGGCGATCCCGACGAAATAGGCGTCGGCCAGGCTCGGGCCGTTGCCGAGAAGCCATTCGCGGCCATCAAGCAGACGTTCCAGCGTATGATGGGCCTTTTCGACCGCGGCGATGCCATAGGCCGCCAGCGCCTGCTTCTGCTGCGGCTCCAGCGGGTGTTCGAAGGCATACCAGAGCGGGCCGAAAGCCTTGAAGAAACTGGTGTTGAGAAAGGCGAGCATCTGGTTCAGGCGATCGAAATCCTCCGACCCCTGCGCAAAACCCCGACCGCTGCCGATTGCGCGGGCGCCGATATGCTGGAGGATCGCCATGCTTTCGCTGATGACCCTGCCATCCTCAAGCAACAGCGACGGCGTTTCGCCGACTGGGTTGATCCTGAGGTATTCCTCGCTGGAGACCATTTCCGGCATCTCGACGCGGCAGAGCCGGTAGGGCAGGCCGGACCATTCCAGCGCGACGATCGAGCCGAAGGAGCAGCCTTCCGGGACGCCGTAAAACAATATGGGTGACATCAATCGTTCCTTTCAGAATTGAGCCCGTTTGGACGCGATCAATGTGCAGATGTGGACGATCTTGCGGTAGAGGCTATAAATGCATCCCAATGTCTATAATCCTGGAAGATGGTCATGGCGCTTTTCAACCTCAACGACCTGCATCTCTTCGTGCAGGCGGTCGACAGTGGCGGTTTCACGGCCGCGGCGAGACATCTCGGCATTCCGAAATCGACCGTCAGCAAGCGGGTCGCGGAGCTGGAGGGACGGCTTGGCGTGCGGCTGATTCAGCGCACGTCACGGAGCTTCGCGCTGACCGAGCTCGGCCGAGAATTCTTTCAGCACGCCCAGGCCTCGATCATCGAGGCGGAGATGGCCGAGGGCATCGTGCGGCGGCATCTGGCCGAACCGGCCGGCAGCGTTCGCCTGACCGCCTCGGTGCCGACGGCGCAGTTCACCCTGACGGAGCATCTGCCGGCGCTGGCGGCACGCTATCCAAAGCTCCGGCTTTCCGTTCATGTGACCGACCGCTTCGTCGATATCGTCCAGGAAGGCTTCGACATCGCGCTGCGCAGTCACCGCGCGCCGCTGCCGGATTCGGCGCTGGTGCAGCGCAAGCTTGCCAGCCATCCTTTCTTCATTCTCGCGTCGCCGGATTATATCCGCGCCCATGGCGAACCGAGCAGGCCGGAAGAGCTGGCGCAACATGCCACGATCATGACCAGCCTGACCGACAATCAATGGCGGCTCTATTGCGATAGCGGCGAAAAGGCTCTGGTCACACTGCAGTCCGTGATGGCGGCGGATGAACCCTATGTGCTGATGGAAGCGGCGGCGGCCGGGCTCGGCATCACCTGCCTGCCGACATCGGTCTGCCGGAAGGCGCTGGCGACCATGCGGCTGGTGCGGCTGCTACCGGACTGGACGGCCGGCAGCATCGAGACGACGATCCTGATGCCGCACCGGCGCGGCCAGCTGCCAGCGGTGCGCGCCGTCGTCGATTTTTTGGCGGAACGGCTTGCCGGCTAGAGCCGTATCACGCCGCCTTGGCGGCGTGATACTCCTTGATGGCGACCATCTTGATGGCCGGATGGCGTTCCGACTCGTAGCGCAACGAGAAACCGTCCTGGGCGAGGAAGACCGGATCGCCGTCGAGATCACGGGCGATATCGCCGCGTTTGACGGTGAGGAATTTTTCGAGATCGGCCGGCTGATCGGCCGAGATCCAGCGGCAGACCGAGAAACGCGACGTTTCGAAGGAGACCGGCAGGCCGTATTCGGCCATCAGCCGCTCCTTCAAGACGTCGAGCTGCAGGGCGCCGACGACGCCGACGATCGCCGGTGAACCGTCTTCCGGCGAAAACAGCTGGACGACGCCTTCTTCGGCCATCTGCTGCAGGGCTTCCTTGAGCTTCTTCGCCTTCATCGCGTCTTCCAGGCGCACGCGGCGCAGGATTTCAGGCGAGAAGTTCGGCACGCCCTGGAAGACCAGCGATTCGCCTTCGGTCAGCGTATCGCCGATGCGGAGCGTCCCGTGGTTGGGAATGCCGACGACATCGCCGGCATAGGCGGTGTCGGCGAGCTGGCGCTGCGAGGCAAAGAAGAATTGTGGCGCCGTCAGGCCGAGCTGCTTGCCGGTGCGGGCAAGCCTTGCCTTCATGCCGCGCTCGAGCTTGCCGGAGCAGATGCGGGCAAAGGCGATGCGGTCGCGGTGGTTGGGATCCATGTTGGCCTGGATCTTGAAGACGAAGGCCGTCATCTTGTCGTCGGTCGCGTGCACCGTCCTGGTATCGGCGACCTGGTCGCGTGGCGGCGGCGCAAAATCGCCGAGCGCGTCGATCAGGTCGCGAACGCCGTAATTGCGCAGCGCCGAGCCGAAGAAAACCGGCGTCATATGGCCTTCCAGGAAGGATTGGCGGTCGAATGGGCGGCAGGCCTCGATCGCCAGTTCCGTCTCCTCGACGAAGACCTGGCGCTCGTTTTCCGGCAGCCGGCCGGCAACGCTCTGCGGGCCGTTGACCGGCGTTCCCTCGATTTCGGTATCCGAGCCGCGCACCGTGTTGGCAGCAATATTGTAGGAGCCGCAGAAGGTCTTCGAGCGGCCGATCGGCCAGGTGATCGGCGCCGTATCCAGCGCCAGCTTCTCTTCCACCTCGTCGAGGATCTCGAAGGGATCGCGGCTTTCGCGGTCCATCTTGTTGATGAAGGTGATGATCGGGATATCGCGCATGCGGCAGACTTCGAAGAGCTTCAGCGTGCGCGGCTCGATGCCCTTGGCGGCATCGATGACCATCACGGCGGCATCGACGGCGGTCAGCGTGCGATAGGTGTCGTCGGCGAAATCCTCGTGGCCCGGTGTGTCGAGGATGTTGAAGACATTGTCGTTATATTCAAAGGTCATCACCGAGGTGACGACGGAGATGCCGCGTTCGCGCTCGATCTTCATCCAGTCGGAGCGCGTCTGTATGCGATCCTTCTTCGCCTTGACTTCCCCGGCAAGCTGAATGGCGCCGCCGAACAGCAGCAGCTTTTCGGTGAGCGTCGTCTTGCCCGCGTCCGGGTGGGCGATAATAGCGAATGTGCGGCGGCGGGAAACCGCCTCGGCGAGACTTTCGGCCATACTGTGAATCCTGTGGAATTGCCGCGTATCTAACGATTAAAGCCCGGCTTTGCAATTGACCTCGGCGCTCCGGGCGCAAAGTAATGGGCCATGACCATTCATCACGATGTGAGACCGACGCTGAACCTCATCCGCCTGGCCAACGGCGAAGGCCTCGACCTGCCCGCCTATGAAAGCAAGGGGGCGGCCGGCATGGACCTGCGCGCCGCCGTCGACGCGGCAGCACCACTGACGCTGCTGCCCGGCAAACGGGCGCTGGTGCCAACCGGTTTCATCTTCGAGATCCCCGAGGGGTTCGAGGGCCAGGTGCGGCCGCGCTCCGGCCTTGCCTTCAAACACGGCATCACCTGCCTGAATTCGCCGGGCACCGTCGACAGTGACTATCGCGGCGAGGTGAAAGTGCTGCTCGCCAATCTCGGCGACGAACCGTTCATTATCGAGCGCGGCATGCGCATCGCCCAGATGGTGATCGCGCCGGTGACCCAGGCGCGGGTCGCCGAGAGTGCCGCGGCAAGCGAGACAATGCGCGGCGCCGGCGGCTTCGGCTCTACCGGCGTGTGATGAATAAGCCCCCGACAGCGCGGGCCTCACCTTCCGGCAGGATTATTTCGGCGACCCGGCCGGCTGGGCAGCCTTGGTCTGCCTGCTCAAGGATATTTTCGGCATCGATCTCGGCCCAATGCAGCGGCTCGGCGGACCCGATCCCACCAGCATGCCGTTCGGCTGGTTCGATGCCGAGGGCGTCCTTGCCGCCAATATCTCGGCCTTTGCGCTGCCCTTCGTCCTCAACGGCAGGATCGTCCATGCCGCCGGGCTGCAATCGGGTGCGGTGCGGCCGCCATGGCGCGGCCGCGGGCTCTACCGCGACGTGACGGTGAAAGCGCTCGACTGGTGCGAGCGGCAGGGTTTTGAAGCCGTCATCCTCTACACCGACAAACCGTCGCTCTACCAAGCCTACGGTTTTCGCGCGATACCGCAGTATCGATATGAGGGAGTTGCACCAGACCCCTCGATTTTCGCCGGCCCCGCCCGGCTGCTTGCGCCGAGCAATGCCGACGATCTTGCCCTGCTGCAATCGCTGCTGAAAGCGCGAAGCCCGGTTTCGACCTCGCTCTCGGTGACAATCAATGCCGCGATGTTTCTCATGAGGCGGGCCGCTTCAGCCTTCTCGATGTCGTGGCGACGGAGATCCCGGCGCTTGCCGCGATCCTCGGCGGGCTCGACATTGCCTCGGCCGCCGTCGAGGTGTTTTTCCGTCCCGATAAGCTCGGCTGGGCGGGCACGCCGCAGCCGGTGGAAAGCGGCACAGTGCTGATGCTGCGCGGGCTCGGCGATGAGGCCCCGCACTTTCCGGCAATGCTGTCGCCGATGGCGGATTTCTAAAGCATGTCGCGCAAAAGTGTGCAGCGGTTTTCCCAGGCAAAGCGCGAAGCGCTTTTGCCGCAACGACATGCGTAAAACAAAGAGTTAAAGCGCAAGGAGCGAATCTGAAAGATCGCGACGCGCTTTAAGCACTCGTTCGCCGACTTTACTTTTTCCGTGACAGCGGCGGCAGGCGGCGCTTGACGGGCGAGGCCTTGATCATCGCGGTGTTGGTTTCCGCCCGTTCGGCGACCCTGTCCAGCAGGCCGTCGAGCTCCGCCATCGAGCGGATGACCAGGCGAGCGATAAAACAATCCTCCCCGGTCACCTTGTCGCATTCGACGATTTCGGGAATTTCCTGGATGATGCGCTCGACGATGTGCAGCTGTCCCGGCAGCGGGCGCACGCGGACGATCGCCTGCAGGGGATAACCGACGGCGGCGGGGTCGAGATCGATGGTGAAGGCCTTGATGACGCCGCGCTCCTCCAGCCGCCGCAGACGCTCGGCAGCACTCGGCGAAGAGAGCCCCACCTCCTGCGCCAGCTCCTTCAGCGAGATGCGCGCATTGCCGGCCAAGGCTTCCAGAATGGCCTGATCGGTATCGTCGAGCGATTGCGCATCATTAGCCATGGCGTCATCTTTTCCTATCATGATTAGGCAATAGCGATCATTCTCCTTCTTATCATTATATATTATTGCCGGCCACTTCAATATTCTGATGCCAACAATGGAGGCAATCATGAGCAGCGACATCAAAAGAGGCACAGCGGAAATGACGGCAGCGATGCTGATCTCGGGAACGATCGGCTGGTTCGTCGTCATGTCGGGCCAGCCAGTCAGCGGCGTGGTTTTCTGGCGCTGCCTGTTCGGCGCGCTCACCCTGCTCGTCATCTGCGGCGCCCTCGGGCTGCTGCGGCCCGGCATTCTCACGCTGCGCACCTTCGGCATCGCCGTCTTCGGCGGCGTCGCCATCGTCTTGAACTGGCTGCTGCTGTTTGCCTCCTACTCTCATGCGACGATCTCGATCGCCACGACCGTCTACAACACCCAGCCCTTCATGCTGCTGGTGCTTGGCGCGCTGTTTCTCGGCGAAAAAATCACCGCGACCAAGCTGTTCTGGCTGGTGCTCGCCTTCGCCGGCATGATAGCGATCGTGCAGGGGAAACCAGGTGGAAGCGGCGATGCGCTCGACGGCTACGGCCTCGGTATCCTGATGGCGCTGGGCGCGGCTTTCTTCTACGCGCTCGCAGCGCTTGCCGCGAAATGGCTGAAGGGCACGCCGCCGCATCTTATCGCGCTAATCCAGGTCGCGACCGGCATGCTGATGCTGGCGCCGATGACCGACTTTTCGCATCCACCCGCGGATGTGGGGACGTGGGCGATCCTTATCACCGTCGGCGTCGTTCATACCGGGCTGATGTATGTGCTGCTCTATGGCGCGATCCAGCGGCTGCCGACGCATCTCACCGGCGCCCTGTCCTTCCTCTATCCGATCGCGGCGATCCTCGTCGACCGGCTGGCCTTCGGCCACGCGCTGCAGCCGATGCAGATCGCGGGCGCGGCGATCATCCTGCTTGCCGCCGCCGGCATGAACCTCGGCTGGAGCCCAAGATGGCTGCGGCCGCGGGCGCTGGAGAGTTGAGAGCTGAAGCGCGTCGCATGGAACTGCTGCACACGTCCGGATGACATGCATTGGCGTGCCGGCATCGATGGCCGGCACGCCGGTTTGCCGGTCTTACTTCTGGCGGCGCGTCGTTTCGAACAGGAACCAGGTGCGGCGCTCACCCTCGTCGATCCAGTTCTCGATCAGGCTGGCGGTCGCGACATCATTATGCTCGTCGCAGAGACCATGCACCTCGCGTAGCAGCGAAACGAGCTGGCCATTGTCCTCGCGCAGTTCCGACAGCATGTCCTCGGCCGTGACGAAATCCGCGTCATTGTCGGTTATGCGCTGCTGGCGGGCGATCTGGCCGATGGAGCGCAGCGTCACGCCGCCGATCTTGCGGGCGCGCTCGGCAATGTCGTCGGTCATGGCGAATATCTGCTCTGCCTGTTCGTCAAGCAGCAGGTGGTAGTCGCGGAAATGCGGGCCGGACATATGCCAGTGGAAGTTCTTGGTTTTCATATAAAGGGTGAAGACATCGGCAAGCAGCGCGGTCAGCGCCGCCGAAATATCGGTGACGGCATTGGTCGGCAGGGTGGAGGGCGTCTTGAGCGGCGAAAGTCTGCGGGTCTCGGCTGATGAAGAGGACATTCATTTTCTCCTTGGTGATGAAATCTCGACGGCGCCGCCGGTCTTTTCGGGAAGCGCAAAGGGTGCCGATGGCGCGCGTGCAGAGAGAGAACTAGCAAGGCCGGATCGCTTTCCAAGTGGCTTATCGTTCAGCAGACCTATTCCTTATGGTCATGGACCGATTAGCGCCGAAGCATTGATGACGGCGCAACACGCGCCTATAGAGAGCTCGCGCAATCCAGTGGATATCAACGATGAGCCTCGCAGCCCTGATCACCTATGCCGGAGCGCTGTTCATCGCAGCCGCCATAACCGGACCGGGGATTGCCGCGATCGTCGCCCGCGCGCTCGGCTCGAATTTCCGCGAGACCTTTTTCATGGGCCTCGGCCTGGTGCTTGGCGACATGACCTATCTGACAGCGGTCATTCTCGGTCTTGCCTTCGTGGCGCAGACCTTCACCGAGGTGTTCATCGTCATCAAGATCGCCGGCGCCCTCTATCTCGGCTATATCGCCTGGAGGCTCTGGACGACGGGACTGCTGCCGCAGGACATCACGGCGAAGAAATCCAGCAATATCGGCCTGTCCTTCCTTTCCGGCCTGCTGGTGACGCTCGGCAATCCGAAGACGATGCTGTTCTATGTCGCCCTAGTGCCGACGCTGATCGATATCGGCAATATCGGGCTGCGTGACTATGCGCTCCTGCTCGCGGTGACCTTCGTGGTGCTGATCACCGTGCTGGTGCCCTATATGCTGCTGGCCTCACGGGCTCGCACGATGCTGAAGCGACCGCGCGCCCTGCAGGCGCTGAACCGGATCGCGGCCGGCATCCTGGCCGGCACGGCGGCCTTCATCGCCACCCGGGCGGCCTGAAATAAACATTCGGCAAGAACCGGTTTTCAAAGGTATTTTTCTCCGCGTCCCGCTCCCCCGGGGTGAACGCGGTCTGGCCTCTTCAGGCCTTTGACCCTATTCTCCTCCTCGATTTCAGAAGCAGGATTTGAAAGGGAGGCACTCATGTCGCACAAGCCCGGCCGCGGCCGCATCTATTCCTCGATCACCGAGACCATCGGCGATACGCCGCTCGTGCGCTTCGACAAGCTGGCGCGGGAAAAGGGCGTGGTGGCCAATCTGATCGGCAAGCTCGAATTCTTCAACCCGATCGCCTCGGTCAAGGACCGCATCGGCGTGGCGATGATCGAAGGCTTGGAAGCGCAGGGCAAGATCACGCCCGGCAAGACGGTGCTGATCGAACCGACCTCGGGCAACACCGGCATTGCGCTCGCCTTTGCCGCCGCCGCCAAGGGATATCGGCTGATCCTCACCATGCCGGAAACCATGTCGGTCGAGCGCCGCAAGATGCTGGCGCTGCTCGGCGCCGAGCTCGTGCTGACTGAGGGACCGAAGGGCATGAAGGGCGCCATCGCCAAGGCGGAGGAACTGGCAGGGTCGCTTCCCGACGCCGTCATTCCGCAGCAGTTCGAAAATCCGGACAATCCCGAGATCCACCGCAAGACCACGGCCGAGGAAATCTGGAACGACACCGACGGCACGGTCGACATCCTCATCTCCGGCATCGGCACCGGCGGCACGATCACCGGCGTCGGCCAGGTGCTGAAGAGCCGCAAACCCGAGATCCAGATCATCGCCGTCGAGCCCGCCGATTCACCGATCCTCTCCGGCGGCAATCCCGGCCCGCACAAGATCCAGGGCATCGGCGCCGGCTTCGCCCCAAAAATCCTCGACACCGGCATCTACGACGAGGTCGTCACCGTCACCAACGACGAGGCCTTCGAACAGGCGCGCCTGGTCGCAAGGCTCGAAGGCGTGCCGGTCGGCATCTCCTCGGGCGCGGCGCTGGCCGCCGCCATCAAAGTCGGCAGCCGTCCGGAGAACGCCGGCAAGAACATCGTCATCATCATCCCGTCCTTCGCGGAGCGGTATCTGTCGACGGCGCTGTTTGAAGGGCTGGGTAGCTGAATAGCGAATAGCGCGAATAGCGCGAATAGCGCGAATAGCGAATAGCGAATAGCGAATAGCGAATAGCGAATAGGATGAAGGCCTGCTTGGTGACGGGCAAGGCACTTAACTATTCGCTATTCGCTACTTCCTATTCGCTTCTATCCTCACGCCGCCGCCGTCAACCTCTCCCCTGCAATGCGGTAAGAAATCGCTTCGGCGAGATGGAGGCGGCCGACCGTCGGTTTGCCGTCGAGGTCGGCGAGGGTGCGGGCGACCTTGAGGACGCGGTGGTAGCCACGGGCGGAGAATTTCATCTTTTCGGCGGCGTCGCGCAGCAGCTGCAGGCCGCCGGCATCGGGTTCGGCGAGTTTCTCGATCATTGCGGTGGAGCAGCGGGCATTGGTGCCGATGCCCTTTGCGCCGGCGGCCTCGAAGCGCTCCTGCTGGATCTCGCGGGCGCGGGCGACGCGGCGGGCGACGTCGGCGCTGGCCTCAGCGGCCATCGGCCGGATCAGATCAGCGGCGGAGACGGCCGGCACGTCGATGCGGATATCGATGCGGTCCATCAGCGGGCCGGAGATGCGGGCCTGATAATCGCTCATGCAGCGCGGGCCACGGGCGCAAGTATGGCCGGGCTCGCCGGCCATGCCGCATCGGCAGGGGTTCATCGCTGCGATCAGCTGGAATTTCGCCGGATAGGAGACGCGGTGATTGGCGCGGGCGATGACGCATTCGCCGCCTTCGAGCGGCTGGCGCAGCGCATCTAACGCCTGCGGGGTAAATTCGGGAAACTCGTCGAGGAAGAGCACACCGTGATGGGCAAGCGAGGCCTCGCCCGGCCGGGCGCGGATGCCGCCGCCGACGAGGGCGGCCATGGTGGCGGAATGGTGCGGCGTGCGAAAAGGCCGGCGGTCGGAAAGCTTGCCGCCGGAGAGCTGGCCGGCGATCGAATGGACCATCGAAACCTCGAGCAGCTCGGCGGGCGAGAGCGGCGGCAGGATCGACGGCAGTCTTGACGCCAGCATCGACTTGCCGGAACCGGGAGGGCCGACCATCAAGAGATTATGGCCGCCGGCGGCTGCTACCTCGAGCGCCCGCTTGGCGCTTTCCTGGCCCTTGATCTCGGCAAGGTCCGGCAGGTTGGCGGCATTGGCGCGGATCGATGCCTCCGGTCGGGTGAGCACCTGCGTGCCGCGGAAATGATTGGCAAGGGCAATCAGGCTGCGGGGTGCGAGAATATTGACCTCGGCGCCGGCCCAGGCGGCTTCGGCGCCGCTTTCGGCCGGGCAGATCAGCCCCTTGCCGAGCCCATTGGCGCCGATCGCCGCCGGCAGCGCGCCCGATATGGCGGCAATCGTGCCGTCGAGGTTGAGTTCACCAACGACGACATACTCCGCCAGCGCATCGGCAGGGATGGCGCCGAGCGCCGCCATCAGCGCCAGCGCGATCGGCAGGTCGAAATGTGAGCCTTCTTTCGGCAGATCGGCCGGCGCCAGGTTGACGGTCACCCGCTTGGCCGGCAGCGCCAGGCCGGAGGCGTGAAGGGCGGCCTGCACACGTTCGCGGCTTTCGGCCACCGCCTTATCAGGCAGGCCGACGATCTGCATGCCGACTTTGCCGGGAGCGACCATGACCTGGACCTCGACCGGCACACCTTCGATGCCCTGAAATGCCACCGTACTGACACGCGCGACCATAAACCCATCCCCCTGCCCGCAAACTCTTATACCGCCCGCAACCCTTCCGGGCCAGCAGTTGCAATCTGGCATGGAAACAGGAATAAAACAAGAACACGATGGGAACATAGTCAGATGTAGACTGTGACCGGAGTTGTGCCCGGTCATAGCAGGCGCGGGTGGCTCGCGCGCCAAGCTTAGCCGCGCTTGCGCTCGATCGCATCCCAGAGCAGACTGGCGATATCGGCGCCGCCGAATTTCTTGACCTCGCGGATGCCTGTGGGCGAGGTGACGTTGATCTCGGTCATGTAATCGCCGATCACATCGATGCCAACGAGCAGGAAGCCGCGTTCTCTGAGCGCTGGGCCAATGCGGTCGCAGATTTCCTGTTCGCGCGGCGTCAGCTCAGTCGCCTCGGCGCGGCCGCCGACATGCATGTTGGAGCGGCTGTCATGTTCGGCCGGCACGCGGTTGATGGCGCCGGCAAATTCGCCGTCGACCAGGATGATGCGTTTGTCGCCCTTGCGCACGTCGGGCAGATATTGCTGGGCGATGAAGGGCTCGCGGAAAAGCTGGCCGAACATCTCAAGCAGCGACGATAGGTTGCGGTCGTCGCGGGTCGAATGGAAGACACCGGCGCCGCCATTGCCGTAGAGCGGCTTCAAGATGATGTCGCCCATCTCGTCGCGGAAGCGGCGGATTTCGGCGGCATCCTTGGTGATCAGCGTCTTCGGCATCAGGTCGGCGAATTCGGTAACGAAGATCTTCTCCGGCGAATTGCGCACCCAGGCCGGATCGTTGACGACCAGCGTCTTCGGGTGGATGCGCTCGAGCAGATGCGTCGAAGTGATATAGGCCATGTCGAAGGGCGGGTCCTGGCGCAGCAGCACGACATCCATGGTCGAAAGATCGACGCGCTCCGGCGCGCCGAGTTCAAAGTGATCGCCCTTGACATCGCGCAGCAGCATCGGCTCGACGCTGGCATAGAGCTTGCCGTCGCGAAAACTCAGGCGCTCGGGCGTATAATGGAATAGCCTGTAGCCGCGCACTTGCGCTTCCAGGCTCATGGCGAAGGTGGAGTCACCTGCAATATTGATGCCGGCGACATGGTCCATCTGGACCGCTACATTGGTGATCTTGGCCATTTCCGTCCCTCGCTGAATGCCGGACAGATGTAGGTCGGAGAGATATCAAACGCAACGGCCAATCAAGGGCTTCGCGTTTCGAGGATCCGCATCAGCCGGCCGCGATAGCTGTCGAGAATGACGGCAAGCACGATGACGGCGCCGATGACGATCGGCTTGATATTGTCGTCGGCGCCGAGAAGCTGCAATCCGGTCGACAGGACCTGCAGAATGCAGGCGCCGACCAGCGTGCCGATGATCGAGCCTTTGCCGCCCGAGAGGCTGGTGCCGCCGATGATGACGGCAGCGATGGCATTCAGCTCATAACCGATGCCGGCAACCGGGCTGCCGACATTGAGGCGGAGCAGATAGACCATGGCGGCGATGCCGGCGGTCAGCCCGGAAATGGTGAAGACCGCGATCTTGTATTTTTTCGGCTGATGTCCCGAGAGCCGAACGGCCTCTTCATTGGTGCCGATGGCGAAGACGAAGCGGCCGAAGACGGTATAACGCAGCACGAACCAGCCGATGAGGACGACGACGACCGCAATCAAAAAGATCGATGGGAGTATGCCCCAGAAGATCAGGTTGCCGAAATCGACGAAAGGCTGCGGCAGGCCGGTGATAGTCGAATTGTCGCTGACGACGCGCGCCAGGCCGCTGGCGACGTTGAGCATGCCGAGCGTGACGATGAAGGAGGGAAGCTTCCACTTCTCGCAGATCCAGCCGTTGACGGCGCCAAGCACAGCGCCGGTGCCCATCGCGGCAAGACAAGCGAGAATAATCGCCTGCCATGGCGAAAACATCGGATTGATCATGATCGTTGCGCCGATCACCGTGCAAAGGGCAAGCAGCGAGCCGACCGAAAGATCGATGCCGCCGACCAGGATGACGAAGGTCATGCCCGCAGCAAGCACGGTGTTGATGGCAATCTGCACGAAGATCTTCAGGAAATTCTCCGGCGTCGCGAAATAGGGCGCGGTCGCCGAGAAAAACGCCAGGATCAGAATGAGGGCGATGGCGACGCCCGCCTCCTTCATCGAGATCCGGATAAGCTTGTCCCAGAAGCGCGCCTCTTTTGCCTCGGTCTGTTTTTCAATGTTGGCGGACACGACTGTACTCCTTGTAGGCGAGCGACAGGATCCTGCTCTCGTCAAATTGTTCGCGAGCGATTTCGCCGGATATTTTGCCGTCGGAGAAAACGATGATGCGATGGCAAATGCCGATCAGCTCCGGCAGATCCGAAGATACCACCAGCACACCTTTTCCTTCGGCGGCAAATTTCCACAACAGCTCATAAATCTCGGCCTTCGCACCGACGTCGATGCCGCGGGTCGGCTCATCGAAGATCAGCACCTTGGGGCCGCGGAACAGCCATTTGGCGATGACCACCTTTTGCTGATTGCCGCCGGAAAAGGTCCTGACGGCCTGATGGATGGAGGGCGTCTTGATCCGCAGCTCGCGCACCAGGCGCTGGGCGTGATCATCCTCCGCTTTGCCGCTGATCAGGCCGTTGCGGGAGATCTTGGCGAGATCGGTTATCGTGGAGTTTTGGGCGCAGCTCATGTCGAGCATCAGGCCCTGCATCTTGCGGTCTTCGGTTGCCAGGCACAGCCCGGCCGCAACGGCATCCTTCGGCGAATTGATTTCGACCAGCTCGCCATTCAGACGGATTTCGCCGGATGCCTTGACGTCGGCGCCGAAGAGAGCCCGAACCGCCTCGGTGCGCCCGCTGCCGACAAGGCCGGCAATGCCGACGATTTCGCCCTTGGCGACGGAAAAGGACAGTTCCGGGCTGTTGCGGTTCACCTTCAGGCCGGAAACGCCGAGCGCTTCGCCAGATACGATGCTGTCGCCTTTAAAAATGCCGTGATCGGAAAGCTTGCGCCCGACCATCAGCTCGACGATGTCAGGGATAGCCAATCCCGCCAGCGGACGGGTAATCACATGCTGGCCGTCGCGCAGCACCGTCACGTCGTCACCGACGTCGAAGATCTCCTCCAGCCGGTGTGAGATATAGAGCGTGGTGACGCCACGCCGCTTCAGGCGCTTCAGAATTTCGAAGAGGCGATCGACCTCCTTGGAGGTCAGAGTTGCCGTCGGTTCGTCGAGAACGAGAAGCTTGCTTTCGTAACAAAGCGCCTTGGCGATCTCGACCAGTTGCAGCTGCGCGACGCTGAGGCTGCCTGCCAGCGTCGTCGGGGCAACGTCGAGACCGACCTCTTCGAGGAGTTCGGCCGCCCTGGCGTTCATCGCCTTATAGTTCACCAGGCCATATCGGCGCGGCAGATGCTCAAACAAGAGATTTTCGGCAACCGTCAGGTTGGACAGCGGGTGCAGTTCTTGGTGAATGACGCGGATGCCGGCCTTGAACGCCTCCAGCGGCGAGGAGGGATGGTAAGGTTTGCCGTCAAATAGAATATGGCCGTCATCCGGCCTGAAGACGCCGCCGAGCAGATTGATCAGCGTCGACTTTCCGGCACCGTTCTCGCCCAGGAGAACGTGCCCCTTGCCGCGGCTGATCCGCATCGAGACATCCTTGAGGGCCACGACGCCGGGGAAGCGCTTGCCGATCCTTTCCAGTCTCAGGATATCGTCATCTGCTGCGTCTGACACGTCGACCTCATGCACGATTGGAGCAATTCCAGGAAAAGTGTGAAGCGGTTTTCCCAGGCAAAGCGCGAAGTGCTTTTGCCGGGAATTGCGTAAAAACAAAAAGCTAGAGCGGTTCTGCGCTTCCATCAAAAGCTGAAGCGCTCTAGGCGATCCTCCACGAAAGGCGCATCGGAGAGGCTCGAAACAAGCCTCTTCCGGAGCGATCAACGCGTCGATCGGTTGGTAGTCGTTGGCGCCGACAGCAAGCCGGCGCCTCTTTGCCTTGTCGTCGGTAATCCCGATTATTTCAGATCGGCTGCTGTGACGAGCTTGACGTCGGTCTTGACCCAGCCGGTGAATTTTTCGCCGGCAAGTTCCCGCATGCCATAGTCGATGCCCATGACCGCCATCTGCGCGCCGTACTGTTCGACGGTGGCGAGCATCTTGCCATCCTTGATCAGCGGCTGAACGGGCGGAATGTTGTCGAAGCCGACAACCTTGATCTTGCCGGCTTGGCCGGCCGCATCGAGAGCCTTGACGACGCCGAGGGCCATGGAGTCGTTGGCGGCCATGACGCCCTTGATATCCTTATATTTCGTCAGGAAATTGGTCATGACGGTGTTGGCTTCCTCTGTCTCCCAATGGGCGGTCTTGCTGTCAAGAAGCTCAAGCTTGCCGGTTTTGATGGAACCCATGAAGCCTTCCTTGCGCTCCTTGCCATTGTCGGCCTCGGGGTTGCCCTCGAGGATGACCACCTTGGCGCCGGGTCCGAGGTCCTTGGCAAGCGCATCGCCCGCAAGCTTTGCGCCTTCCTTGTTGTCTGGCCCGAAGAACGCCAGATCGATACCGGCTGCCTTCTTGGCACCGGCATCAAGCGGCACGTCGATGTTGATGACCTTGACGCCGGCCTTAACCGCCTTTGCCAGCGGCGTGGCCATTGCCTTTGAATCGGCCGGCGCCACAACGATGATATCGTATTTCTGGGTGACGAAGTTCTCGACGGCATCGACCTGCGAGGCGAAATCACGCTCGTCCTTCATGCCGACGGCCTTGAAGTCGAACTTGTCCTTGTTTTCCGCCGCATATTTGTCGGCGCCGGCCTTCATCTGCTTGAAGAACTCATTCGACAGGGACTTCATGATCAGGCCGACCTTCGGCTTCTCGGCCGCAAAGGCAGGCGACACGCTGCAGGACAGCGCCAGCACCAATGTGCCGGCGAGGCCGAGCCTCAAGGCCGCACGGCGCGGCGCATTGATCAAGACGGATTGACGCTTAGAATTGGACATTTTTTCCTCCCGAACGGCTCTGGGCTCAGCTCCATCTGAGTTGCCCGCGGCAAATGAACCGTTTCCAACACGCACTGGGTAACACGCCCTTAGGAATTGTCAAGATGACTTTGATGAGGCAAGCAGCTCAAAGAAGCGGCAATTTTCTTCCCTTTAGTGACGTGTATGATGAACCGGTTCCATTGAGTGATGCACTGCCTTCATGCTATGAGAGACGGCCATTATGAGTGACGTGCAGCCCTTTGACTGGGGCGGCAAAGACCATTAGCTGGAAGCTGCGGTCATGCGCCCTCGGGCGTCTTGCGAACGCGAAGATGAAGGGCAACTGTTTCTGTCATGTCAAAGGTCGGGATTAGAGAGGTTGCCACGCTTGCGGGAGTTTCCACCGGCACCGTTTCGAGGGTTTTGAACGACCATCCCTCGGTGACCAAGGAGTTGCGGGCACGCGTCACCGGGATCATCAAAGACCTCGGCTATATGCCGGACCCGTCGGCGCGAAGCATGCGCAGCAAGATTAGCCGCCTCATCGGCATCGTCATTCCGGATCTGACCAATCCGTTCTTCTCGGAACTCGTGCAATCGGCGGAACAAGCGGCGGCCAATCACGGCTACAATATCATCGTCATGACCTCCCTTGATCATGCCGCCAAGGAAGCCGATCGCATCCAGCAGCTGACGAGCCGTAAGGTCGACGGCATCATCCTCGTTCCGAGCAATGATTTCCATACGATCAAGCTGCCGAAGGGATTGCCGATCGTCGTCGTCGACCGTCTGATGCCAGGATATTCCGGCATTGCCGCCGATCACCGCAATGGCGTTCGCCTTGGCGTCGAGCATCTTGTCAAGCTTGGGCATCGCCGCATCGGCTTCATCTCAGGGCCTGGGCATTCCGTCCCCGCCAATGACCGCCTCATGGGTTATCTCGACGCATTGGAGCAGATGGACGGCGGCGCAAAAACGGCAGGGCCGCCCCTGATTGCCGAGGCGGCTTTCGACTATGAGAGCGGTCGTTCGGCGGGGAATTACCTTCTGGCCCGGGCCCGCAACGAGCGGCCGACGGCGATCTTTGCAAGTTCGGACCAGCAGGCAATCGGCTGCATGCGGGCCGCGCATGACCTGGGAATCCCGGTCCCTGCCGCCCTTTCCATCATGGGCTTCGACGGTATCCCGCTCGCCAGCATGACGACGCCGCGGCTGACGACGGTGAAGCAGCCGATTCAAGACGTGGCCGCGGCTGCGGTGGCCGTTCTTTTGAACAAGCAGACCGCGCCCGAACTCGACAATCCGATCCTGTTTGCATGCGAGGTTCTAAACGGGGAAACCACCGCCCCGCCCCAGCCGGATTAACGCACACCCGGCGGCCCTGCTCAGGCAGCGATGCCCTGGTTGCCGCTATTGCGCAGCATGTTGCGGAGGCGATAGGCGATCGCCAAGGGTTTCGGAAACGGCTTGCGCAGGAAGGCGACCTTGCGGACATAGTCGTCGATCCGCCAGCTCGCCCAGGTGCCGCCGGCAAAAAACGCCACGTCGCCGGCGCAAAGCGTTCGTTCGGTGCCGTCCTCGGCGGTGATATGGACCTCGCCTTCGAGGATCATCACGGTCTCGTCCCAACCGAAATACCAGCGGAATTCGCCGGCGGTGCAGTCCCAGATCGCCGTCAGCGAGGCCTCGTCATGGCCGCGCGAATGTTCGGCGGTGCGGGCCTGCGGATTGCCGCTGACGATCCAGTCCGGATTGATCGGCGAAGGCTTCAGCGGCAGCAGGTCGCTTGCATGCGCGACGAAAGATTTCCCCGCCGGCTTCGCCACGGCATAAGGCACCGAGCGCGCCGCCATGGCGACCGCACTTGCAAGCATCAGCTTCCAGGCCATGAACAACCCCAATTGTTATCCCTACCGAGGGGGTAGCAGAGAGTCGTAAGAACCTGGTTCACGCGGGGACTAAAAGTTTAACGATTGGGACGGCGATCTTGAAAGGCGGGCTAAAGCCCTTTGTTTTTATGCATGTCGTTGTCCCGGAACCGCTGCACACTTCCGGGCGACATGCATTAGAAAGCGTCTTGAAAGTGCCGCGGCAGCCGGCCGGGCGTGACCGCGACGATATCATAGCGCTGGGAAAGACGGGCCTGATCCGCCTGGCGGGCGAGCCAGAGATCGCTTGCCGCTCGTATCCGTTTTTGGGCAGAGACAGAGACGGCGTCGACGGCTGCGGCTTCGCCATGGCGGGCCTTGACCTCGACGAAGACAGCGAGATCGCCTTTGCGGGCGATAATGTCGATCTCGCCGAACCGGGTGCGGTGGCGCAGCGCCAGGATGCGGTAACCCTTCAGCATCAGAAAGAGAGCGGCGACATATTCCGACATCAGCCCCCGGCGCAGCGCTTTTCTTCTTATGGCGGTGAGGTCGTTATCGCCCATCGGCGCCTTTCAGCGCCAGCAGGCGCTGGTAGAGCACCTTGCGCGGCAGGCCAGTGAGACGGGCCGCCTCGGTCGCCGCCTTGGCCGTCGGCATGGTCTTGACGAGATCGGCCAGCACGGCTTCGACATCGGCCTCCGGCGTTTCCACAGGCTCGGGCGGGCCGACGACGAGGACGATCTCGCCCTTGACGTTTTCCACCTGCTGATAATGCGCGGCAAGCTCACCAAGCGTGCCGCGGCGGAATTCCTCATAGGTCTTGGTCAGTTCACGGCAGACGGAGGCAGGCCGGGTGCTGCCCAGCACATCGGCGGCGGCCAGAAGCGTGGCGCCGATACGGTGCGGCGATTCAAAGAAGATCAGCGTTGCCGGGGCTGCGGCTAATTCGCCAAGACGATCGCGGCGGGCCTTGTCCTTGACCGGCAGGAAACCGGCAAACAAAAAGGCATCGTTCGGCAGGCCGGAGCCGACAAGGGCTGCAAGCGGTGCCGAGGCGCCGGGAATGGGGATGACGCGGTGACCTGCCGTGATCGCCTGCTGCGCCAGCCGATAGCCCGGGTCGGAGACCAGCGGCGTGCCGGCATCCGACACCAGCGCCACCGAGCGGCCGGCCTCCAGCGCCTGGATGAGCCGCGGGCCGGCCTCATCGGCATTGTATTCGTGATAGGCGAAGGGACGGTTCTGGATGCCATAGCGGTCAAGCAGAACGCGGGTGACGCGCGTATCCTCGCAGGCAAGCACATCGGCGCCGGCCAGCGTTTCCAGCGCCCGCAGCGTGATGTCGCCGAGATTGCCGATCGGCGTGGCGACCAGATAGAGCGCCGGTTCCAGCGGCCGCGCCGGCACCGCCATATTGTGCAGGCGGAAGCTTCGCCGGTTGGCGGCCTGCTCTGTCGTTTCCTCATTCATGCCATTTGCTTTCGTCCCGCCGTCATCGCGCCTTTATGGGCGAGCGGCGCAGCTTCGGCAAGGGTTCGGATTTCTGTGCGCATTGCGCTGGAAAACCGCAAATGCAGGCGCCTGGCCCTCCATGCCTCTTGCAAACCGATGCTGAAGTCTGCCATTTTGCCCGTCCACTCACCCGGCCCAGGCCGGGAAAGCATTCTTCGGGTGCTCGATGCGCCCGGACAGTCACGGTCGAAAGCGGTAGCATCCCATGCGTATTACTATTGAGCGGTCAAACCTGTTGAAATCGCTGAACCACGTGCACCGCGTGGTCGAACGTCGCAACACGATCCCGATCCTGTCCAACGTATTGCTGAAGGCCGATGGCCAGAACCTTGACATGAAGGCGACCGACCTCGACCTCGAGATTACCGAGGCGACGCCGGCAAGCGTCGAGCAGGCCGGCGCCACCACCGTTCCCGCCCATCTTCTCTACGATATCGTGCGCAAACTTTCCGACGGATCGGAAGTGCTGCTGGCGACCAGCGCCGACGGCGGCTCGATGACCGTGCAGTCCGGCCGCTCGAAATTCTCGCTGCAGTGCCTGCCGCAATCGGACTTCCCGGATCTGACCGCCGGCACCTTCACGCATTCCTTCAAGCTGAAGGCGGCCGATCTGAAAATGCTGATCGACCGCACGCAATTCGCGATCTCGACTGAGGAGACCCGCTATTATCTCAACGGCATTTTCTTCCATACGATCGAGAGCAAGGGCGACCTGAAGCTCAGGGCGGTCGCCACCGACGGCCACCGGCTGGCGCGCGCCGATGTCGATGCGCCCTCCGGCTCCGAAGGCATGCCCGGCATCATCATTCCGCGCAAGACGGTCGGCGAACTGCAGAAGCTGGTCGACAATCCTGAAGTGATGGTGACCGTCGAGGTCTCCGACGCCAAGATCCGCCTGACAATCGGCTCGATCGTCATGACCTCAAAACTGATCGACGGCACCTTCCCGGACTACCAGCGGGTCATCCCGACGGGCAACGACAAGGAAATGCGCGTCGACTGCACGACCTTCGCCCAGGCCGTCGACCGCGTCTCGACCATCTCGTCCGAACGCGGCCGCGCCGTGAAGCTGGCGCTTTCCGAGGGGCAGTTGACGCTGACCGTCAACAATCCGGATTCCGGCAGTGCGACCGAGGAAGTCGCCGTCGGCTACGACACGGATGCGATGGAAATCGGCTTCAATGCCAAATACCTGCTCGACATTACCGCGCAGCTTTCCGGCGAAGAGGCGATCTTCCTGCTGGCCGATGCCGGCTCGCCGACGCTGATCCGCGACACGGCAGGCGACGATGCGCTCTACGTGCTGATGCCGATGCGCGTCTGACGGGAACGAAGGCCTCCCGTCTCCGTTTTTCCTCCTGTCGAAGCGGAGGATCCGATGATGACAAACACGGGAATGGTGCGCATCGGCGTATCCGGCTGGACCTATGCGCCCTGGCGTGGCCAATTCTACCCGGAGGACCTGCCGCAGAAGCAGGAGCTCTCCTACGCTGCCCGACACTTCCCGTCGATCGAGATCAACGGCACTTTCTACAGTCTGCAGCGTTCCGAAAGCTTCGGCCGCTGGCGCGACGAAGCGCCCGATGATTTCGTCTTCGCGGTCAAGGGGCCGCGCTTCATTACCCATATGCTGCGGCTGCGCGCGATCGAGACGGCGCTCGCCAATTTCCTTGCCTCCGGCCTGCTGCGGCTCGGCCCGAAGCTTGGGCCGATCCTCTGGCAATTTCCACCGAACATGGCCTTCGATGCCGATCTTTTCGAAAATTTCCTGGCGCTGTTGCCGCAGGACCGCGATGCAGCGACAGCACTTGCCAAGCGGCATGACGGGCATGTCAAGGGACGGGCCTGGCTTCGAAGCGACGGCGATCAGCCGATCCGCCACGCGCTCGAAATCCGCCACGACAGCTTCCGCTCTGCCGCCTTCATCGAGATGCTCAGACGCCACAATGTTGCGCTCGTCTGCGCCGACACGGTGGAATGGCCGCTGCTGATGGATATCACCGCCGATTTCATCTATTGCCGCCTGCATGGCTCCGAACAGCTCTATGTCAGCGGCTACGCGGACGAGGCCCTCGACCTCTGGGCAGACCGGATCCGCTCCTGGGCAACCGGCGGAGAACCGGAAAATGCGACGCGGGTGCTGGCGCCGCTTACGCCGCGCAACACGGGCCGCGACGTCTATCTCTATTTCGACAATACCGACAAGAAGCTGCGCGCGCCCATCGACGCCGATCATCTGAGCGAAAGGCTTGCCGATCTCATGCCGCGTTCGGCGCCGAAAGCCGCATGAGCTGTTGATGCCGATGTCCTCGTTGCGAAAATCCTTGTCCCGGGAACGACAACCGGCATATTAAGGCATTCGATCAACGTGCGGATGGGTGGAGAATGCGCTTACGAGTCAAGGTGAAGGAACACCTCGGGAAGAGATTCGATGAGGAGATCCGTTTCTTCCGGGGCATGATGCAGGGGCCGAAGACGGTGGGCTCGATCGTGCCGACCTCCTCGATTACCGCCAAGCGCATGGCAAGCGTCATCGACATGCATTCCGGCATGCCGGTGCTCGAACTCGGGCCGGGCACCGGCGCCATCACCAAAGCCATCCTCGGCCGCGGTGTGAAGCCGGACAATCTGGTCGCGATCGAATATTCGACGGATTTCCACCAGCATCTGCAGCGCGCCTATCCCGGCGTGCACTTCATCAACGGCGATGCCTTCGATCTTCAGGCGACGCTGGGTGAATTCGGCGACCGCACGTTCGATTGCGTCATCTCGTGCATTCCGCTTCTGAACTTCCCGATGGCGATGCGGGTGTCGCTGCTCGAAAGCCTGCTCGACCGGCTGCCGGCCGGCCGGCCGGTGGTGCAGATTTCCTATGGTGCGATCTCGCCGATCGCCGCCAATCCCGACCGCTACCATATTCAGCATTTCGACTTCGTCATGCGCAACATTCCGCCGGCGCAGCTCTGGATCTATCGGCGCGGCTGAGATGTTCGGGCTCTACATCACCCATCCGCAGGTCCGGATCGACGCCAACGTGCCGGTGCCGAAATGGGGGCTTTCCGATGTCGGCGCGGTGCGCGCCCGCAAGGCAGCGGAAAGCATCTGGGCGCGGCAGTTGCGGCGCATCGTCTCCAGCGACGAGACGAAGGCGATCGAGACAGCCGAAATTCTGGCGGAAGCCGCCGGCGTGACGATCGAGATCGTCCACGGCATGCACGAGAACGACCGTTCGGCCACCGGCTTCCTACCGCCGCCGCAATTCGAAGAGGCGGCCAACTGGTTCTTCGCCCATCCGGAAGAGAGCTTCAAAGGCTGGGAACGCGCCGTCGATGCCCAGCGCCGGATCGTCGAGGCGGTGAAGACCGTTTTGGCCACACATGATGCGACAGCGCCGATCGCCTTCGTCGGCCATGGCGGCGTCGGCACGCTGCTCAAATGCGCCCTGGCGGGCCGGCCGATTTCCCGCGACCGCGACCAGCCGGGCGGCGGCGGCAATCTCTATGCTTTCGGCCTTGCGGATCGGCTCCTATCATGCGACTGGACACCCATCGAAGACTGGCAGGGGTGACTTCAGATGGACGCACGCGAGCGGTTGATCGTCGGCCTGGATGTTCCAACGATCGACGAGGCGGAAAGACTGGTTTCAACGCTCGGCGACGACATTGTCTTCTATAAGATCGGCTATCAGCTGGTCTTTGCCGGCGGCCTCGAATTTGCCCGCGACCTTGCCGCAAGCGGCAAGAAGGTCTTTCTCGACATGAAGCTGCTCGACATCGACAACACGGTTGCGTCAGGCGTCGAGAACATCGCCAAGATGGGCATGTCGATGCTGACGCTGCACGCCTATCCGAAGGCGATGAAGGCGGCAGTCGAGGCAGCAGCCGGTTCCAGCCTCTGCCTGCTCGGCGTCACCGTGCTGACCTCGATGGATGCCGAAGACCTTGCCGATGCCGGCTATAGCCAAGATCCGCACAGCCTGGTGCTGCGCCGCGCCGGACAGGCGCGAGTTGCCGGCATGGGCGGCATCGTCTGCTCGGCAGCTGAGGCGGCCGAGGTGCGCGAGATCGTCGGGCCCGACATGGCAATCGTCACCCCCGGCATTCGCCCGACCGGCAGCGACCATGGCGACCAGAAGCGGGTGATGACGCCGTTCGACGCGCTGAAGGCAGGGGCGACGCATCTCGTCGTTGCCCGGCCGATCGTCAAGGCGCCCGATCCCCGGCATGCGGCCCGCGCCGTCCTCAACGAAATGGTCGGCGCACTCTGGCCGGCAAACCGCTGACAGAACCCAACACAAAAGGGAGAAGATCATGGCCAAGGGATATTGGATCGCCCGCGTCGATGTTCGCGATGTCGAGCGCTACAAGGATTACGTGGCGGCGGCCAAGCCGGCCTTCGAAAAATACGGCGCGAATTTCCTGGCGCGCGGCGGCGCGTTCACCGAACTCGAGGGCAAGGCGCGGGTGCGCAACGTGGTGATCGAATTCCCCTCGCTGCAGCATGCGGTCGACTGCTATAATTCGCCGGAATACCAGATCGCCGCGAAAATCCGTCAGGAAGTGGCGGATGCGGAAATGGTCGTCGTCGAGGGCGTCTGACCCGGCTCGCATCAGCAAAAACTGAGGGCGCGAGAGGCCTTCCCGTCGCGCCGGGATTGGGCTAAGACGGAGCCGATACAGCATCCCGCCAAGCCTTTCGAGGAGCCTGCCATGACCCTTGCCAATCTGCCGCCGCTCGTCACCGTATTCGGAGGGTCCGGCTTCGTGGGCAGGCACGTGGTCCGGGCGCTCGCCAAGCGCGGTTATAATATCCGCGTCGCCGTGCGCCGTCCCGATCTCGCCAATTTCCTGCAGCCGCTCGGCAATGTCGGGCAGATCTCCTTCGTGCAGGCGAACCTGCGCTATCGCAGCTCGATCGACCGCGCCGTCGACGGTGCGAGCCACGTCGTCAACTGCGTCGGCATTCTGCACGAGACCGGCCGCAACACCTTCGACGCCGTGCAGGAATTCGGCGCACGCGCGGTGGCCGAAGCGGCGCGCGGCGCAGGCGCCACGCTGACCCATATTTCGGCGATCGGCGCCAATGCGAATTCGGATTCAGGTTATGGCCGCACCAAGGGCCGTGCCGAAACCGCCATCCTCTCCATCAAGCCGGATGCGGTGATCTTGCGTCCGTCGATCGTCTTCGGACCGGAGGACAGCTTCTTCAACAAGTTTGCCGATATGGCCCGTATGTCGCCCGTCCTGCCCTTGGTCGGCGGCGGCAAGACGAAATTCCAGCCGGTCTATGTCGAGGATATCGCCGAGGCCGTTGCCCGCGCCGTCGATGGCAAAGTCGCAGGCGGCAAGATCTATGAGCTTGGCGGGCCTGAGGTCTTGAGCTTCCGCGAATGTCTCGAGACAATGCTGAAGGTGACGTGCCGCAAGAACCCGCTGGTCTCCCTGCCCTTCAGCGTCGCTTCGCTGATCGGCAGCATCGCTTCGCTGATCCCCTTCGTGACGCCGCCGATCACCCCGGACCAGGTTCGCATGCTGAGATACGACAACATCGTCTCCGCAGCAGCCGAGGCGGAGGGCCGCACCCTGCAGGGCCTCGGCATCACGCCGACCATGGCAGCGTCGGTGCTCGACTCCTATCTCGTGCATTATCGGCCGCATGGCCAGTACACGGGCACTGGCAAGGCCGCCTGACCAATTTTTTGAACCTTCGGAACGACGCCGTTCGCGCATAACGCGGACGGCGTTTTGCTTTGCCGGCTCAAGCAAAGCTGGCACAAGTTTGAAATGGTGTTGTGCCGGCCATACCAAGTGCAGTTGCATAAAAGACGCATCGGGAATTTTGTGGAATTAACGCCAAATTTAGCAGGAACGTTTATTGCTATTTGCCATTCCACTGACTACCAAACCCGCGCGTCTTCCGACGGACTCAACGCCCGGGATCGCGTACGGCAATCACTGTGAAAGGCAATTCTCGATGGGCAAGTCAATCGCGCTCCTTTTTGCGTGTGCGGCGCTAATTATCCTGGCAGGCTCCTTTGTGGCGCCAGGTTCTGTCGCGGCGATAAAGGGTGATTGCTCGCCGGCCTACGGCGTCGATCCTTGCTCGACGGCTTCGATCAGCCATTGACGAAAAGGCCGCGCCTCGATGCCGGCCTCACAAAGACAAGCAGCGGCCGGAGCGTCTGAAGCAGGACGTTCCCAATAAACGCTCGGTCTTGCCGGCTTTAAAAGCAGCGGGCGTCTACTCTTTCAACATTGCTATCTGAAAAATCGGCTGCTTCCGGAAATCGGGGGCTGATGGCCAAGCGCGCCGGGGCATTTGCATTCGCGCCTGGAGATCGCGCGAATGCAATGCGTTTTTAGGAATGTCTCAGGCGATCAGGCCGGTTGCCGCCATGCCAAGCAGCAAGACACCGAGAATGATGCGGTAGACGGCAAACAGCGTGAAGCGGTTGCTTCTGATATAGGCCAGCAGCCATTTGACGGCGACGAATGCGACGACCGTGGAAACAACGAAGGCGATGCCGAGCGCCGTCCAGTCCTCGTTTGCCGCGCCGCCATCCTTGAAAGTCTTCAGCAATTCATAGCCGCTCGCGGCATACATGGTGGGGATACCGACGAGAAAGGCGAATTCGGTCGCAGCGGCGCGGTTGCCGGTGCCGGCCAGCATGGCGACGAAAATCGTGGCGCCGGAGCGCGAGGTTCCCGGGAAGACGCCCGCAACGATCTGGGCGATGCCGACCAGGATGGCGACAAGCCAGGTGATCTCCTTATGGGGGGCTTTGCGCGCCGCGGCCCATTCGGCGAAGATCATCCAGATACCGCCGATGATAAGCGCCCAGGCGATCGGCGTTGCGGTCTCCGGCAGTTCAAAGCCGAGCTTCTTGACGATAAGTCCGAGAATTGCGGTGATGAGGAAGGCGGCGATCAGCTTGGCGGCGTAATCGCGGTTCTCCGGCACCCGCCAGCCCAGCAGCAGATCCAGCAGGCGACGCCAATAAATGATGGTGACGGCGAGGATAGCACCCGCCTGAATGACGATGTTGAACATGTCCGACCGGTGGCCGAGCCATTGCTCCGCAATGATGAGATGGCCGGTGCTCGAGATCGGCAGAAACTCGGTGATCCCCTCGATGACACCGAGAATGGCAGCATTGATATAGTCCATAAATTGTCTCCGGTTTAAAGGTCGGTCAGACTTGAGCCGCGCTTGAGCCTAGCTTCAGCCGATCAGGCGCGGCCGCTATCCTCATACGCAAGAAGCGTGTTTTGTCTTTCGTCAGTTGGCGTGAAAGCCGATTCGCTTGTATTGGCCGGGCCAAACTCCTATAGCTTCAACCAATGAGTCATGACTAGGGCGCTATAACCGAGCTGCCACACAGTCCTGTAACAGCAATCATAAAGCCCGAGTATCGATGCCCACGCTTTATCATCATCCCATGTCATCCGCATCCCGCTTCGTCCGGCTGATCCTGGCCGAATACGGCTATCAGGCCGATCTGATCGAGGAGCAGACATGGGAGAAGCGCCGGGATTTCCTGGCGCTCAACCCGGCCGGCACGCTGCCGGTCTATGTCGACGACAGCATGCGGGCGCTCTGCGGCGCGACCGTCATTTCCGAGTACCTGGACGAGACGCACGGCGTGTTGAAACGCGATCGGCGACTGCTCGCCGAGGACCCGTTCCAGCGGGCGGAAATCCGCCGGCTGAGCGAATGGTTCATGCAGAAGATGGAAAACGACGTGACCAAGCCGCTCGCTCGCGAGCGTGTCTACAAGTTGCAGATGACCGCCGATCAGGGCGGCGGAGCGCCAGATTCGAAGGTTTTGCGCACGGCCCGCGCGAATATTCGCCAGCATATGCGCTATCTCACCTGGCTTGCCGGCTCGCGCCAGTGGCTGGCTGGCGAGCGGATGAGTTATGCCGACCTTGCCGCCGCGGCCTCGATTTCGATCCTCGACTATCTCGGCGAGATCGACTGGGCGGATGCGCCCCTCGTCAAGGACTGGTACCAGCGGCTGAAGTCGCGTCCCTCCTTCCGGCCGATGCTGACCGAACGGGTGCGCGGGCTGACGCCGGTTTCGCACTATGCCGACCTGGATTTCTGACGAGGGCTCTTCATGCCCGAAGCTGATAGAGATGACAAAGAGCGCCGCCGCCGCGACAATTTGACCGCGTTGGTGCGGGCGGAATCCGCCGCCAAGGGCTTCGATCTCTGTCGCATCACGCGGCCCGACGCGATCCCGCAAGCGAAGGAGCGCCTTGGCGAGTTCATCGATGCCGGGTGGCACGGGACGATGGCGTGGATGGCGGAGACGCGCGAACGGCGCGGCGATCCGCTGACACTCTGGAGCGAGGTGCGCTCCGTCGTCGTCTTCGGCCTCAATTACACCCCGGAGGAAGATCCGCGCGGCATTCTCGACAAGCCGGACAGAGCGGCGATCTCCGTCTATGCGCGCAACCGCGATTATCACGACATCATCAAGGGCCGGCTGAAGGAGATCGCCACGCGCTTTGCGGCACGCGCCGGCGCCGATGTGAAGGTGTTCGTCGATACCGCGCCTGTGATGGAAAAGCCGCTGGCGGCGGCAGCCGGCCTCGGCTGGCAGGGCAAACACACCAACCTCGTCAGCCGCATACACGGTTCGTGGCTGTTTCTCGGCACGATGTTCACCACGGCGGATCTTGCCGTCGATGCTGCGGAGACCGATCATTGCGGCTCCTGCCGCGCTTGTCTCGACGTCTGCCCGACGGCCGCCTTCCCGGCGCCTTACCAGATCGATGCGCGGCGCTGCATCTCCTATCTCACCATCGAGCACAAGGGGCCGATCGACCCCGATCTGCGGCCGCTGATCGGCAATCGCATCTATGGCTGCGACGACTGTCTGGCCGCCTGCCCCTGGAACAAGTTCGCAAGCTCCGCTTCCGAGATGAAGCTGAAGGCACGGGAAGATCTGCGCGAGCCGACGATCGCCTTTCTGCTGACGCTCGACGATGCCGGCTTCCGCATCTTCTTCAGCGGCTCGCCGGTGAAGCGGATCGGCCGCGACCGCTTTATCCGCAATGTGCTGATCGCCGCCGGCAATTCCGGCGAGACGGCGCTGGTCGGGCAATGTCGTTTACTCGCCGACGATGCCTCGCCGGTGGTGCGCGGGATGGCGGTCTGGGCGCTGTCGCGGCTGATGGAGGCTGGCGAATTTACGGGTTTTGCCACACGAAGGGCAGACGAGAGTGACGACGACGTGCTGAACGAATGGCGGCTGGCGGGAGTGAGCTGATGCATGTGATGATCTTTGGCTGCGGTTATTCCGGCACGGCGATCGCCAAGGCCTTCGCCGGCAACGGCGTGCGCATTTCCGGCACCACGCGCTCGGCCGACAAGGTGGAGGCGCTCCGGCAAAACGGCGTCGAAGCCTTCCTTTTCGATGGCGAGACCCTGGACGACCAGTTGCGCCGAGCCCTCGAGAGCGTCACCCATCTCGTGCAGTCGATCGCGCCGGGGAAGGGTGACCCGCTGCTGCGGCTGCTCGGCGAAGGCGGCGCAAGCCTGCCGCCCAGGCTCGAATGGATCGGCTATCTCTCCACGGTCGGCGTCTATGGCGATCACAAGGGCGCCTGGATCAACGAGGAAACCCCGTGTGTTCCGGTTTCCGGGCGGTCGAAGGAGCGGCTCGAGGCGGAAGAGGGCTGGCTGGCGATGGGCCGGGAGCGCAGCGTGCCGGCGGCGGTGCTCCGGCTTGCCGGCATCTATGGGCCGGGACGCAATGCCTTCTGCAATCTGGACAAGGGCACGGCCCGACGGCTGATCAAGAAGGACCAGGTGTTCAACCGTATCCGCGTCGAGGATATCGGTGCGGCGGCCCGCTTCCTGTCGGATGGTGGCCTCGGCGGCATCTATAATGTCACCGATGACCGGCCCGGCCCGCCGCAGGATGTGATCGTCGAGGCGGCGCGGCTGATGGGCGTCGAACCGCCACCGGAGCAGGCCTTCGAAACCGCCGAACTGTCACCGATGGCGCGCTCCTTCTACGGCGAGAACAAACGGGTTTCGAATGCGAAACTGAAGGCCGCCGGCTTCGAATTCTCCTTCCCGAACTATCCGATGTCGCTTGCGCAATTGTGGCAGGACGGACGTTGGCGGGGTTAGAACCGGCTGCTCGATGTGACCGACGTCATCGCCCAAAATGAGTAGGAAATTCCTACTTTCCGCATTTGGCGGGACGATTTTCGCCCTTTATTATAGTTAACGGCCTTTAAATTTGCGCAAATGTGGCAGCAAATATGGCAAAGTCGGAAAAAAATTTTTGCGATTTTTGTGAACGCCGGGATGTTAACCATTCTTCTGAAAAATTCGTTCGGATTTTAACTGATTTCATTGTGTTTTTTCTGTCGCAGTGATCGCCGCCCGTTTCCGAAATTCCCCCGTCGCGCTCACGAATGTTACAGATTGTAATATTCCGTGATCAACCGCGGCACTTTTTCGCCACTTTTTCACAGATTTAAGCCCCGCCGCCTGTTGAGGCGTTGCGTTCAATAGTTGAGGGATACTCTGTTTTGAAGAAAATACGTCGTTCTATTATCGCTGCCGTAACTATTGCAGGCTGCTCTTCCGTGCTTCCGGCGGAGAGTTTTGCTGGAGATGGTTGCGGCGGTGCTTCATGGTACGCACTTCACTCCAAAACTGCTTCCGGGGAACGTATGAACCCTGCCGTCTTGACTGCCGCACATCGTTCGCTTGCGTTCGGCACCAAGGTGAAGGTCACCAACCGCAACAATGGCCGCACCGTCGTCGTTCGCATTAACGATCGCGGTCCGTTCATCCGCGGCCGGGTGCTCGACCTGTCGCGCGCCGCCGCCCAGAATATCGGCATGGTGAGCTCCGGCACGGCGAAGGTCTGCTACCAGGTAATCAGCTAAGGCGTACTGCCGGACAACCAGCTGCGCCGTTAGCGGCGCTTGCTCTTGCCGTCAATCGCGGTTACCACGCGGTTGAGACTTGTGAACATTCCGCCCCGCGCCTGTCGCGCCCGTGCGGATCGGTCGCAGGCCATGGCAATTAGGAGACTTTGAATGCGTCTGGGCGGCCGCCTCGAAGGGGCGATTTCTGTGCTCGCGGATATCGATGCCCGCAAGCGGCCCGTCGCCGACGCGCTGAAGGACTGGGGCCTCGCGCATCGTTTTGCGGGCTCCGGCGATCGTGCCGCAATCGGCAACATCGTCTATGACGCCCTGCGCATGCGGCTTTCCCATGCCTGGCTGATGGATGACGACAGCGCTGCAGCCATTGCCCATGCCGTCATGTTCCGCCAATGGGGTTTCACACCCGACAGCCTTGCCGCCGAACTGGCGGACGACAAATTTGCGCCGGCGCCGCTGAACGCCGATGCCGCTGCGGCATTTGCCAGCCGCTCGCTCGACGATGCGCCGCCGCATATCCGCGGTGATATCCCCGAATGGGTCCAATCCTCCTTCGAACAAGCCTTCGGCGCCAGCTGGCTCGCCGAGGCACAGGCGCTTGCTGCCCGCCCGACGCTCGATCTGCGCGCCAACATCCTGAAGTCCTCCCGCGACAAGGCCGTCAAGGCGCTCGAACGAGCCGGCGCGCAGGCGGCGAAGATCGCTCGCTACGGCATCCGGATTGCCGCCGGCGAAGGCGCTTCGCGTCTACCCAACGTGACAGCCGAGCTTTCGTTCCAAAAGGGCTGGTTCGAAGTTCAGGACGAAGGATCGCAGATCGTCGCCGACCTGGTGCTCGCCCATGAGGGCGACCAGGTTCTCGACTATTGCGCCGGCGGCGGCGGCAAGACGCTCGCCATGGCGGCCGCCATGCAGAACAAGGGGCAGGTTCACGCCTATGACGCCGACCGCAAACGGCTGGCGCCGATCATCGAGCGGCTGAAGCGGGCGGGCACGCGCAATGTCCAGGTGCATGACGACGCTAGGGCGCTTTCCAGCCTTGCCGGGCGCTGCGACAAGGTGCTGGTCGACGCGCCCTGCACCGGCACCGGCACATGGCGCCGCCGCCCCGATACGAAATGGCGGCTGACGGCAAAGAACCTCGACGAACGCACCGCCCAGCAGCAGGATGCGCTGACGCAGGCAAGTGGCTTCGTCAAGCCAGGCGGCGAGCTGATCTACGTCACCTGCTCGGTGCTGCCCCAGGAAAACGAGGAACAGGTGCGCCGCTTTACGGCTGGCCATCCTGATTTCCAGATCGTCAGCGCCCTGCCCGCCTGGGATGCGCTCTTCGGGAAAGACGTCTCACGTCCGCACTCTTCCGACGGCCTGACGGTGACGCTGACGCCCGCCTCCACCGATACGGACGGCTTCTTCTTCTGCCGCATGCAGCGGAAGGGCTGAGGGCGGTTGCTGCCGCTTTTTCAAGCAGATGCGCTTGGAAGAGCGTGCCTGCGGCGGCTATCCAATCTTACAATCATTCCAAACTAGAGTGTTTGACACAAGTTTGCTTTTGGGCGAAGAGACGGAGCCCGATTATAGCGCCGCGCGTCTTATCAGACGCGCAAAGGACGCTGTAACAGTTTGAATCGGCGCATCGTGCTTTCCGAAAATCGATGCCGATTTTCGGGCCGATGCGCTAGACGGAATATCCGTCACAGGAGAGGATCATGAAGCTCAACACATTCCGCGCAGCCGTGCTGGCGATTGCCCCCGCCGCCCTGCTCGCCCTGCCCGCCCATGCCGAGACCGATGCTGCCGCCGTGGTCAAACACTATGCCGACGTCGGACATGCGAAATACGAAGACTCGCTGACGACGGCAAAGGCGCTCGATACCGCAATCGACGCTTTCCTGAAGGCGCCGACCGACGCGACGCTGAAGGGAGCCCGGGACGCCTGGATCAAGGCGCGCGTTCCCTATCAGCAGACGGAAGTCTATCGCTTCGGCAATCCGATTGTCGACGACTGGGAAGGCGAGGTCAACTCATGGCCGCTCGATGAAGGCCTGATCGATTATGTCGATCCCTCCTATGGCAGCGAGAGCGACGAAAATTCGCTCTATGTGGCAAATGTCATTGCTAACAAGACGATCAAGATCGACGGCAAGGATGTCGACGCTTCCAAGCTGACGCCGGAATTCCTCTCCGGCACGCTCGCCGGGGCCGGCGGCATCGATGCCAATGTCGCGACCGGCTACCACGCCATCGAATTCCTGCTCTGGGGCCAGGATCTGAACGGCACGGGACCTGGCGCGGGCAACCGCCCGGCAACGGATTACGACCTGAAGAACTGCACGCACGGCAATTGCGACCGCCGCGCCGAATATCTGAAATCCGCCTCCACCCTGCTGGTGTCCGACCTGCAGGAAATGACCGACAACTGGAAGGCGGACGGCGCTGCGACGAAGAATGTCGAAGCCGACCCGAAGGCCGGTCTCGTCGCGATCCTGACGGGCATGGGTTCGCTTTCCTACGGCGAGCTGGCCGGCGAGCGCATGAAACTCGGCCTGCTGCTGCACGATCCGGAAGAAGAGCATGATTGCTTCTCGGACAATACCTACAACTCGCATCTGAACGACGCGATCGGCATCGCCGCCGCCTATACCGGCAACTATACCCGGGTCGACGGCACCAAGCTCAGCGGTCCATCGCTGCACGATCTAGTGGCCGCCAAGGACAAGGCGCTCGACGCCGAGATGGAAGACAAGCTCAACAAGACGCTCGATGCGATGAATGCCATGGCAAAGCGCGGCGAGACGGTCGAGAAATACGACCAGATGATCGGTGAGGGCAACAAGGAAGGCAATGCCGTCGTCCAGGCCGCCATCGCCGGGCTGATCGACCAGACGAAATCGGTGCAGCGCGTTATTGCCGCACTCGATCTCGGCACGGTTCAGCTTGAAGGTTCCGACAGCTTGGATAATCCTAACGCCGTCTTCAAATAAGCAAAAAGGCGGGCCGCTTCGATAACGGAGCGGCCCGAACCCTGAAATGTCGCATGCCCCGGCCCGCCGATTGATCGCCAGCGCAGTGCTCTGCGCCACGCTTGCCGGTTTTTCCGCAGCACTTGCCGCCGGTTTCGATCTGCCGGCGAAACGCATCGACCTTTCCGAAGCCGATCTCAAGCGCGTCGCCGACGTGACGCGGCCGACCAAGGATTTTTCGAAGGCCGAGCAATACGAAGCGATGCAGGCGGGTGCTACGACTTCGATCGACCCGGTCACCGAAGACAGCTTCTCGCATATTTCGGCCAACATCCCCTTCGAGGAAGAGCAGAATTTCAGGCTCGGCAATTCGCTCTTCCGCAAGCTCTGGGTTTCCGCTCCCTCCTCGACGCAGGCCTCCGATGGCCTTGGGCCGCTTTTCAACGCCCGCTCCTGCATCAGTTGCCATGTCAATGACGGCCGCGGCAAACCGCCGGAGGGTGGCCCAAGTGCTGTCTCGATGCTGCTGCGGCTTTCGCGAGCAGCCGCAACGCCGGACGAGGAAAAGGCGATCGCGGGAGCTGACGTCGTCAACTTCCCCGATCCGGTTTATGGCCATCAGCTGCAGGACTTTGCCGTTCCCGGCCTTGCTGCCGAAGGCCGGATGGCAATCAACTATGATGAAGAGAAGGTGACGCTCGGCGATGGCGAGACCGTATCGCTGCGCCGGCCGCATTATGCGGTGACGAACCTTGCCTATGGATCGCTCGATCAGGCGACGACAATTTCGCCGCGTGTCGCCTCGGCCATGATCGGCCTTGGGCTGATCGAGGCGATTCCCGAGGCCGATATCCTTGCCCATGCCGACCCAGACGATGCCGATGGCGACGGCATCTCCGGCAAGGCGGCGATGGTGCGCGACCACCGCAGCGGCGAGGTTACACTCGGCCGGTTCGGCTGGAAGGCGCAGAACGCCACGGTGCGCGACCAGAGTGCCGATGCCTTTGCCAGCGATATCGGCATCTCGACATCCGATCAGCCGAATGCGCAGGGCGATTGCACCAAGGCGGAAGAGAAATGCCTTGATATGCCGACCGGCGTACAGAAACGGCTGGGGGCGCAAGAGGCACCGGATCCCATTCTCGACCTAGTGACCTTCTATTCCGAAAACCTTGCCGTTCCGGCCCGCCGCAAGGCGAGCTTTCCCGAGACGCTGAAGGGCAAGCGGATCTTCTACGACAGCGGCTGCATTTCCTGCCATGTGCCGAAATTCGTCACCCGCAGGGATTCGCCCGACAAGGCGCAATCCTTCCAGCTGATCTGGCCCTATTCCGACTTTCTTCTGCACGATATGGGCGACGGGCTTGCCGACGGGCAGCAGGTCGGTCTTGCAAGCGGACGTGAATGGCGCACACCACCGCTATGGGGTATAGGACTGACCCGGACGGTCAGCGGACACAGCTTTTTCCTGCATGACGGCCGTGCAAGGGATCTCACCGAGGCGATCCTCTGGCATGGCGGCGAAGCTGAAAAGGCCCGCAACGCTTTCTCCTCCCGGTCAAAAGACGACAGGGCGGCCCTGATTACATTCCTGGAGTCACTTTGATGCGCCTTTGGCACCCCCTGCTCTGCCTCACTCTGATCGGCCTGGCCACATCGGCGGTCGCCCAGACCGCCGCCACCCCTCCGGCAGGGCTGAACGAGGATGCCGTTCCGGCGGTCATGCAGCGCGCCGTCGACGAAGTCATCCGCCCCGGTTATCGCAACATGCAGCAATCGGCCGCCCGGCTGACGACGGCGATGAAGGATCTCTGCGACGACGGCACGCAGCAGACGCTCGACAAGGCCAAATCCACATTTGACGACACCATCCGCTACTGGTCGATCATCGAGATCGTCCAGACCGGGCCTGTCATCCAGGACAATCTCTTCGAGCACATCCTGTTTTACCCCGACCGCAAGGGCGTCGGCCTGAAGCAGGTGCAGGCGCTGATCGCCAAGGCCGATCCGAAGGATGCGGCGGTCGATGCGATCGCCGGCAAGAGCGTTGCGCTGCAGGGCCTGACGGCGCTGGAATACGTGCTTTACGGCAATGGCGCCGACGATCTCGTCAAGCAGAAGGGCGGCTTCCGCTGCCTTTACGGCCAGGCGGTTGCCGGAAACATCCAGCGTGAGGCCGGCGAAGTCGTCGCCGCCTGGGAAAAGCCCGACGGCGTGCAGGCGAGCTGGAAACATCCAGGCCCGCAGAGCAACGATTTCATGGACAACAAGGAAGCGGTGACCGCGCTGCTCGGCATTCTCGTCCACGGCGCGGAGAATGTCCGCGACCAGCGGCTCGAACAGTTCTACAAGGGCAAGGACACCGCACCGCGCCCGCGCATGGCGATCTACTGGCGCTCGAAAAACACCTGGAAATCGATGGCCGCCAATCTGGAGGGACTGCGCACGCTCTGGCAGAAGGCCGGCATGGCCGAACTTCTGCCGCCGGACAAACAGCCGATCGCCGCCTCAATCGACGAGGATTTCAAATCGCTGCTCGACAGCGTGCCGAAACTCAATCCCGACATCGATGCCGCCTTAAGCGATGCGGAGAAGGCCAAGCTCGATACGCTGCTGGCCGAGAGCCGCGATCTGATCACCCGGATCAGCGACGAATATGGCGCCGCCATCGGCCTTTCGGCCGGCTTTTCCTTTTCGGACGGGGACTGAACCAATGATGCGAAGTGCTGCGATGAACCGACGCGACTTCGTCAAGGCGGCCGGGCTCGGCTTCCTCGCCACCCTGGCACCGAAATCGCTGATGGCCCTGGAGCGGGCGGACGCGGTCTATGCCTCGGGCATTCGTGCGGCCGACGGCTCCTTTGCCGTCGCGACTGTGACAGAGCGCGGCGAGGTCATCGATCAGGTCAAGCTTCCCGCCCGGGCTCACGGCATGGCCTTCAGTGCCGCCACCGGCAGGACCGTCGCCTTCGCCCGCCGGCCGGGCACCTATGCGATGATTTTCGATCCGCGAAATAAGGCCGAACCGATTGTCATCAGCTCGCGGGAAGACCGGCATTTCTACGGCCACGGCGCCTTCTCCGCCGATGGTCGTTTGCTCTACGCCAGCGAGAACGACTTCGACGGCAATCGCGGCATGATCGGCCTCTACGACGCCACCGACCGCTTCACCCGCATCGGCGAATTCGAGACCTACGGCATCGGCCCGCACGACATGACGGTCTCCGACGACGGACGTCTTCTGATCGTCGCCAATGGCGGCATCGAGACGCATCCGGATTTCGGCCGCACCAAGCTCAATCTCGGGGAGATGCAGCCGTCGCTGGTGCTGATCGATGCCGCGACCGGTGCTCTGGTCGAAAAACATGTGCTGCCGGCGGAATGGGCAGAACTCTCCACCCGCCACATCGATCTCGATGACAGGGGCCGCATCTGGTTTGCCTGCCAGTACGAGGGTCACCGCAAGGATTTGCCGCCGCTCGTCGGCCATTTCACCAAGGGCGAGGACCTTACCTTCATCGACCTGCCGGAGCAGACGACGCGCAGGCTCGCCAATTACGTCGGAGCGATTGCCGTCAATCGCAGTGAGGGCCTCGTCGGTATCACCTCGCCGAAGGGCGGCGCCTCGGTGACCCTCGACGCAAGGACGGGCAAGGTGCTCGCCGAAACCAGCATTCCGGATGCGGCCGGCATCGCGCCGGCAAAGAGCGGCTTTGCCGTCTCCTCCTATGATGGCGATTTCCTGTCGACCCGCAGCGACGTCGCCTGGGATCAGCACATCGTTCGGATCTGAACCAGCGACGTAGAGCGTGATCTCGCGCGAAAACCGCTCACACATCAGGGCGACATGCATCAACCGTCGCGCACATAGGCCTTCTGCTCGGCGCTGATGCTCGAGGCCGCGGCCCTTGCCGCCTCATGCAGCCATTCGTTTCCGCGTGTCTTGATATCCCGAAGGATCACGGCGACCGCTGCCGCATCGTTGGAATGGCAATTGGCGATCTCGAAGCCCATCAGCTCGAGCATCGTCGGCGAAAGCAGGATTTCGGGGTGCCGGTCGATTTCGATCTTGCAGCTGTTCGGCGAGATCCGGCGTACGAGGATGCGGCCGGAAACCCGGTAATGCGGATCGACGCACCGCATCCGCCCGTCGGCGATCTCGCCCGCATGGATCGCCACGTCCTGTGGTCTGTGGCGAAGCGACCAGGCGGACGGCAGCAGCGCCTTGGCCTCTCGCAGCACCGGTCCGCCCTGCCATTCGGCATAGGCGACGAAACGCGGCCGGCCGAGGCTGCCGGTGCCGCCGCTGCGTGGCTTCGCCACGAAGCTGCCTGAGCCGAGCGGCAGTGCATCTGCGAGCGCCTTGACATAGGCGGAGGGCGGAGGCTCGCTGCCGGGAAGCAGCATTTCATATTTCTCCCAGAATTCCCGACGTTCGGAATTCGGCAGCATCAGCGCCTTGCGCAGCCATTTGTGATCGCGCTCGAGGATGACGGGCAGCGGATTTTCAAGGCCCCTGCAATAGCCGCTCAGGATCAATTCGCCGATCATCCGAACCGAGGGACCATCGTCGCCGCGCGCCAGCACAGCGCTGGCCGCAAGGCGAACGAGATCCAGCGTATAGGGCATCACCGCCGCATCGTCGAAATCATTGACGCCCCAGACGAGCCGGCCCTCGCCATCGCGCCAGGTGCCGAAATTTTCCAGATGGGTATCGCCGATCGCCAGCACCTCGGGCGCGCGGGCGAGTTCCGGGCAGATATCGAGGATAGTCTCGCACCAGCGCCAATAGGTGGCGCGCAGGAAGACGAAGCCGCCGCTTCGCATCTTCTCGTGCTTCTCCCGGAGATCGTCCGCGACGAGATCGGCCCCGAGTTCGCCGGCCAGCCAAGTCTCGAAATTCCGGACCGATTGCGATATCGTCGTCATGCGCCGGCGCTCCATCCTTTCGAGATCCGACGCGGAGAATACGCGCTGGGCGCGAAGCTGCAATCGTCTTCGCACCGGCTTGCAGGGTGACGGAAAGGCGAACGGTGGCCCCGGCGACACGGCCGCAGCTTTCCATCGCCGCTGAGACCGATTTCAGCAATGTGCAGCTTGTCGAATCCGGCCCACCATGCCACTTTCGCCGCTGCAAGAGGGGCAGCCATGAGTGAGACTGACAGGGGCGATTTCCGCGCGCGAATCCGCCGCAATTTTGCGCGGCAGGCGGCGATGGAGACGATCGGCGCAGAGCTGACGCGCGTCGAGCATGGCGTCGTCGAAATCGAGCTTCCCTTCGACGTCAAACTGACACAGCAGCACGGCATCCTGCACGCAGGCATCATTTCCGCAGCGCTCGATTCGGCTTGCGGCTTTGCCGCCTATAGCGTCATCGACCCCGAAGCTTCGATTCTGACGATCGAGTTCAAGGTCAATCTCATGTCGCCGGGGCGTGGCGATCGTTTCCTGTTTCGCGGGGAAATCACCAAACCCGGCTCCACCATCATCGTCGCCGACGGGCGAGGCTATGCGATCAGCGACGGGCCGGCAAAGCTCATCGCCTCGATGACCGGAACGATGATGGTGATCCGCGGTAGAGAAGGAATTACGGGATGAAGTTCGAGCTGAAGTCGGTCGCGGGAAAGTCCATGCTTTTCGTCATGGCGGCAGAGGCCGAATACGGCCCCTTCCTGCGTTCGCGCATCGAACCTCTGATGACCGGCGTCGGCCCTGTCGAGGCGGCGGTCGCGCTGACCAAGACGCTGGCGCGGCTGGATGCGGCCGACGACCTGCCCGATCTCGTCGTTTCCCTCGGCTCGGCCGGCTCCGCGAAACTGGAGCAGACGGAAATTTATCAGGTAACCTCGGTTTCTTATCGCGACATGGACGCCTCGCCGCTCGGCTTCGAAAAGGGCAGGACACCCTTTCTCGACCTGCCGGCGGTGCTCGAACTGCCGCTGCGCATCCCGGGCATTCCGGAAGCAAGCCTTTCCACCGGCGGCAACGTGATCTCAGGCGCGGCCTATACCGATATCGACGCCGACATGGTAGACATGGAAACCTTTGCGGTGCTGCGCGCCTGCCAGGGCTACAAGCTGCCGCTGATCGGCCTGCGCGGCATTTCCGACGGCGCGGTCGAACTGCAGCACATCTCGGGCTGGACCGAATATCTGCACATCGTCGACCGCAAGCTCTCCTACGGCGTCGACAGCCTGTTCACGGCGCTGGAGGACGGAGTTTTCTGGTTCTGAGCCCTAAAAGCCGCGCGTCTTTTCAGACGCGCGAGGGACAATCGGAACAATAAAAACCAATGCCGCCGATTTCCCGGATTGCAAGGCGAAGCGCTTTTCATTAAAGCCTCGCCATGACCCAGACAGCACATCCCGACTCCGTTCTCATCGTCGATTTCGGCAGCCAGGTGACCCAGCTCATCGCACGACGCGTGCGCGAGGCCGGCGTCTATTGCGAGATCGTTCCCTTTCAATCGGCCGAAGAGGGCTTCAAGCGCCTGCAGCCGAAGGCCGTGTTCCTCTCCGGCAGCCCGGCTTCGACGGTGGACGAGGGATCGCCGCGAGCGCCTCAGATCATCTTCGACAGCGGCCTGCCGGTCTTTGGCATCTGCTATGGCCAGCAGACGATGTGCATGCAGCTCGGCGGCAAGGTCGAGAGCGGCCATCACCGCGAATTCGGCCGCGCCTTCCTGGAGGTAAACAAGGACTGCCAGCTGTTCGAGGGCCTCTGGTCCTCCGGTTCGCGCCACCAGGTGTGGATGAGCCATGGCGACCGCGTCACCGCGCTGCCTGAGGGTTTCGAGGTGGTCGCCACCTCCTCCAACGCGCCCTACGCCTTCATCGCTGACGAGAAGCGCAAATATTACGGCGTGCAGTTCCATCCCGAGGTCGTGCATACGCCCGACGGCGCCAAGCTGATTGGTAATTTCATCCACAACATCGCCGGCCTCAAGGGCGACTGGTCGATGTCGGCCTATCGCCAGAAGGCAGTCGATGAGATCCGCAAGCAGGTGGGCGGCAAGCGCGTCATCTGCGCCCTTTCGGGCGGCGTCGACAGCTCAGTCGCGGCGCTGTTGATCCACGAGGCGGTCGGCGACCAGCTGACCTGCATCCTCGTCGACCACGGCCTGATGCGCAAGGACGAGGCGGCCGGCGTCGTCGCCATGTTCCGCGAGCACTACAATTTGCATCTGCTGCATGTCGACGCTTCCGACCGTTTCATCGGCGAGCTCGAAGGCGTCAGCGACCCGGAAACCAAGCGCAAGATCATCGGCCGGCTGTTCATCGAGACCTTCGAGGAAGAGGCAAAGAAACTCGGCGGCGCCGATTTCCTCGGCCAGGGCACGCTCTATCCCGACGTGATCGAAAGCGTTTCCTTCACCGGCGGCCCGTCGGTGACCATCAAGTCGCACCACAATGTCGGCGGCCTGCCGGATCGCATGAAGATGCAGCTCGTCGAGCCGCTGCGCGAACTGTTCAAGGACGAGGTGCGGGCGCTCGGTCGCGAACTCGGCCTGCCCGACAGCTTCATCGGCCGCCACCCCTTCCCCGGCCCCGGCCTTGCGATCCGCTGCCCAGGCGGCATCAGCCGCGAAAAGCTGGAGATCCTGCGCGAGGCCGATGCGATCTATCTCGACGAAATCCGCAAGGCCGGCCTCTACGACGCCATCTGGCAGGCCTTCGCCGTGCTGCTTCCGGTCCAGACCGTCGGCGTCATGGGCGACGGACGTACCTACGAATTCGTCTGCGCGTTGCGCGCCGTCACCTCGGTCGACGGCATGACGGCGGACTTCTACCACTACGACATGGAATTCCTCGGCCGCGCCGCGACCCGCATCATCAACGAGGTGCGCGGCATCAACCGCGTGGTTTATGATGTGACATCGAAGCCGCCTGGCACGATCGAGTGGGAATGAAGGGCTGAGTTGATCCAACTCGCCCAGCCCGCTAAATTGCTTCGGGGAAACGGGACGACTTCTCCATGACAGCCAACAATCGTATTGTCCTCTCTAGCGACCACACGGCCATTCAGCTCCGACAGGCCATTGCCGCCCATATCGCGGCACATGGCTGGGTGGTGGTCGACATCGGACCGACGACGCCGGAAAGCACCCACTATCCCAAACACGGCGAGCGGCGGCGCGGCTCGTCGCCTCTGGTGATTGCCGGTTTGGCATCATCCTATGCGGCACCGGCCAGGGCATCATGATGGCAGCGAATAAGGTAGACACTCGCCGGCGAAATAGCAGCCAAGGGCGGCAGCGTGCGGCTGCGAAAGCTTGATGTCACCGACCGTTCCCAAGTGGCGGCCTTTGCGGGTTTTGCCAGGTCCGAATTCGGCCGGTTGGACGTTATCGTCAACAATGCCGGCGTCATGCCGCTCTCGCCGCTTGCGGCCCTCAAGGTCGACGAGTGGGACCGGATGGTCGACGTCAACATCAAGGGTGTGCTCTACGACATCGCCGCTGCGCTTCCGATCATGAAGGCGCAGGGATCCGGACAGATCATCAACCTGGCTTCGATCGGCGGCCACGCCGTTTCCCCAACGGCCGCGGTCTATTGCGCGACGAAATTCGCGGTGCGGGCGATCTCGGACGGGTTGCGGCAGGAGACAGATCGCATCCGGGTGACGGTCATCTCCCCCGGCACCACGACATCGGAACTGGCCGGCACGATTACCGATCCGACCGCGCGGAACGCCATGAGGGTTTTCAGGGCGGTCACGATCAGCCCCGAGGCTATCGCCAATTCGATCCTCTATGCCGTCAGCCAGCCTGACGATGTCGATGTCAGCGAGATCATCGTCCGGCCAACGGCCAGCCCGCATTGAGCAGCCGGCATCCCGGCTGAGACCGCCCCGCCGCCTAAAACCCCAGCGATTGCTGGGCGGGCGGCGGCGGGCCGAGCTGGACGCCTTCAAGCTCCAGCATGCGGGTCTTCGATGACGAGCCGCCGGGAGCCGAGAAACCGCCGATTTTGCCGCCGGCGGCCAGCACCCGGTGGCAGGGGATGATCAATGCGACCGGGTTCTTCGCCATCGCCTGGCCGACGTCGCGCGCGACTTCCGGCCCGGCGCCAAGCTCTTTCGCCAGCGCGCCGTAGGTGGTCGTATGGCCCCAGCCGACACGCCTTGCCGCCGCGTAAATATCCCTGAAGAGGGCATCCTGCCCGGCAAGATCGAGTTCGACGTCGGAAAAATCCGTTTCCTCGCCCTGGAAATAGCGCTTCACGGCGGCGACCGTTTCGAGCACATCAGGCGTCGGCGCGCCGGGCTCGGCACCCGGCAGGCGGCGCAGTAAGAGCCGCTCGGTCGCTTCCGCGGTTTTCGTCGGCAGCTGGAAGCGGGCGATGCCGGCGTCGCTCCAGGCGATGCCGCAGAAACCAGCCGCGGTTTCGAAGATGAGATAGTGATGGATCGTCTGGGCCATGACACAGCCTCCGCGTTTTCGATTACCACCAAAATCGTACGGAACGGCCGCTGTTTCAACCCGATTCTTGCGCATCTCGTTCTTTTTTTGTTCTTGATATTCTACCTTGCCGGCGTATCTTTCACCTCTTTTTTGGAGCGCGAGGCGGTCATGACGACCTGACAGGCCATGAACCAGATTTCCTTCGATTTCGACCATGGTCAAAATCGACGCGGGCAGGCGTGTGAAAGCCGGAACGGCGGCCACAGGCTTTTCTTTGCGCTCCGCCCGCCTGCGATCGTCGAACGGCAAGCGGCTTCGATCGCCGACGACTATTGCAAGACCTTCTCCCTTTCCGCAAAGCCGCGGCTGACGACCCTGCATGTGAGCGTTATCGGCATCGGCGACTATGAAGTGTTGCCGGAGGACGTGATCTTTGCGGCCCGGCAGGCCGCCGCTACAGTCGAGGGCGCGCCGATCGCCGTCACCTTCGACAGGATCATGAGCTTCAAGCGGGAAGGCAAGGCGCGGCCTCTGGTGCTCTGCAGCAAAGACGGGCTGATGCCGCTCATGCGACTGCATGTCCAGCTTGGTGTCGGCCTGCACAATACCGGATTGCGTGACAATATCGATCGCAATTTCACGGCGCATATGACGCTGCTCTATGACCGCAAAGCAGTGCCGCCGACGAGCCTCGACCAACCGGTTTCGTGGACGGCGCGGGAATTCCTGCTCATTCACAGCGTTCTTGGAAAAACCGAACACCACATCATCGATCGCTGGCCGCTGCTTGGCTGACGGCAATGGCATCTCCGGACCAAGGCTTGCGCTTCCGCGATTTCCGCGCATAAAGCTGAACAACCGTCGGGATGGCAAACGGAGAACGAAGACAGCATGGATGTTTCAGAGATCATCATCCCAGGAGATACGCCGGGAACGGAGTGGCGGCTGCCGGTGCTGCGCTTTGCGGGCCACGATCCGAAGGCGCCGAAGATCTATATCCAGGCCGCACTGCATGCCGGGGAACTGCCGGGAACGGTGCTCCTGCATTTCCTCTGCGAGCGGCTGCGGCAGGCGGAAAGCGAAGGCGGGATCGTCGGCGACATCACCATCGTGCCGCAGGCCAATCCGATCGGTGCAGCGCAATCGCATTTCGGCGACCTGCAGGGTCGTTTCGACCTTGGCTCACGCACCAATTTCAACCGGGATTTTCCGCTGATCTCCCTTGCCGATCGGGCCACGCTGATCGAAGACCTCGATGATTATCCGGCTACCGACAGGCTGAAACGACAGCTCTTGCATATGGCGCTTGGCGCCGATCTCGTCCTCGACCTGCATTGCGACGACGAATCCCTGCAATATGCCTATATCGACGAAGCCTTCTGGCCGGAGGCGGCCGATCTTGCCGCTGCACTCGATATGGAGGCCGCGCTGCTTTCGGATGGCGAAAGCTCGGCCTTCGAAGAGGCGGTCGGTTTTGCCTGGAAATATGAGGTTTCCGGCGAGCGCCAATCGCGGCTGCCGGGCAGGCTTTCGGTCACCGTCGAGCTGCGCGGCAAACGCGACGTCGATCCGGTGCTGGCTGAGAAGGATGCGGAGGGGCTGTGGCGGTTCCTTGCGGCACGGGGGATCGTCAGTGAGGTGAAGGCTGAGGCAAAGGCGTTTTCCGGTCCGGCCGTGCCGCTCGACAATGTCGAGATCATTCGCGCTCCTGAAGGTGGGGCCGTGCTCTTGCATCGCGCCATCGGCGACAGGGTTGTGGAAGGCGAGCTCCTGGCGACGATTGTCACCCGCCCGGGTCAGCCGGGTGGCAGCATCGAACTCTGCGCCCCGCAAGACGGGTTGATCCTGACCCGAACGTCCGACCGGCTGGTACGGCGGCGCGGCGACCTGATGAAGATTGTCTGCGACAGTCCCAGCGACGCCTTGCGCAAGGCCGGCACGCTGGAGAATTGAGCCGAGCCGGATCCCGGCGAGCGCCGGGATAAAGTGTCGCGGGCATTTGCGCCGGTCTTCTTGCATGGTATCTCGCAGCGATCACAGGGAATCGATCGGGCATGACCGTCACCATCTATGGTATCAAGAATTGCGACACGATGAAGAAGGCCCGCAGCTGGCTGGAAGAACACGGCGTTGCCTATGCGTTTCACGATTACAAGGCGCTCGGCATCGACCGCGCCCATCTTGATGCCTGGATCGATCAGGCCGGGCTCGATACCGTGCTCAACCGCGCCGGCACCACCTTCCGCAAACTGGCTGATGCAGAGCGGGAGAACCTCAGCTGGGAGAAGGCGATCCAACTGATGCTCGACCAGCCGTCGATGATCAAACGGCCGGTGCTGGAGGCCAGCGGCAAGTTGCTGATCGGCTTCAAGCCGGCGATTTACGCCTGTGCATTTGCAGGCTGAACGACAGGCAACAACTCCCGAGCTAGAGATGTCCAAGACCACGCGCGCGACACAGGTTCTTTCCCAGGCAGGCGTCGCCTTCACGGTCCATGCCTATGACTACGACCCGGGCGCCGAGCGCGTCGGCCTGCAGGCGGCGGAAGCCCTTGGCGAAGCGCCGCACCGGGTGCTGAAGACGTTGATGGCGGAGGTGGACGGCAAGCCGGTCTGCGTCGTCGTGCCGTCGGACCGCGAAGTCAGCATGAAGAAGCTTGCGAGCGCCTTTCACGGCAAATCGGCCAATATGATGAAGCCGGCCGATGCCGAGCGGCTGACGGGTTATCATGTCGGCGGCATCAGCCCCTTCGGCCAGAAGAAATCCATGCCGACGGCGATCGAGGAAACCGCCCTGGCCGAACCGCTCGTCTATATCAATGGCGGCCAACGCGGACTGCAGGTGCGGCTCGATCCAAAGGATGCGTTGAAGGCCTTGAAAGCGGTCGGCGTATCGTTGATCGCCTGATCAAAGGAAACGAGCCAGTAAAGCTGTTATGGTATTTGCCTCGGTCTCGGCAAGCTTGCAGCCCATATGGGTTTCGATCGACCTAGCATAGACCGCCCACATGCGCTCTCGCAGCTGCAGCCCGGCATCGGTGATCACGACCCAGCGGCCGCGCGCATCCTCGTCGAAGGTCTCGCGGTGGACCAAGCCCTCCCTTTCCAGCCGGTCTACCAGACGGGAGAGATTATATTGGGCAAGCAGTGTCCGTTCTTCGATCTCATAGGGACGCAATCGCCCGCCCTTTGCCCTCGCCAGCTCCCAAAGCACGTCGTACCAGGAAAGCGTCGGCATTTTCGCCGCCTTGAAATCGATTTCGATCGCCGCAAGCAGACGATCGCGGGCGCGCATGATGTGTATCCATGCGCTGGTCGCGGCTTCGCTCGGCGTCGGGGACTTATCGGACATAGATGCAGTTACATTTAACTTGAACGCCGGCGCAATCGCTATTATATGCATTTGCATCTATCATCGTTATTGATATTTTCAGCCGCGGCGTGCGGCATCAGGAGAGCGCCATGAGCAAGCTTACATTGATCAGCCACCACCTCTGCCCCTATGTGCAGCGCGCCGCGATCGTGCTTCTCGAAAAGGGCGTGCCGTTCGAGCGCATCAACATCGATCTTGCCAACAAGCCGGACTGGTTCCTGAAAATCTCGCCGCTCGGCAAGGTGCCGCTGCTGCGGATCGAACAAATGGATGGCAGCGAGGCCGTGCTGTTCGAAAGCAGCGTCATCTGCGAATATCTGGAGGAAACGCAGGTGGGAACTGCGCTGCATCCGGCCGATCCGCTGACCCGCGCCCGTCATCGCGGCTGGATGGAATTCGGCACGTCCGTGCTGTCCGATCTCTGGGGTTATGAAACGGCGCAGGATGAACTGCAGCTGGAGGCCAAGCGCAAGGCGCTCATCGCAAAATTCACGACGCTCGAGGGCGCGCTGGGCGACGGGGCCTATTTTCCCGGCAGTGGCTTCAGCCTCGTCGACGCCGTCTTCGCGCCTGTGTTTCGTTATTTCGATCTCTTCGACACGCTCGGCGACAGCGGCATTTTCGACGGGCTCGAGCGGGTAAAGCGCTGGCGCAAGGCGCTGTCAGAGCGCGCGAGTGTCCGAGCCGCCGTTGGCGAGGATTACCCCGAGCGACTGACGGATTTCCTCAACAAACACAACTCGATCCTGCTTAGGCAGCCTGCCGCCGCCTGAGCGCGCAAGTGGCCGGGTGTCGATCCGGCCGCTGGCAATTCGGTAGCGGCGCGCTTCATTTTCGCCGCAAACGGGTCTAAGTCTGCCAGCCTTGAGAACGTCGATGACAAAAGGCAGGTTGAACCATGACTTTCATGCCCCAGAGCCAGAACACCATTGATCCCGTCAAGCTGGAGAAGCTTGCGAAAGTTGCCGTCAAGGTCGGGCTGCAGCTGCAGAAGGGTCAGGATCTGGTGATTACCGCGCCGGTGGTGGCGCTGCCGCTCGTTCGCCTGATCACCAAACACGCCTATCAGGCCGGCGCCGGCCTGGTCACCGCCTTCTATTCCGACGAGGAAACGACGCTTTCGCGCTATCAGCATGGCAGCGACGAGAGCTTCGACCGCGCCTCCGGCTGGCTCTACGAGGGCATGGCCAAGGCCTATGCCAACGGGGCGGCCCGGCTGGCGATCGCCGGCGACAATCCTTTGCTGCTTTCCGAACAGGATGCCGACAAGGTCGGCCGCGCCAATCGCGCCACATCAACCGCCTACAAGCCGGCGCTGGAAAAGATCTCGAATTTCGACATCAACTGGAACATCGTCTCCTATCCCAATCCATCCTGGGCCAAGGTGGTCTTCCCCGACGATCCCGAGCCGATCGCCATCGCCAAGCTCGCCAAGGCGATCTTTGCCGCCTCGCGCGTCGATGTCAGCGATCCGGTCGCCGCCTGGGCCGAGCACAATGCGAATCTCGCCAAGCGCTCCGCCTGGCTGAACGGCGAGCGCTTCGCCTCGCTGCATTTCCAGGGACCGGGCACCGACCTGATGGTCGGGCTTGCCGACGGGCATGAATGGCATGGAGGCGCGTCCACCGCCAAAAACGGCATTACCTGCAATCCCAACATCCCGACCGAGGAAGTCTTCACCACGCCGCATGCGCTACGCGTCGAAGGCCATGTTTCCAGCACCAAGCCACTTTCGCACCAGGGCACGCTGATCGACAATATCCAGGTGCGCTTCGAAGGCGGCCGCATCGTCGAGGCCATGGCCTCGCGCGGTGAAAAGGTCTTGAACAAGGTGCTCGATACCGACGAGGGTGCGCGCCGGCTCGGCGAAGTGGCGCTGGTGCCGCATTCCTCGCCGATCTCGGCCAGCGGTATCCTGTTCTACAACACGCTGTTCGACGAGAACGCCTCGTGCCACATCGCGCTCGGCCAGTGCTATTCCAAGTGCTTCCTTGACGGCGCAACACTGAGCCAGGAGCAGATCAAGGCGCAGGGCGGCAATTCCAGCTTGATCCATATCGACTGGATGATCGGCTCTGATAAGGTCGATATCGACGGCGTCAAGCCCGATGGCTCGCGGGTTCCGGTGATGCGGCAGGGCGAATGGGCCTGACCGGCATCATTATGCGCTGACTGAGCCAGACGCTGGCAAGCACCATGGCGAGGCCGGCGATCTGCGCCGGCGCCAGGCTCTGGCCGAGCGCCAGCCAGCCGAGTAGGGTCGCGACCAGCGGGCTCAGAAAGCCAAGCGAAGAGACTGCCGAGGGTTCGATGCGCGACAGGCCGCGAAACCACAGCAAATAGGTAAAGGCAGCGCCGATCAGGCCGAGATAGGCGATGCCGGCAATGTTTGCGAGGCTCGGTGCCGGCAGCGCCGGTTCGAGGCAAAGCGCAAAGGGCACCAGCAGGATGCCGCCTGCCGTCAATTGCCAGGCGGTGAAGGTGAGGTTCGAGACCGGCGGCGCCCAGCGCCGTGTCAGCACCGTGCCGAAGGCCATCGAGACGGCGCCGGCGAGACCGGCGGCGACCCCTACGGGATCGAGCCCCGCCGTCGGCGTCAACACCAGCAACCCGACGCCGGCCATGCCGGCAAGACCGGCCAACACGGCGAGCGGCCGGACCGGCTTGCCGAGAAAAAGCCGCGACAGCGCGATGACGATCAGCGGCTGCACCGCGCCGACCGTTGCGGCAACGCCGCCCGGCAGCCGGTAGGCGGAGACGAAGAGCATCGCCCAGAAGAACGAGAAGTTCAGCGCGCCGAGAACGAAGGTCCTTCCCCACCAGATGCCGGACGGCAGCTTTCTCACCAGCAGCAGAAGCAGCAGGCCGGCCGGCAGCGCCCGCAGCATCGCCACCGTCAGCGGATACCCGGCCGGCAGCAATGCGGTGGTGACGATGTAGGTGCTGCCCCAGATGGCGGGTGCAAGTGCGGTCATCGCAAGATCGGTGGCATCGCCAGAATTTATCTTCATCTCAAGAATCTCTATTTCAAGACAAATCCATCCTATCGGTTCTTATCTTGACGTCAAGATAATGAATGCTATCGGTGGATGATGAGCGAAGACGGCAAGATCGACCATGTCGACAAGATCCTGGCGCAATGGCGACGCGAGCGGCCGGATCTCGACGTCGAACCGATGGGCATCCTCGGGCGCCTGAAGCGCCTCGGCACCCATCTCGGCCGCGAGGTAGAGGCGGTGCTGCTGAAGCAGGGGCTTTCGTCCTCCGCCTTCGACGTGCTGGCGACGCTTCGCCGCGCCGGTGCGCCCCACCGGCTTTCGCCGGGCGAGCTCCTCGAGATGACCATGGTCAGCTCCGGCACGATGACGAACCGCATCGACCAGCTGGAAAAAGCGGGCCTCGTCGAGCGGATCCTCAATCCCGACGACCGCAGGAGCGTGCTCATCGCGCTGACGGAAAAGGGACTTGCGACGGTCGAGACCGCTGTCGACGCCCATGTCGCCAATCAGCACCGGCTGTCGAAAAACCTGAGCGCTGCCGAGAAGGCGGACCTCGACAGGCTGTTGCGGAAGCTGCTTGCGGATTTCGAGTAATTTTCGCACGCTTGCCGGTGATGATGAACACTGCGGTTATGCCATGCAGCATTCCGGGGCCTGCTTCGAAGGCTCAGAGATGGCGGCATTCGGGGAGAAATCCTGCCGCTCTTGCCGCATTGCTTCTGCAATCATATCGGCATCCTCATTGCTGATGCCGAACAGACCGAAACGGAGCTGATAACCCCAATTGGGGCCGACCTGCGTGAAGGCGAGCCGGCCGAGCAGCGGCCGGATCAAGGTTTCCTCCGCAGGCCGCCAATCGACATCCCGCCGCCAGGGCCTGAAACCGCTTTCCAACTCCACCTGGTAAGGCGCGCCATCGTGTGCCAGACCGATCGCGGTGAAAGCTTGCAGGCGGTCCTTGCCGCCAAAGACGACAGTGGGCGAGTAGTAGATCACACGATCCCCAGGCGTGATTCGCCTGAGGGGTGACGCCTTGCCGTGACAGACCTGCATGAAACCGGCTTGACGGCCGATGCGGACATGCGCTGCGGAAGCGACGGCGATCCAGGCATTGGCCATGGCTCAAACCGCCTCGGACACGGTATAGACCCGCAGGCGATGCCCATCGGGATCGGCCGCGACGAAGCTTCGGCCGAAGTCAAGATCGGTCGGCGCCATGACGATGTTGGCGCCCTTGGCCTGCCAATCGGCATGGGTCGCATCGACCTTGCCGGCCGTGGAAACCTTGAACCCTATCTCGTTGCCGCCGCCGGCTGCCGCCGGCGAGGGCTCCACACCGGCTTTGCCCCAGAGACCGAGCCCCAGGCCGGACGGCAAGATAAACATGGCGAAGGTTGCACTTGTCTCTACGGGCTCCTGCCCAAGCAGCGTGGTGTAGAAGCGGGCGCTGGTCGGGGCGTCGGTCACGTAGAGAAGAATGCTGTTTTTGTCGGTCATAAGGATCTCCTGTCGTTGGTTGGACGTTATGACCTTATGAAATGATACTGCCAGAAACTGGCAGTATCATTTGTCTCCTTGCGATATTCCCTGACCCTCCCGCCACTGTTTCAGCAGTGCCTGCCTGCGCTTGGGATAGCGGGCGTCGAGCGCTTCCGCATGGGCAATTCGATCCGTGCGAAAAGAACGGAAATCCTGGCGGAGTTCGCACCAGCCGAGGAGCACACGCACCTGATCGAAAAAGGCCAGCGCAAACGGCCATACCACACGCTCCGACCCGACGCCGGCTCCATCGCGATAGGACAGGGAAAGCTTGCGTTCGGTGCGGATCGCCTTGCGCAGAAGGGCCGGATCGACGGAGTCGACAGGAATGCCGACGCCAGGTCCCACCAGAAGCGCAGAGGCGTCCAGCTCGTCACGCAGCTCGGTCGGCAACACGGCGGCGATCCGTGCCAGCGCATTTCGCGCCGCATCGCGCAGATGACCGTCGGCTCTGTCCGCCACCCACCGGGAGCCGAGCACAAGCGCTTCTATCTCTTCCGGCGGAAACATCAGCGGCGGCAGGAGAAATCCCGGTTTCAAGACATAACCAACGCCCGGCTCACCCTCGATCGCGGCGCCCTGGGCCTGAAGGCTGGCGATATCGCGATAAAGGGTGCGGATACTGACGCCGATTTCGTCGGCCAGCACCACGCCACTCACCGGCCGACGGTGGCGGCGCAGCACCTGGAGAAGATCGAGGAGGCGTTCTGAACGGGACATGCAGACAAACTATACATTCTTGCCACTGCCAGATAGTGGCAGGATCAGACTGCGCGTTTTACTCAAATTGCTAGAAAAGACTTCCCTGCTTCGATGGACCGCCGGCTTCCGGCTTGGCAGGCCGCCTCTTCAGCGAGGTTGGCGGCATGCCGCCTTCGGTGGTCACCGCGCCGATGCGGCCGTCGGAAAATTCGATCGAGACCGCCGCACCTGCCGAAAGAGCTGTGGCCTCAGAGACCGGCCTGTCCTCGTCGTCGCGGATCACCGCGTAACCGCGCTTCAGCACATTCTTGTAGGAGAGCGACTGCAGCACGCGGTCCTGCGCCGCAAGCGCGGCTTTTGCCCGAATCAGCCGATGGGATGTCGCGGTATCGGCGTGCCTGACGAGATTGGCGAGATGGTCGACGGCGCGGCCGGTCTGCGCCTGCAGGCGGGCGGGCAGTGTGGCGAAGACCGCCTCGGAACGGTCGACCCGCGATTTCGAACGGTCGATCAGCCGCTCGACCATGCGCTCGGCCCGCCCGATCCGCTCGTTCAGCGTCTGGCGGCGCTCGGCGATGCGGCCGGAGAGCAGATCAGGGCGCAAATGCGCGGCCACGCGCTCGAAGCCGCGACGCTTGTTGATGGTGTTGAGCTCCAGCCCGCGCCCGAGGCCGGCCGCCGCCTCGTCGAAACGCCGGCGCGGCAAGGCGAGAAGCTGATCGAGCGACGGCAATGCCCGCATCAGCGCCCGGACGGACTGGCGGCGCTGATCCATCTGCCGGTTCATGCAGCCCTGCAGCCGCGCGGCAAGGGCGGCGGCCTGGGCCTCGAGCTCCGCCTTGACCGGCACCGCCATTTCCGCAGCCCCTGTCGGCGTCGGCGCACGGACATCGGCGGCATAGTCGATCAGCGTCCAGTCGGTCTCATGACCGACGGCCGAGATCAGCGGGATCCGGCTTTCGGCCGCAGCACGCACGACGATTTCGTCGTTGAAGCTCCAGAGATCTTCGAGGCTGCCGCCGCCGCGCGCGACGATCAGCACGTCGGGGCGGGGAATGGCGCCGGCCGGCTCCAGCGCGTTGAAGCCGCGAATGGCGTTCGCCACCTCCTCGCCGGACCCCTCGCCCTGAACCTTCACCGGCCAGACGAGGACATGCACGGGAAAACGATCGGAGATGCGGTGAAGAATATCGCGGATTACCGCACCGGTCGGCGAGGTGACGACGCCGATCACCCTTGGCATGAAGGGCAGCCGCTTCTTGCGGGCGGCATCGAACAGGCCCTCGGCGCCAAGCTTGCGCTTGCGCTCCTCGATCAGCGCCATCAGCGCGCCGGCGCCGGCCGGTTCCAGCGTCTCGATGACGATCTGATATTTCGAAGAGCCGGGAAAGGTGGTGACCTTGCCGGTGGCAATGACCTCCATGCCTTCTTCCGGGCGGAATTTCAGCCGCGAGAAGGTGCCCTTCCAGATGACGGCATCGATGCGGGCACGGTCGTCCTTCAGCGCGAAATAGGCATGGCCGGAGGAGTGTGGGCCACGATAGCCGGAGATCTCGCCGCGCACGCGGACCTGGTCGAAGGTGGTTTCGACGGTGCGCTTGATCGAGCCGGAAAGCTCCGAAACCGAATATTCGGCAAGGTTGGTCGGCGAATCGCTGTCGAAGACGTTGCTCATCCCTTCTTTCTATGTCCATCGGCGGCAAACTGGAAGGTCGCGGTCATCGCCGAGATCTGTTTTCCGGGATGTCGAGGTCGTTGGCGGCGGGCGCACGCTACGCCACGCATGCTCACCATGCGGCCGTGGCAGCTTGGCGGATGAACAACGAAATCGGGTAAATCCGTTTGGTTGCGGAACGTATAGTTAGAATGCGCGTTATAGACGAAAGGAGTTGCTAACCACCGCAATACAAAGGCTTTTCGGCGGTGGCCGCCGGTAAATCTTTGTTAGTTGGCGCTTCCTATGCTTCCCCTCGTTATCTCTGGGAAGGTGCTGAAATGATTATTCTCACAGCAGCAGCATTGGGCATCAGCGCCGGGCAAACCCGCTCGGCTGCCGCAATCGCGCTGGTCGCCGCGCTGATAGGAATAACGTTCGCGGTGGCGGCGATAACCTCGCCCGGACCAGTGTCGATCCTGGCGTTCGTCTATGCCGTGCTCGGCTTTAATGGCGGCCTCATGCTCTTTGTTCTCGGGCTCTTTGCCAATGCGCGTCTTCGTCGCGCGACACGTGTTTCCCACTAAATTTTTTACCGAAAGCTGCCGGCGTCAGTTCGCCACCGGCCGATAGCGAAAGAACTGAACGCCCACCTCCGCTGCCTTCGGAAGCGGCTCCAGATAAGGCGGGATATTGCCCTTGCCGAGCTCGGCATAAAGGCCATCCGGTTTCAGCTTGGCAATCTCGCGCGTCTGCGGGTCATTGGGGCAGAAGCCAAGCACCGTCACCCCCGCGCCCTTCAGGAAGGCTTCCGCCTCCTGCGGCTCCGCCAGGCCGATATGCAGTTCCGTCAGCATGCCGCCCTGATTGCGATGATATGGCGCCGAAAGAACCCGGTTTTTCGTAAAGCGAAGGATCGGAACGCCCATCTGCGACGGTGCTGAGATCAGCCCGTCCGGCAGCCCGGCAAGCGGCGCCAGTGCCTCTTTCGAGGTACAGGAAAGCACCTTTGCCGCCGCCGCCTTCTTCTGCGCGCCATTGTCCATCTGCAGCGAGACAAGTCCGCCGGCGACCGCCCAGGCCGCCGGAACGCTGGCGAGCACCGTCACGATATAGACGAAGGCGGCGGCAACATTGTCGCTGTCGCTGTTGGAGATCCGCCTGATATCGATGATCAGCAGCGCAAGCGGCAGAATGGAGAGCAGGTTTGAGAACGTCGCGCCGCGCACCTGGACCAGCGCGATCGCCCAGCTGGTGGCGAGCAGGAAGAGCAGCACCAGATGGATCTGCATGCGGTCGCGCCGAACGATACGGAAGATGCAGACGGCCATGCCGAACAGGCCGGCCGCATAGAAGGCACCGATCGAGAAGGGATCGGTGCGCGCGAGCACGAAGGCCGACTGCGCTTCCGACACGTTCCTCAGCCAGAGTTCGACCAGCATCGGATCGAGACCGGCCAGCGGATCACTCAGGCATTGCGGCGCAATCACCATCGCCGAACCGAGAACGCCGGCACCGACGAGGCCAAGCGCGGCAAAGCGCAGGGAGCGACGCAGGCGGCTGGCAAAGACTGCCGAAAACAGCATCAGCCCGCCGCCGATCGCCGCCAGGCTGTAATAACCGAGCGAGAGATTGTCGCAGGTAACCATCGAATAGAGCCGGGGCGGCACCGTTGCGACAAAGAGGATGCTGATGGCAATCGCCAGCGCCAGGCCGAAGGCCCCCGCGGCAACAGCGAAAATCTGCCCCTCCCATGCCCAGAGCAAAGCGACGGTCAGACAGACGGCGGCGACGAAAGGCGTCGTCTCGGCGCCGATGGCGATGGCGACCGCTGCGGCGATGCCGGCGACCGCATAGCTCCAGCCGCGGCGCTGCGGATCCAGAAGCATCGCCACCATCGTCGCGACAAGTCCCAGCTGCGCATTGTGATGATCGATGGCGCCCGGCGCGAAACGGCTGCCGGTGTAAATCGCAAGGCCGGTCATGGCGAGACTGAGATGCATGCCGGCAACACCGCCGATACGCCGTCCGGCAACGGCCATGGCGAGCATGGCGGGCAGGACGAGCGATACCGGCCAGACGGCGAGCGCCAGCGCCTCGGCGGTCTCGTGGGGCGCAAACAGGCCGAAGAACCAGATCAGCGAAGCGATCGGCAAATCGATCAGCCTCGACCAGTGCATCAGCGTGCCGCCCTCGAGGCCGAGGCGGTATTGCATCAGATCGAACCAGCCTTGCCCGGCGAGAAGATCGCGAACCTCGATGAGACGCATTCCGTCGTCATTGTCGGGACCGACGTAATCGGTAGCGTTGGAGAGCTTGGTGACAAGGAGGATAGAGGCGAGGATGACGCTATAGATAATGACGGTTGGCCAGAGGCGCATGAGCAACCTGCTCAGCCCTCCCCTTGGAGCAGTGGTCACGGAGGAGGCATTGGCGATCGGCTGCACAGCGTTCATCGTGGTTAGCGCTTCGTTTCAGATGGCCGAAGCTTAGCGATCGCCGATCAAGAAAGTGTAAAGCCGTTTGCGGAAGTGCCGATTTTGCCTGCGTCATAGGGTCTTATTAACGGCGGGTGATTTAGGCTGAGTGCGGCTTTCAGTGTAACGAGTAGAGTCATGGCCCGATCGCGTACCGATAATCCCAATATTGCCGTCCTGCTTCCCTGTTATAATGAAGCCGCGACGATCGGCGCGGTCGTGCGGGGTTTCCGCGCGACGCTGCCGGATGCTGCGATCCACGTCTACGACAATAATTCCACCGACGGCACCGCGCTGCAGGCGATGCTTGCCGGCGCGCATGTCGTGCGCGAGCGACGCCAAGGCAAGGGCCACGTCGTACGCCGCATGTTCGCCGACATCGACGCCGATATCTACATCATCGCCGACGGCGACGGCACTTACGCGCCTAGCGATGCCGAAGAGCTGGTGCGCACACTGCTGACCGAGCGCGCCGACATGGTTGTGGGAACCCGGCGCGGCGTTCGTGCCGATGCCGGCCGTCAAGGCCATGCGCTCGGCAACCGGCTTTTCAACCTGCTCTACCGGACGATCTTCGGCCCCGACTTCACCGATATCTTTTCCGGCTACCGCGCTTTCTCGCGCCGCTTCGTCAAGAGCTTCCCAGCGGTATCGGGCGGCTTCGAAATCGAAACCGAGATGTCCGTGCATGCCTCGCGGCTGAAGCTTCCGGTCAGCGAACTCGAACTCGACTATGGCCGCCGGCCGGAAGGCTCGCACTCGAAGCTTTCGACATTTCGCGACGGCGCCAAGATCCTCTGGATGTTCGCGATGCTGATGAAGGAAACCCGGCCCTTCGCCTTCTTCAGCGCGATCAGTGCCATCTTCATGCTGACGAGCCTCGGCTTCATGGCGCCGGTGCTGGCGGAATATTTCCAGACGGGTCTCGTCAGCCGCATGCCGACCTGGGTGCTGTCGACAGCGCTGATGATGATCTCCTTCATGCTTTTTACCGCCGGCGTCATCCTGGATTCGGTTGCCCGCGCCCGCGCCGAACAGCTTCGTATCCATTATATGAGCCTGGAAACGCCGAGCGCCGTCAAAGCGCCGCTCGGCGAAGCAGGGCCGGTATCGCGCGCCCGCGCCCGCAAGGCGGATGCGGCATGAGAAAGCTCATCCGTTTCGCGATCGCGGGCGGCATCGGCTTCCTCGTCGATGCCGGCGTGCTGTCGGCGCTGCTGCATCTGACGCCGCTCGGGCCGTTTCTGGCGCGGCTCGTGGCGATCGCGGCTGCAATGGCGGTGACCTGGATTTTCAATCGGAGCTTCACCTTCGACCGGTCCAGCCGGTCGCTGGCCGCCGAAGGCTTCCGCTATGGCTCGGTCGGGGTAACGGCAGCGCTCGTCAATTACGGGCTTTATTCCGCACTTCTGCTTTCGCTGCCGGCACTTCAGCCGCTTGCGGCCATGGTGGTCGCCAGCATCGCCTCGATGGTCTTCAGCTTCTTCGGCTATTCGCGCTTCGTCTTCCGCGCCGAATGATTAGAGCGCCGCGCGTCACTGGACGCGCAAAGGACGCTCTAACACTTTAAATTGGCGCATAATCGCTTCCGATTTTCGGAAAGGATTATGCGCTAGACGGCTTCCCAGCCGTCTTTCTCGCTGGCGCGGTAGATCGCGTCGATCACCTTTTGGTTCAATTTCGAATTTTCGAGCGTGACGATCTCCTCCTTGCCACCTTTCACCGCCCGGGCGAAGGCTTCGACCTGCCGCTTGTATTGACGGCTGTCCTGGAAGCGGAAGATGCGTGATTCATTGTGGCTGCGATCGGCAAGCTCGATTTCCTCAGGCCCCCAGCGATTGGCGTTGAACGGCGACTTGACCTCGATGTAACCTTCGGTGCCGTGGAAGACCATGACCTGACGGTTGGCCATCTGCGTCGAGATATAGAAGCTCAGCTCGAAATCGCCGAAATCGGCCTTGACGCTCGAATAGATATCGGTGCCGAAATCCGGATCACGCTCGGTGATCGCCTGGATCCAGAGCGGCTCCTTGCCGGTGGAAAAACGCGTGCCCATCACGGGATAGACACCGATATCGGGAAGGCCGCCGCCGCCGAGTTCGGGAACGTTGCGCATGTTGGCGGGATCGCGGTTGAAATAGGTGAAGGCGCCCTGCACATGCCGGAGCGTACCGATCGCGCCCTCGTCGATCAACGCGCGCACCTTCTGCCAGACCGGCGAATAGGTGATCATATAGGCTTCGGTGACCACCACCCGGTTGCGGTCGCGGGCGGCAATCAGATCGTCGATGTCATCGGCCTTCAGCGCTAGGGGCTTTTCGCAAAGCACGTGTTTGCCGGCATCGGCTGATTTGATCGACCATTCGATATGCTGCGAGGTAGGCAGCGGGATATAGACGGCGTCGATGAGGTCGGAGGCCAGCATCTCCTCGTAGGAGCCGAAGGCATGCGGCACGGAGAAGCGGTCGGCCATCTCCCTTGCGCGCGTGAGATCACGGCTAGCAATCGCCGTGACGACGCAATTTTCCGCGTCCTGGATTGCCGGAACGACATTGTCACGGCCGATCTTCGCCGTTGAAATGATACCAAAACGCAGCATGATCCAAACCTCCCAAACAGATTTCCGCGAACCATATTCAGGCCTTAGCCACGGCGCAATGGTGCGGGCTGAAATCACGGAAGTTTGCCTTCCCGGATGCCCGGAATGCGCTAGGTTGCTGCAAGGCGGCGTTCTGCCGTGTCCACGATTTCAAACACATCACCATATTGGAGAGCGTCATGGAAATGCGCCGGCTTGGAAAAACGGGTCTTTCGGTCGCGCCGATCGTCATCGGCGGCAATGTCTTCGGCTGGACGGCCGACGAGAAAGCATCCTTCGCCATTCTCGACGCCTTCTTCGACGCTGGCCTGAACACGATCGATACGGCGGATGTCTATTCCGCATGGGTCCCGGGCAACAAGGGCGGCGATTCCGAGGAGATCATCGGGCGCTGGCTGAAGCAGGCCAAGGTTTCCCGCGACCAGGCGGTCATCGTTACCAAGGTCGGCTCGGACATGGGGCAGGGAAAGACACTGAAGGAGAGCTATATCCTCAAGGCGGTCGAGGATTCGCTGCGCCGGCTGCAGACTGACTATATCGACCTCTATCTGTCGCACTGGCCGGATGCCGATACGCCGCACGAGGAAACACTCGGCGCCTATGCCAAGCTGAAGCAGCAGGGCAAGATCCGCGCCATCGGCTGCTCGAACTATGATGCGACGCTGCTGCAGGCCTCCTTCGACGCTGCCGAAAAGGCCGGCCTGCCCCGTTACGATGTGGTGCAGCCGGAATATAATCTTTATGAGCGCGCAAGCTTCGAGGGGCCGCTCGCCGATCTCTGCGTTGAAGAGGACATCGGCGTCATCACCTATTTCAGCCTGGCTGCCGGCTTCCTCACCGGCAAATACCGCAGCAAGGCCGATACGCAGGGCCGCGCCCGCGAGGGCCGGGTTTCGACCTATTTCGACGACAAGGGTCTGCGCATTCTTGCCGCGCTCGACACGGTTTCTGCCGAGACCGGCGCCAAGCCCGCCGAAATTTCGCTCGCCTGGCTGCTGCGCAAGAAAGGCGTGACGGCGCCGATCGCCAGCGCCACCAGCCTTTCGCAGCTTGAAAGCCTGGCGAAATCGGCGACACTTCAGCTTTCCGATGACGCAATGGCCCTGCTCGATCAAGCCGGGAACTGAAAGAAAGAGCCCATGACCGTGACGATCCGCGATGCCCGCGCCGAGGACGAGAGCCGCTGGCGCGAACTTTGGGCGGCCTACCTCGCCTTTTACGAAGTCACGGTCGATGCCGATATCACCGATTCCACTTGGCGCCGGGTTTTCGATCCGGCGTCGGCGATCGCCATGCGGGTCGCCGAGGTCGATGGCAGGATCATGGGCTTTGCGCTCTATCTCACCCATGAGGGCACATGGATCCGCGGCAGGGACTGCTATCTCGAAGACCTGTTTGTCGATCGCGATGCACGCGGCAAAGGGGTCGGGCGGGCGCTGATGGACGACCTCGTCGCCACCTGCAAGGCCAAGGGCTGGTCGCGGCTCTATTGGCATACGAGCGAACAGAACAAGACGGCCCGGGCGCTCTACGACAGCTATGTCGAGAGCGACGGCCATATCCGCTACCGCATCAGCTTTTGAGTCTGGGAAAACCTTAGTAGAAAGCGGCGTGATCGCCCTCCCAGTTCGCCATGCCCGGTTTGGTCGGGATGCCGCGCGGGCTGATATAACTCTGAATGGTAGCGTCGCCTTGGGTAAAGGATGCCCACGATGGGCCCGCTTCATGCGGCGACGCTACCCCTCGGTGGCTAAAGCGCGTCGCATGTAACTTGATTCATTCGACGCGCTTTAGCTCTTTGTTTTTATGCATGTCGTTTTCCGGGAACCGCTGCACACTTCCCGGCGACATGCATTAGTGAGCGGTGTAGGCCCCGTCGACCATATGACAGCTTCCAGTAATGAAGCTTGCCTGTTCCGAAAGGAGAAAACATACGAGAGCCGCCACTTCATCGGGCGATCCACGCCGGCCCATTGGCTGCAACGAGTTCAATCTCCGAGTGCTTGTCACAGGCTCACACAGAATCGGCGTTTCGATCCAGCCGGGGGCAACTGCATTGATCCGAATACCCATACGCGCGTACTCGATCGCAGCGGCCTTCGTGAGGCCGATGACCCCGTGCTTAGCCGCGGTATAGGCCGATGCCAGTGGCAATGCAACGGAACCGAGAATGGAGGACATGTTTACGATGGCCCCGCCTACGCCGGCTTGCAGCATGGCGGCAATCTCATATTTCATGCAATAGAATGTACCGTCCAGATTGACGCTCATCAACTTGCGCCATTGGTCGAGCGGGTAATCCGCGGTAGCGGTCCGGACGCCAGTCAGCCCTGCATTGTTCACCGCTAGGTGGAGGCCACCACATTTCTGGACGGCAAACTCAACCAACCGCTCGACCGCATCGGCGATGGTGACATCGACGGCGAAATCGACAGCCTTCCCTCCCTGCGTCCGTATATCAGTAGCAACGCGGTCGGCACTATCGGCATCAATATCCGCGACGATGACCTCTGCCCCCTCAAGAGCAAGTTGTCGCGAAATCGCAGCGCCAATCCCCGACCCCCCACCTGTCACAATCGCAACTTTTCCGTCGAAGCCAAGCTCCATTCCCGCCCCCCAGTTTTACTCGATCCTAATCGAACAGAGGCGGGTCGTGCATGCAAGAATTTTAAACAAATCCTCATCTAACAACCACTCATTGAAGGTGCCGATCGGTGGACCACAACGACTCTGCCTGCGTCGACCCCAAAACTCCGCAGGAAAATGCCCGGCATTTGACGGATATCATAGCATGCGAGTTCCCCGTTTTCCGTTGCTCTATAAGCACTGATGCAAGAGCGTTTGCCAAAAAGCGCGGCGATGTTAAATACAAGGGTGGGCTGATCAATCGCGTTGGCAGATGAAAATGGACGAAAGTCACGTTACGCGCCGGGGAATTCTTCTGGGAAGTCTGGCTCTGATAATGTCCGGATGTACTACCGAGGACGGGCCGCCATTTGGGTATTACGCCCTTGGGCGGAACCCGGATCGTGATACCCGCTACCGGCGGCAAACAGTGAGCTATAGTGGTGATGAGCCGCCCGGCACCATCGTCGTCGATACCGCCAGCCGATATCTCTATTTCGTCGAGGCGGGAGGTCAGGCAACACGCTACGGCGTCGCGGTTGGACAGGAAGGATTGAGTTTCAAGGGCCAAGCCACGGTAGGTCGCAAGGCAGAATGGCCGTCGTGGACACCGACCGCCGACATGATCGCGCGTAAGCCGCGCCTCGGCCAATACGCTGAAGGCGTCCCAGGCGGACCAGGAAATCCGTTAGGTGCGGCCGCCCTCTATCTCTATCAGGACGGAAAAGACACCCTGTTTCGTCTACATGGAACGAACGCGCCGTGGTCGATTGGTCAGGCAGTGTCGAACGGATGCGTCCGACTCACCAACCCCAACATTGTGGATCTCTATGGGCGCACCCATGTGGGAACCAGAGTCCTAGTGATCTAGCGGCGGCATTCCTCGCTCGAATCGGCAGGCAGCCGACCCATTTTCCCGCTGCGCAGGCAGCAAAAGCCTAGGATGCGCTCAGATTGTGTTCTTTCTGCACTAGCCTTTACGTAAGTTGACGCTACTATTATCGACGTTGCCTACGATAAGTGATGCCGATTCTAAGGAGAGGACTTCTTGATGAGCAGAATTCTAATCGTGATCATCTCTGTGCTTGCTGTTGCCAATCTCACCGCCTGCGGAATGATTGGCAAAGGAAAAGGCAAGGCACCGCCACCGGCTGCTGCTCAAGTATATAAGTAGCGACCATCCCTCGATTTGTGACGAGGGTCGAGTTCGGTCCTCCTCACAACTTAAGTCGCCAGCACCGGGCTATCCCCGGAGCCGCGTTCATATGAGCATTCACCCCCCGTGCGAACCGAGGCAGGTGAGAGGAGTGCATTGATGACGCTTGCAAGAGGTTGTCTGCCGCTTGTAATCCTGATGGCGATTGCCGTCGTGTCATGCCAGACCAAAGACAAAGCCCAGCAGCCGCGTTTCACGTCCGATGCCAATGGCCGAACAACCATCTCGGCCAACGAAAATTCAAATCGGTATTTCCTCGAGTTCCGTTCGCGATATGCGCTCAGCTATGGACACACCTATGTTGTCTTTGGGCGCACGGACAAGAACGGAAACATGGTTGATCCGCAGGTCGCCGGCCTCGCCCCGGCCTCGACCGATCCCGGAGCCTACGTCTTGGGCCATTTCGTGCCGGTTTCAGCAACAACCGGAGCGACCGACGGTGATCTGGAAGAGGCGTACCGGTCGGCAAGCTGGAGAGTCATGCTATCGGACGGCGAGTACGAAGACACTGTTCGCTTCATCCGCAAACAACAGGCAAGTTCCCGTCTCTGGGAAGCAACGGTCTACAACTGCAATGCATTCGTGGCGGACATTGCACGTCACATGGGATACAAGGCGCCCGGCATTTGGCTGAGGCCGCAACAATTCATTACGAAGCTTCGCGAGATGAATACCGGTTGAGGGCATATTGGATTTGACCAAGAAGCTAAAGCGTGTCGCGATCTTTCAGAGTCGCTTGTCACGCTTTAGGTCTTTGTTTTTACCATGTCTTTATCGCAAAACCGCGGCACACTTTTGCGAGACATGCTCTAAGGTAGGTCGACTCATGAATGTACGTTGGTAAACCGGCAAACGCCGGCCAGTGCGGAAAGGCTTTGGTGACCTGATTTGTACCTATCGATCGCTACTGCAGGTAAGGTCATCTGGGTCCTCGGGGTCGTCGTCTGGGCGATCATTCGCCGTCCTCATGCGCGCCGCGCCAAGCGCTTGCAGGTTGTTAGCGACCGCCGCACGCCTTCGGAGGCAGTAGGACTTGCCGCTGGCCTTCTTGGCCTCTCCATCATACCAGCGATCTATGTTGCAACCGGATTTCCCCTCGCTGCCGACTACCCGCCCCATCTGTGGGCCGTGGCACTTGGTGCGATACTTCTCGTCTGTGCGATGTGGGTTTTCCGTAGGACCCACAAGGCCCTCGGCAAGAATTGGTCGATAACGCTGGAGATCCGCGAAAAGCACAAACTCATCTCTCAAGGACCCTATGCCCTTGTCCGCCATCCGATGTACACATCATTTCTGCTCATGGGACTTGGCCAAGCCTTCCTCCTGTCGAACTGGGTGGCGGGACTAGCGGGGCTGCTCGGCGCCGGGATCCTCTTTTTCCTCAGAGTAGACAAAGAGGAGCGTATGATGCTGGACGTTTTCGGTCCCGAGTATCAAGCCTACATGGACAAGACAAAACGAATTATTCCTTATCTCTACTAGAGGTGGCCCCATGCGAGGTCGAGCCATTAAACTCTCCGCATCGCGACGCCTTGTCGGCGATCTGATGAAATTCTCGATCGGTGTGCCGCGCGTCACGGTGCAGCGGAAGATGAATATCAGCGCGCTCCTGGCGGCCAGAACAGCACAGCCAGTCAGGCCGTCATGGACCGTTCTCTTCTTAAAGGCATATGCACTTCTCGCACAGGAATTGCCGGACCTGCGCCGCGCTTATGTCAAGTTTCCGACACCGCGACTTTATGAATATTCAGGAAATGTGGCGTCCATTGCCCACGAACGTGAACATGAAGGCGAGCGGATCGTTCTACTGAGCCTGATCAGGGCTCCCGAGAAGAGATCCATCACTGAGCTTCAGACCTTGATCGAGGCGGCAAGGTCCCGCCCTGTCATGGAGGTCAAGGAATTCCGGCGCATATTGAAGTTTGCACACCTTCCCGGCCCCATCAGGTGGCTTGTGATGTGGCTTGGACTGAATCTCGGTCGGCAGCGGCCGCGTTTTTTTGGCACTTTCCAATTCTCCGTCTACTCTGGCCTCGGGGCAGAATCCCTCAACCCCCTTACGCCGCTAACCACGCTTCTCAACTACGGCCCAATAGACGATGATGGGACTGTAACCGTGCGCATCCATTACGACCACAGGGTCATGGACGGTGCAAATGTTGCACGAGCGCTGGATCGGTTGGAAAACATACTGAATGGCGAAGTCACGGGGGAATTGAAGGGTCTCGCTCAGACAGGAGCCACCCCTGGCACGACAGCATTGAGAACCGCGACATGAGCCTACAAATCGTGCTCCGTCCAGCCATCGTTGTTGTCGGTGCATCGCGCGGCATCGGGCGGGCCATCGCCAAAGTTGCCGCACGCGAGCGTGCCGCAATTGTTCTTGTTGCGCGTTCGATTGAGGGCCTCATATCGGCGGCGGCAGACGTGCGGGAGGCGGGGGGCGAGGCTTTCGTGCTGGAAATGGATCTCTTGGCCACAGATACATCGACGCGTCTGCAAAATTTCCTGTCGATAAATGCCTTGTTCTGCGATGTCCTCGTCAATAGCGCCGGTTATGGCTTGCGCGGCGCCGCGACCTTATTGCCTATCGACGACCAACTCGGAATTATCGATGTCAACATACGCGCATTAAGCGATCTGACCCTTCGCTTCTTGCCGGAAATGGCGGCGCGGCGGCGCGGCGGCGTAATCAATCTTGGCTCAGTGGCAAGCTTCCTTCCTGGGCCGAATATGGCGTTGTATTACGCCAGCAAAGGCTTCGTGCGCTCCTTTTCGGAAGCACTTCATCAAGAGTTGCGCGGCACCGGCGTGACAGTGACATGTGTCGCTCCAGGACCTGTATCGACAGAGTTTCTGGAGCGATCCGGCGCTGGCCGGTCGACGCTCTTCAAGGTTCTCCCGAAGCTGGACGCGGACTATGTGGCCGAACGAGCCTGGCGCGGCTTCAGGTCCGGGCGGCGCCTCGTCGTACCTGGTACCTCCTCTAAACTGGCCGTTTTTGCGGCGGCGCTCTTGCCCTCGACCGTCTTGCTGCCTTTGGTCAGCAGAATGCAACGCCGAACAAATGATCCATGTCCTTGTGGTTCCGGGGAAAAGTTCAAGAAATGCTGCGGCGGCGGGTGGACAACGTTTCATCGCGGCCGTCGATAAGAGTCACGTAGGGCGCCATCACTTTTTTGTTCCCTCGACATCGGCAAGGGCATGAGCCCGAACCCGCCTATTACGACACCCAGGTATAAGCGTCATCGTTTTCCCGCGGAGATTATAGCGCATGCGGTTTGGCTGCATTTCCGCTTTCCGTTGAGCCTGCGTCATGTAGAAGATCTGCGGGCGGAGCGCGGCATTGAAGTCTCGTTCCAGACTGTCGCGGAGTGGGCCGCCAAGTTCCGCCGAGACTATGCCCGCTCCATCCGGCGGCGGTGGGAAGTTTTGCCGACAAGTGGCATCTCGGCGAAATAGTCGTTTCCATCAAGGGCAAGGGCTGGGCGCGGCTCTACTGGCATACGAGCGAGCAGAACAAGACAGCCCGGGCGCTCTACGACAGCTATGTTGAGAGCGACGGCCACATCCGCTACCGCATCAGCTTTTGAGTCTGGGAAAATCTTGGTAGAAAGCGGCGTGATCGCCCTCCCAGTTCGCCATGCCCGGTTTGGTGAGTATGCCGCGCGGGCTGATATAACTCTGAATCACCCGTTTCGGCCGTTCGTGCCATTGGATATTGAAGGCCCAGAGCTTCGGGAAGAAACAAAGTGAGGCATAAGGCAGGTGGTCGTGGATCCACCAGGCGAGCCGTTGCCAGTCGCTTTCATTGTTGTAGTGGTCGAGCATCCACGGCACGGCAATGCAGACCGCGGCACCCATGCAGCCGTCGAAGTCCCGCATATCCCAGATGTGATGCGCGGCGGTGGTAGCATTGGTCGAGCAGTTCAGATCGTTCTCGTTGCCGAACCGGTTTACCGCGGGCGAACGATAGCCGGAGCGGATATGCAGGCGCCCGAAGGTTGCTTCCAGCGGCTCCAGCAATTCCTCGCAGAGCCTCCTGCCCACCTCGATCGCCAGATCGGGATCCTCGGGGATGTTGGGAATGCGGTAGAAATCGGCAATTTCAGAATGCAGGAAATCGCGGAAGAAAAAATTCTGCGACAGCCGTACGCGGCCAAGATCCTCCAGACCCTTCATCGAACCCGGCTTACGCATGACTTTATCTTTCTCCATCGACAGCAGGAATGATCGCCCGGAGCAGATTTCCAGTCCACCCGAAATCGACCGGGAACAATTTGCGCGATCCTCGCTTCTTAATGTGTCGCCGCGTTCGCGGCCTTTCCCAGAACAAGGATCGAGAAAATGGCCAAGGAAAAGACGTTGGAAGATCTCTTCTACGATACGCTCAAGGACATCTATTTTGCCGAACGGCAGATCTTGCGCGCCCTGCCGAAGATGGCGCGCGCCGCCCAGTCTTCCGAACTGAAGGCGGGCTTCGAAAAGCATCGCGAGGAAACCGAAGGCCAGGTCGAGCGCCTGCAGCAGGTTTTCGAACTGATCGGCAAACGCGCTCAGGGCAAGACCTGCGAGGCGATCCAGGGCATTATCGCCGAGGGCGAGGAAATCATGGAGGAATTCAAGGGCACATCAGCCCTCGATGCCGGTCTGATCTCTGCTGCCCAGGCCGTCGAGCATTATGAAATCGCCCGTTACGGCACGCTGAAAACCTGGGCGGCGACACTCGGCCTCAAGGATGCCGTCCGCCTGCTCGACCAGACGCTGCAGGAGGAAACGGCGACCGACAAGACCCTTTCCCAGCTCGCCACCACGGCGGCGAACCAGAAGGCAAAGGCTGCCTGACGGATGAACAGAACGGGCGGCAGGTCTCTTGCCGGTCGCCCGCATCTTCCTAAACATATTTGAAGAAATCGATGAAGGCGCGCAGTGCCGGCCGCATCTGCCGGCGGGTGGGATAATAGAGAAACGCCCCGGAATAGGGCGCGCACCAATCCTCCAGTACCCGCACGAGGCTGCCGCTTGCCAGCTCGGCATCCACCCGCATGTCGAACAGATAGGCAAGGCCAGCGCCGTTCAGCGCCGCAAGCAGGGCCAGCCGGTCCTCGCTGACGATCAATGGCCCGTCGACGGAAACGACCAGTTCCTGCCCATCTTTTTCAAACTCCCAGCGATAGATTGAGCCGTTGGTAAAGCGCCGCTTGATGCAGCGGTGGCCGACGAGATCGCGCGGATGCTGCGGCTTCGGAAAGCGCTTGAAATAATCGGGCGAAGCGGCAATCACCGTCGTCAGATCGGGCGAGACCTTGACCGCGATCATATCGGCTTCCAGGCTCTCCTCCAGCCTTATGCCGGCATCGAACCCCTCCTTGACGATATCGGTGAAGCCGTCCTCATTGGCGATCTCCAGGGTGATATCGGGATAGAGGTTGAGAAAGTCGCCGAGGCGCGGGGCGAGCAGGAGATCGGAGGCAAAGCGCGGCGCGGTGATGCGCAGGTTTCCGGCAGGCCTGGCACGCGTATCGCGGACCGCCTCCAAAGCAATGCCGATCTCCTCGAGCGCCGGGCGAAGCCGTTCGAGAAGCAGGCGGCCCTCTTCCGTCGGCGCGACGCTGCGGGTGGTGCGCGCCAAGAGTCTGACACCCAGGCTCTCCTCGAGGCTCGAGATCGCATGGCTGACGGCCGAGGGCGCAACGAGGAGTTCCTTGGCAGCGGCCCGGAAGCTGCGATGCTCGGAGACGGCTGCGAGAACGGCAAGTTGTGCGAGCTGTGTTCGATTCATTGATCGAACAGATAGAACAACCCGTTATAAATTGCATGTATTTTCTGAGCGATACGGCAGGAATATGGTCTGTTCGTACCGCACAAACCCCCAAAAGCGGTTCAGCTCAAAAGGAGCGTAGCATGAAAACCCGAAAACTCGGAAATGATCTCACCGTCTCTGCCGTCGGCCTTGGCTGCATGGGCATGAGCTTTGCCTATGGCGCCAGCGACGAGGCAGAATCGATCAGGACCCTTCATCGCGCCATCGATCTCGGCGTCACCTTTTTCGACACCGCCGAAGTCTACGGTCCCTTCACCAACGAGGTTCTTCTCGGCAAGGCGCTGAAACCGTTTCGCGACCGGGCGGTGATCGCCACCAAGTTCGGCTTCAAGATCGATACCAGCCAGGCGGGCACTGCCGCCATCACCGGCGTCGACAGCCGCCCGGAGCATGTCAGAGCGGTCGCCGAGGCCTCGCTGAAGCGCCTGGGGATCGAGACCATCGACCTCTTCTACCAGCACCGCGTCGATCCCAATGTGCCGATCGAGGACACCGTCGGCGTCATGGCCGAGCTGGTGAAGGAGGGTAAGGTCCGCGCCCTCGGCCTCTCCGAAGCCGGCAGCGCCACCATCCGCCGCGCCCATGCGGTGCATCCGATCGCAGCACTGCAGAGCGAATATTCGCTTTGGACGCGCGATCCCGAGGAGGATGTGCTTGCCACCTGCCGCGAACTCGGTATCGGCTTCGTGCCCTACAGCCCGCTCGGCCGCGGGTTCCTCACGGGCGCGATCCGCAAGGTCGACGATCTCGCCGCCGACGATTTCCGCCGGCAGGTTCCGCGTTTCCAGGCGGAGAATTTCGACGCCAACGCGGCACTCGTCGCAACGCTCGAGCGGCTTGCTGCCGACAAAGGCGTGACCGCCGCACAGCTGGCGCTAGCCTGGGTGTTGAGCCAGGGCGACAACATCGTGCCGATCCCCGGCGCCCGCAAGCTTCACCACCTCGAACAGAATGCTGTCGCTGCCGATATCGTGCTGAGTGCGGCTGAGCTTGAAGAGCTTGGCCATGCAATCCCCGTAGGGAAGGTGGCCGGCAAGCGTTATTCGGATGCCTCGCTTGCGATGACGAACCTCTGAACCCTTACTGAAACCAAAGCCCGGCCTGATGCAACCGGCCGGGCTTGCCTTGGCGGCTGGCGAAACTATCTACCGCCATCCCACCAAACGGGATGAAAACATGTCGGACAGGCAAGCAGTCGAACAGACGGTTCATCTCTATGTCGAAGGCATGGCCTTCGCCAATGAGGCAGCCTTGAAAAAGGCCTTTCACCCGAAAAGCTCAATCATCGGCTATTATCAGAATGCCGTCGAATGGCTGACGCGGGACGAGTTCATCGCCGCAATCCTGGCGGAGGAGCCTGCCCCGCCCGGAACGCAGCCGTTCATGGATATCCAAAGCGTCGATGTCGAGGGCGATGCGGCGAGCGTCAAGGTTACCGACGATTTCGCCGGAATGCGCTTCACCGATTATCTCTCGCTGCTGAAGATCGAAGGCCGCTGGACAATCGTCAGCAAGCTCTACCACCTTCATACGTGAAAAGACCGGCCGCTTAACGACCGGTCCCATTGTCTCGGCAAAGCCGGCAGGATCAGCTCCTGAGGACGCCGCCGGTGAATTTCATCACGCTGGCGATGATCTTCTGCGTCAGTGTCTCGAAATCTTCATCCGTCAGCGTACGCTCGACCGGCTGGATCTGAACCTCGATCGCCACCGACTTCTTGCCCTCGCCGACCGACGCGCCTTCGAAGATATCGAAGACATTGACGCCGGTGACCAGCTTGCGGTCGGCGCTTGTCGCAGCCTTGATGACCGCGCCTGATTCCACCGTCTTGTCCACGACGAAGGCGAAATCCCGCTTGACCGCCTGGAAAGGCGATAGATCGAGCGCCGGCTTGGTGCGAGTCGCCTTCTTCTTCGGCTCGGCCATCGCATCAAGATAGACCTCGAAACCGCAGAGCGCGCCGGAGACATCGAGCGCTTCCAAGGTCAGCGGATGGAATTCGCCGAAATAGCCAAGTACCACCTTCGGCCCCATCTTGACGGTGCCGGAGCGGCCGGGATGGTACCAATCCGGTCCACCCTGCTCGATCTGGACATTGCCCATCGGCAGGCCGCAGGCTTCGATAACGGCGAGCACATCGGCCTTGGCATCGAAGACATCGACCGGCTTGCCGCCGCCCTTGGCGGCATTCGACCAGGCGCGACCGGCGCCGGCAAGCGAGGCCGTGCCGCGGCGGATGCCGCCGGCAACGCGGCGCTGGCCGTCCGGCCTGTCATTCTCATAGGTGCCGGAGACTTCGAAGAGGGCGACGTCGGCATAACCCTTGTCGGCATTGCGCTGGGCTGCCGTCAGCAGGCCCGGCAGCAGCGAAGGGCGCATATCCGACATTTCGGCGGCGATCGGGTTGGCAAGCTTGAGGGCTGCCGCCCCGCCGCCGAAGAGTTTGGCCTGATCTTCCGGAATGAAGGACCAGGTGACGGCTTCGAGCATGCCGCGCGAAGCAAGCGCCCGCTTGGCGATGCGGGTGCGGATCTGCAGCGTCGTCAGGATCTTGCCGTTGACCGCCGCATGGCTTTCCAGCGGCGCCGGCTTGATATTGTCGACGCCGTGGATGCGCATGACCTCCTCGACGAGATCGGCCTTGCCATCGACATCGGGACGCCAGGAGGGAACGGCGACGGAGACACGCTCGCCGGAACCGGAGACCGTGAAGCCGAGGCGGGTCAGAATGCTGTTGCTTTCTTCATCCGAGACTTCGAGCCCCGTCAGCCGCTTGACCTCAGAATAAGGGAAATCGACGATCTTTGGTTCGTAACCCTTATAGCCGACGACCTCGGCCCTGGCGGCCGTGCCGCCGCAGAGTTCCAGCACCAGTTCCGTCGTGCGTTCGAGACCGGGAACCATGTAGTCCGGATCGACGCCGCGTTCGAAGCGGTAGCGGGCATCGGTGATGATGCCGAGGCTACGGCCTGATTTGGCGATGTTCATCGGGTCCCAGAGGGCGGATTCGATCAGCACGTCGACGGTGTTCTCGTCGCAGCCGGAATGTTCGCCGCCCATGATGCCGCCGATCGATTCGATGCCGTCTTCATCGGAGATGACGACATTGTTCGGGCCGAGCTTGTATTCACGTTGATCGAGCGCCAGCACGGTCTCGCCTTCGGCGGCGCGGCGGACGGTGAGGTTGCCCTTGACCTTGGCAGCGTCGAAGACGTGCATCGGCCGGCCCTGATCGAAGGTCATGTAGTTGGTGATATCAACCAGCGCATTGATCGGACGCAGGCCGATGGCGATCAGCCGCTGCTGCATCCAGCGCGGGCTCGGGCCGTTCCTGACGCCGCGCACCAAGCGCAGCGCAAAGCCCGGGCAGAGCTTCTGATCGTCGAGATCGAGCGTCAGCTTCACCGGCGTCTCGCCGTCGACGGCGAAGGATGGCGCCGGCCGGGTCTTCAGCGTACCGAGGCCGGAGGCGGCAAGATCGCGGGCAATGCCGTGGATCGACGTGCAATCCGGCCGGTTGGGCGTCAGGTTGATCTCGATGACCGGGTCGTCGAGATTGGCATAGGCGGCATAACTCTTTCCGACCGGCGCATCTTCAGGCAGATCGATGATGCCGTCGTGACTGTCGGAGATCTGCAGCTCCTTTTCGGAGCACATCATGCCATGGCTTTCGACGCCGCGGATATTGCCGACGGCAAGCGTCACATCGATACCGGGGACATAGGTGCCGGGAGCGGCAAAGGCGCCGACGAGGCCGGCGCGCGCATTCGGCGCGCCGCAGACGACCTGGACCGGCGTGCCGGCCCCGGTATCGACCATCAGCACCTTCAGGCGATCGGCCTGAGGATGTTTTTCCGCCGAGACAACTCTGGCGATGACGAAGGGCTTGAACGCCGCCTTGTCGTCGACATCCTCGACCTCCAGCCCGATCTCGGTCAGGCGCGTGCAGATTTCATCGAGGCCGGCATCCGTTTCCAGATGCTCTTTCAGCCAGGAGAGCGTGAATTTCATCGTCCCAATTCTCCGTTCAAGCGCTGAGGCCGCCGAACAGCGTCGGCATGTCGAGCGGGCGGAAGCCGTAATGCGTCATCCAGCGGACGTCGGCGTTGAAGAAGTCGCGCAGGTCGGGCATGCCGTATTTCAGCATGGCGATGCGGTCGAGGCCCATGCCCCAGGCAAAACCCTGATACTCGTCCGGATCGAGCCCGCCGTAACGCAGCACGTTCGGATGGACCATGCCGCAGCCGAGGATCTCCATCCAGTCGGTGCCTTCTCCGAACTTGACGATCGGGCCGGAGCGGTCGCACTGGATATCGACCTCGAAAGAGGGCTCGGTGAAGGGAAAGAAAGACGGGCGGAAACGCATCGTCACGCTGTCGACCTCGAAGAAGGTCTTGCAGAATTCCTCGAGCACCCAGCGGATGTTGGCGACATTGGCCTTCTTGTCGACGACCAGACCCTCGACCTGATGGAACATCGGCGAGTGCGTGGCGTCGCTGTCCTGGCGGTAGGTCTTGCCGGGGATGATGATGCGGATCGGCGGTTTCTGCGCCTCCATGGTGCGCACCTGCACCGGCGAGGTATGGGTGCGCAGCACCTTGCGCTCACCATTCTCGTCCGGATGGAAGAAGAAGGTGTCGTGCATCTCGCGGGCCGGGTGGCCTTCGGGGAAATTCAGCGCGGTGAAATTGTAATAGTCGGTCTCGATGTCGGGACCTTCGGCGATCGAGAAGCCCATGTCGGCGAAGATCGCGGTGATCTCGTCGACGATCTGGCTGATCGGATGGATGCGGCCGCGCTCGGCAGGCGAAGAGCGCACCGGCAGGCTGACATCGACCGTCTCGGCCTTCAGCCGCGCATTGATCGCCTCTTGGCGGAGCGTCGTTTTGCGGGCGGCGAGCGCCTCGGTCACCGCATTCTTCAAAACGTTGATCGCCGCGCCCTTGGTCTGGCGCTCCTCCGGCGTCATGGCGCCGAGCGTCTTCAACAGTTCGGAGACGGAGCCCTTCTTGCCGAGGGCGGAAACGCGCACGGCCTCGAGGGCCGCCTCGTCATCGGCGGCGGCGATTTCGGCGAGCAGCGATGCGTTGAGCTGGTCGATATCTGACATTGTCACTTCTTTCCGTCCAGTATCAGGCGGGCGATCGGGAGGCAGGCGGCGCCGGCCGGCGCAAGGGATATAAAGAAAGAAAAACCCGCGCTAGCCCAAACCAGCGCGGGTTTCCCAAAATCAAAAATTCAAAGCTTGGGAAGCGCTGGTTACTTGACCGCGCCTTCAAACTCGTTCGCCGTGCCGGCTTCCTTGAGGTACTCAAGAGCCTTCTTGGCGGCGCTGACCAGCGCGCCGAATGCTTCCGGCTCGTGGATTGCCATGTCGGAGAGAACCTTGCGGTCGACTTCGATGCCAGCCTTGGTCAGGCCGTCGATGAAGCGGCCGTAGGTCAGGCCGAATTCCCGGACAGCGGCGTTGATGCGCTGGATCCAGAGCGCACGGAAGTTACGCTTGTTGACCTTGCGGTCGCGGTAAGCGTACTGCTTCGAACGATCGACAGCAGCCTTGGCAGTCCGGATGGTGTTCTTGCGACGGCCGTAAAAGCCCTTTGCGGCCTTCAGAACCTTCTTGTGCTTGGCGTGAGAGGTGACGCCTCTTTTTACACGTGCCATATCATGATCTCCTTAAATCTAGCGTTCGCGGACGAGTCTCAGAGACCGTTCGGCAGGTAATTCTTGATAACCTTGCGGCCATCCGGTTCTGCGAGAACCATGGTGCCACGTGCATCGCGAATGAACTTGTTGGAACGCTTGATCATGCCATGGCGCTTGCCGGCAGCGGCAGCCTTGACCTTGCCGGTTGCGGTGATCTTGAACCGCTTCTTGGCAGAGGACTTCGTCTTCATCTTGGGCATTTTGCTACTCCTTCTGTCCTCCCTGCGCGCTTCATCAAAAAAGCCCTTCTCGCGAAGTCCGGTTCTCCGGCCGTCGCAACAAGGTGCGGGAGCGTTTGTTGTTGATCTGCGGCATCGGCGACGAACCGTTCCGCAAGCATTCGAAACTGCCACGGCATGCCCTGCCGGTCAGTTCGGACGCGCGCTTATAACCGCAGCGTTCTGAAAGTGCAACGGGGCGGCGGAGGAATCTTCGCGCATCCAGTACAAGGCCCGAATCATCATGGCCGAAAGCACAAAAGCCGCCCTTGCGGACGGCCTTGGGGCGAAAAAGTGCCTGGCGCTTACTTCGGCGCCAGCACCATCATCATCTGGCGGCCTTCGAGCTTGGGTTCGGCTTCGACCTTGGCGAACTCGATCGTATCAGCCTTGACCTGCTGCAGAAGCTTCATGCCGAGTTCCTGGTGGGCCATTTCACGGCCGCGGAACTTCAGCGTCACCTTGACCTTGTCGCCTTCGTCGAAGAAGCGACCCATCGCCTTCATCTTCACCTCATAATCATGGGTGTCGATGTTCGGGCGCATTTTGATTTCTTTGACTTCGACGATCTTCTGCTTCTTGCGCGCCTCGGCAGCCTTCTTCTGGTTGGCATATTTCAGCTTGCCCAGATCGAGGATCTTGCACACAGGCGGTTCGACATTGGGGGAAATTTCGACGAGATCGAGGCCGGCTTCCTCAGCCATTTTCAAGGCCTGGTCGGTAGGCACGACGCCCATATTCTCGCCGTCAGCCCCGATCAGCTGAACTTTGGGAATGCGGATTTCACGGTTCGAGCGCGGTCCGTCCTTCACGGGCGCGTCGGTTTTAAAAGGTCTGCGAATGGTCGTATTCTCCTCGCGTTGTTTTCGGAACGTTGCAGCCTCGCGCTCCCATATCGGGGTGCACAAACGTGTCGCGTCATCGCTGCAACGGAGTCAATATCATCCTTTAGCGGAAAAATCACCCGCTGTCAGCCTGCCAAGAATCTGTTTTATAGGCCAAAATAACAGGAGTTTCGCCGATGTTCGATCAGATGCCCAATGCCCAGCCGCAGTTCCTGACGGTCGGCGAGGGAGAGGCAGCGCGCGAGATCGCCATGCTGGTGCGCCCGGCGCAGGCCGGCAATGGCGCACCAGCGCTCGTCTGGCTGTCCGGCTACCGGTCCGACATGAGCGGCACCAAGGCAGTGGAACTCGACGGGCTGGCGGCGGAACTTGGGCTCGCCTGCATCCGTCTCGATTATTCCGGCCACGGACTGTCCGGCGGCAGCTTCAGCGACGGCACGATCTCACGCTGGCTGGAGGAAGCGCTTGCCGTCATCCGCTACGTTGCCCCCGAGCGAGTGATCCTCGTCGGCTCGTCGATGGGCGGCTGGATCGCGCTCAGGTTGGCGCAGGAGCTTGCGCGGCAGGACGGCCCGAAGCTCGAAGGCCCAAAACTCGAGGGGCCAAAACTTGAAGGGCCAAAACTCGAGGGGATGGTGCTGATTGCGCCGGCCCCCGATTTCACCTCCGAGCTGATCGAGCCGAACCTCAAGGCCAAGGAGCGCAAGTCGCTTGCCGAGCGGGGTTATTTCGAAGAGCGCTCGCAATATAGCCCTGAGCCGAACATCTACACACGGGCACTGCTCGAGGACGGCCGCGAAAACCGGGTGCTCGACGGCATCATCGAAACGGGCTGCCCGGTGCATATCCTCCAAGGCATGAAAGACGCCGACGTGCCGCATGCGCACGCGATGAAACTGGTCGAACATCTTCCCGCCGACGACGTGGTGCTGACATTCATTCGCGACGGCGACCACCGGCTTTCCCGCGCGAGCGATATCGCGCTTCTGCTTAGCGCCGTCAAAGGCATCATCCGTTCATCGACAAATGTGCAGATGCCCGTTTGAACAGCACCGGCCGAGAAATTCCCCTGACGCAAGCCCCCAACCCGTTGCATTTTAACCATGTCGGCGAGTCGTAAGGTGCTCCCAAGAAGTAACGATTGACTCTTCTTGGCCCTCTCCATTAACACTTTGTTAATAAATAAGGGGCGATGCGAGGAAGAGCGGGCGTGCGGATAAAGGGTATTTTTGTGGCCATGATGGCCATGTTTGCGATGGCAACGGCCGCCATACCGGCCCCCAGCAGAAATGCTTCCATGGTAACGGGCAATGCCACCTCCCAGCCAATTGGCCACTACGATTTCTGTCAGATCCACCGCAGTGAATGCGGCGCAAACCGCAATTCTGGCCCGGTCGAGATGACGCCGGCAAAGTGGTCGCTGGTGCGTTCGGTCAACGCCACGGTCAACCGCACGATCACGCCGATGACCGACAAGGAAATCTACGGCAAGGATGAGGTCTGGGCCTATCCGACCACTGCCGGCGACTGCGAGGATTTCGCGCTGCTGAAGCGCCGGACGCTGATCCAGCGCGGCTTTTCGGCTGCCGATCTGCTGATGACCGTCGTGCGCAAGCCTGACGGTGAAGGCCATGCCGTGCTGACGCTGCGCACCGCCGAGGGCGATTTCGTGCTCGACAACCTCGCCTCCGACGTCAAGCCGTGGTTTGGAACGCCCTATTCCTTCGTCAAGCGGCAGTCGAGCTACAATTCCGGCCGCTGGGTCACCATCGAGAACGGCCGCGACGTACTGGTCGGCGCACTGCGGTAAGGATTTTTGGGGGGTGTGGGGAAAGGCCGGCGAAAGTCGGCCTTTTTGTTTTTCTGGACGGCGGAGAGGCGTCTACCGTTACCTTTCGCTTCCGCTCAAGGTGTTCGTCGCTAACGCTCCTCACCCATTGCCAATCAATATACCGGCGCCGAGCACCAGGCCGCCGCCGAGCACTACCTGGAAGGCGGCGCGCAGGAAGGGTGTTTCCATGTAGCGGTTCTGGATAAAGGCGATTGCCCAGAGTTCGAAGAAGACGACGATGGCGGCGGTGATGGTCGCCGTCCAGAAGTGCGGGATGAGGTAGGGCAGCGCGTGGCCGAGGCCGCCGAGCGCCGTCATGATGCCACAGGCAAGGCCGCGTTTGACCGGCGAACCTCTGCCGGAGATCTTGCCGTCGTCATGGGCGGCCTCGGTGAAGCCCATCGAGATGCCGGCGCCGACGGAGGCGGAAAGACCGACAAGGAAAGTCTGCCAGGTATCCTGCGTGGCGAAGGCGGCGGCGAAGATCGGCGCCAGCGTCGAGACCGAGCCATCCATCAAACCGGCAAGACCCGGCTGCACATAGGTCAGCACGAACTGCCGCCGCACCGTCTCGTTCTCGTCATGCTTGACATCTTCAGGCGTATGTTTGTCGCCCAGCATGCGGGCGATGTCCTCATGCCCTTGTTCGGCGAGGGCGAGATCGCCGAGAAGCTCGCGCGTCGAGGCGTCTGAGGTGCGTTTTGCCGCCTCGACATAGAAACGATAGGCCTGCTCCTCCATCGCCTCGGTTTCCCGCCGCATCGCATCCAGCGTAAGATTTGCCCTGAGCCAGTCGGGTTTGCGTTCGTAGAAGCCCTCGACATGTTCGCGCCGGATCAGCGGAATGCGCTCGCCGAAACGCTGGCGATGGATTTCGAACAACGACTTGCGATGCGTATCCTCGACCTCGGCCATATCTTCGAAGACCTTGGCGGAGGCCGGAAATTCGCGGCGCAACCTATCGGCATAGGCGAGATAGATGCGGGCATCGTCCTCCTCGGAGGCGATCGCAAGGGCGAGAATCTCCTGCTCGGACAGCGACTCGAAAGATCGTTTCGGGGATCTGAAAAACCGCGCCAGCATGACTTTCTCCAATTTTTTAGAATAATTCTAAATCTAGAGAAGGTGGCAATGGCGGTCAAGTGTGTAGCAAGACTCGCTGACAGATTGCCGCAAGGGGCGCGGATGACTTTGGCTGGTTGCCATGACGGCCTATATAAGGGCTGCCGCATCACGCAGCGCCGGGGTTTACGATGGACAATGAGATTCAGGGCCGCCCTGCCCATGTCGCGGCGATCCGCGAAAGGGCGGAGGCCGAAATGCGGGAAATGGGCGTCGACGCGGCCTTCATCGACAGGCTGGTCGAGACTTTCTACGCCCGCGTGCTTGCGCATCCCGATCTCGGCCCGGTGTTCGACGCCAGGCTGTCTGGCCGTTGGCCGGCGCATATGGCGAAGATGAAGAGCTTTTGGTCGGCGGTCGCCTTCCGCAGCGGCGCCTATGGCGGCAAGCCGGTGCAGGCGCATACCGGTGTCCAGAACCTGACGCTTGACCTCTTTCCGAAGTGGCTGTCGCTGTTTGCCGCGACGCTCGACGATATCGCCCCAACGCCGGAGGCCAAGGCCTGGTTCATGGCGACGGCGGAGCGGATCGCCAAGAGCCTGACGCTCTCGCTGTTCTATAATCCCGCCCTCGACGATCCGACCAAGAAGACGGGCTGATCCCTACTGCTTTGCGGAGAAGGTGGCGCCGGCGCTTGCGGCGACGACCAGGGCCGTTCCGGCCATCTGCAGAAGGGTCAGGGGCTGCGCCAGAATGGCAAAGCCTGCAAGCGCCGCAATGGCCGGCTCCAGACTCATCAGAATGCCGAAGGAGGTCGTCGGCATGCGCCGCAAAGCAATCAGCTCCAGCGTGTAGGGCAGTAGCGGCACGAGAATGGCAAGGCCTGCCATTTCGATCAGGCCGTAGCTATCGAGCGCCGGCACGGCGCCTGAGAAGCCGAAAGGTGTGGCGACCAGAGCGGCGACCATGAGCGACATGGAAAGCCCTTCCAACCCCTTGAAGCTTGCGCCGATCCTCTTCGTGAGCACGATATAGATCGCCCAGCCGGTTCCCGCGCCGCAGGCGAAAAGAATGCCCTGGATATTCCCAACCCAGCCTTCACCGTCATGGGCAAGAGCCAGAACGCCGAGCGCGGCAATGAGCGGCCAGACGAGACGGCGGCTGAGGCCATAACCGATGGTCGCCACCGAAAGCGGGCCGAGAAAATCGATCGCCACGGCAAGACCGAGCGGTATGCGCTCGATCGCCGCGAAGAAACTCATGGTCATCAGCGCTGTCGTCGTGCCGAGAACCAGCGCGCTTGTCCATTGCTCCCGGCTATAGCTGAATATGCGCGGACGGACGGCGACGGCCAGAATGATGGCGGCAAAGGCAAGGCGCAGCCAGCTGGCGCCGGCTGGTCCATAGGTGGCGATGGCGGAGGAGGACAGCGCCGCGCCGAACTGGATTGAGGACATGGACATGAGGCACATCAGGGCACCCGCCGCCACGCCGCCGGATGTTGCAGGCGCTTCGATGGCCAGCACGCCGGAACCGTCGTTCGTTCTGTCTTCCATGTGCGTCTCCGATTGAGCGCTCTTCATACGAAGGCGATTTGCGGCGGACAAATTCAAACTTCTGATCCGGGCAGCAAAAGACCTGATGCATCAGAGGCGGCCGGAGAGGATCACCTCTTCGGCGTCGTCGAAGCTCATTTCGAAGACCTTCTTGCCGATCTCGAAGCTGAAGCCGTTGCGGGCGAAGGCCGATAGCTCCTTGGCTTTTCGCTTGTCGTCGAGCTCGACCCGGCGGAAGGGACCGAAGGCGCGCTTGCGGGCAAATATCGCCGCGGCATAGAGATCGTCAGCCTCCTCAAGTGCCGTCTCGACCTTGTCGCTGGAGACACCCTTGGCTGTCAGTTTCCGGGCGATCGCGCGTTTCGATTTGCCGCCGCGCATGGCAGAGCGCGTGCTGATCTCGGCATAGGCGCTATCGTCGAGCACCTTGTTGTCATAGGCAAATTTGACGGCGAAATCGGCAACGGCCTTGAGTTGCGCCGCGCTGATATCCTCGAACTTCTCCCTGGCCTTGCGGGTGATGGCGTCGAAGAGCTGCTTTTCCGTCATCATCCGCCGCTCCAGGCGATAGATGGCGGAGTTGCGCGCCCAGCTCAGCATGCGGGGTGTCGGGATATCGGATGGAACGGTCTCGTCGGTCATATCAAGCAATCAGGCTTCCAGACCCTTGAGGACATTGGCAACGTTGAGCCCGATCTCCGGCACACCGTAACCGCCCTCCATGCAGGTCAGCACCGGCAGGCCGGCAGCGGCGATCATCGCCCCCATGCGGGTGAAATCGTCAGAGGTCAGGCTGAAAAAGGAGATCGGGTCGCGTTCGAAAGTATCGACGCCGAGCGCCACGACGATCGCCTCGGCGCCGAAGGCCTTGATGCGGGCGAGCGCATCGGCAAGGGCCGAAGACCAGACCTCCCAGGGCGTGCCCGGCGGCATCGGATAATTGCGGTTGGCGCCGGTGCCATCCCCCTCGCCTTCCTCGTCGGCATGGCCGAGGAAATAGGGAAAGGCCTGCATAGGATCGCCATGCAGCGAGGCAGTGAAGACATCGCCTCTGTGATAGAAGAGATCCTGCGTGCCGTTGCCATGGTGGAAATCGACGTCGAGCACGGCGACCTTTTTCGCGCCGCGGTCGAGCAGCCGCTGCGCCGCCACGCCCGAATTGTTGATGAAGCAATAGCCGCCGAAGAGATCGATGCCGGCATGGTGGCCGGGCGGGCGGCAGAGCGCGAAGGCGAAACGATGACCCTGCGTCAGCCAGTCGGCGCCTGACACCGCGCAGCGCATCGAGGCGATCGCCGCCTCATAAGAGCCCTTGGTGATCGAGGTGTCGGCGGCATTGGCATAATGGCCGATCGCGCCGACGATATTTTCGGGCACACGCTGGCTGGTGCGGCGCACCGGGAAGGAATTGGCGATCGCCTCCCCTTCGAACCCGGCCGCCACCCAGCGGTCCCAGACGGTGGCGAGAAAATCGAGATAGGCGGGATCATGCACCTTCCCAGCCGTTTCCAGCCCGTGCGCACCGGGCGCGACGACATCGGCAAAGCCCGCCTCCTTCACCGCCGCGAGGATCCATTCGGCCCGGAACGGCGCCTCGAAGGGCGTCACCAGTTGACCGGCGTAAAGCTCGGTCCTGGCGTCGCGCAGCTTGTGGTCTTCGGAATAGATGACGCGCATTTCAGATCCTGCCGTTGGTTGAAGTCGAGATTTACACGGGTTGACCCCAGCAAAAAAGCCGCAGGAGGCATTGATCGCCGAGGCAGATAACGCCACCTTCACCAGTGTTTTGAGAACGAGGAAATTTCCCGCATGAAAGTGCTGATGGTCGATATTGACGGCGTGCTCATTCATGGCCGGCCGGCCGACGGCCTGCCGCACTTCACCTATCTCGAACGCGATCTCGGACTGCGCCTCGAGCTGCTGCAGCAGGAATTCTTCCAGACTTGCTGGGGCGATATCATTATCGGCCGCGAAGCGTTGGAGCCCGGGCTTGCCAAAGTGCTGGCAAAGATCGCGCCCCATCTCAGCGCCGCGACGCTGATGGAATACTGGTTCGAAAACGATCGCCGCCTCGATCTCGACTTGCTGAAAGAGCTTGCCGCGCTCCGGCAAAGCGGCATCACGCTTTTCCTGGCGACCAACCAGGAGCACCGGCGGGCGCGCTACCTGATGGAAGAGGCCGGCCTCGGCGCGCATTTCGACCGCATCCTCTACTCCGCAGCGCTCGGACACCGCAAACCTTCGCCTGAGTTTTTCCGGCTGGCGACCGAGCGGGCCGGGGCCCTGCCCGGCGAGATCGCCTTTATCGACGATATGGTGGAAAATATCGAAGCGGCGCGGCAGTTCGGCTGGAATGCGGCGCAATGGACGGCGGGCGCCAGGCTGCACGAGACGCTTTCCGCCTTCAGCCATCCGCGATAAGCCGTCTGGGATGAGCCGGGCCGGCGCAATCAGGCGAGCCGCTTATAGAACAGGGTGGTATCGCAGAAGCCGCCTTGCGGCCACAGCGCATAATCCGGGATGACACCGACGCGCTGCCAGCCGAGGCGCGGATAGATCGCCTCGGCATCGCTGCCGGTTGCCGTATCAAGCACCAGCAAGGTCTTGCCACGCCTTGCCGCCTCGCGCTCGGCGGCATCCATCAGCAGCCGGGCAAGGCCACGCCCGCGGGCGGAGCGATGCACCAAGAGCTTCTTCAGATCGCCGCGATGCGGCTGGTTCGGCATCTGCGCGGCGCCTACCTGCACCGTGCCGACGATCTGACCGTCGAGTTCGGCGACCAGCAGCAGGTTCCCGCCGGAGGCGACCGCATCGGCGACATCGCGCCAATAGGGCACGGCATCCTCAGACCCGTAAGGTTGCATGAAGCCGACGGAAGCGCCGCCCGCGACGCAATCGGCAAGCACCTGCGCCAGCGCCGGAATGGCGGCGCGCGCCTCCTCGGCAGAAAGGGTACGAATGTCGGCCATGCTGTTCTCCTGAAATGAAGCTGTTAGCGGCCGCCGCGATCGAGCACGACGCAATAGCTCGCCGGGGCATGGCCGGGATTGTGGAAGACATGGCCCTCGCCGACGGGCATGAAGAGACAATCGCCGGGGCGCAGCCGATAGACCACCTCCCCCGCCGTCATCTCCAGCTCGCCGTCGAACAGCCAGACATGCTGGGTCATGCCATGGGCGCTGGCATGCGGGGGGAAGCTGACGCGGGCGCCGGCCGGAAATTCGACTTCGACGATGTCGACATCGGAGGCGGTGCCCGGAGCCGACACAGACCTTCTGAGATAACCGGTCTCCGGGTCGCGCCAGACCTGCTGCTCCTGCCGGCGGGCAAGCGGCGAGGCCTGCTGCCCTTCCTCCGCGAAGAAGGCCGAGAGCGACAGGCCGAGGGCGGCGCAAATTCTGGCCAGCAGCGAGGCGGTCGGGCTCGCCTCCGCCCGCTCGATGCGCGAAATCATCGCCCGGCTGACGCCGGAAAACGCGGCAAGATCCTCCAGCGTCAAGCCCTTTTCCAGCCGCAGCTTGCGGATGCGGATGCCGATTGCCTGTTCCAGTTGGTCTTCCATCTCTAGATCCATGATTCCACTATAAGAGAAATACATGATCCGATGATGGAATCAACTCTCTTCAGGCGGTCGGCGCTGACCTTGCTTTCGCCACAGCCTCGCCGATATATGGCAGCGCAATCCAGATGGGAGAAAACGATGGACGCCAGCACGCAGAGCACCGAACTGACGGCAAGCTTCACGGCCGCCGCCTGGGACAGGATCGCGCCCGTTATGGCCAAGATCGAGGTCTTGCCGCTTCTTACCCGCCTGTCCGACGGCACGCTACCGCCGGAGGTTTTCCGGCACTACATTCTGCAGGATGCGCTCTACCTGAAGCATTATGCGCGCTGCCTGGCGATCGTCGCGGCCAAGGCGCCCGACAATGCGCAGGTGCTGCGCTTCCTCGGTTCGGCGCAGAAGGCGATCACCGTCGAGCAGGGCCTGCATGCAGGCTTCCTCACCCAGTTCGGCATCACCTCCGCGGATGTGACATCAGCCGAACCCTCGCCTGCCTGCTTTGCCTATACCAACTTCCTGCTTGCCACCGCCTATCACCGCTCCTACGCGGTGGCGCTTTCTTCCATCCTTCCCTGCTTCTGGATCTACTGGCACGTCGGCGAGGCGATCAAGAACCGGCCGGCGATCGAGGGCAACGCCTTCCAGGCCTGGATCAACACCTATGGCGATCCGCAATTTGCCGCCGGTGCCCGCGAGGTGATCGCGCTGACCGACATTGCCGCCCGCGCCGCGTCACCGGTGGAGCGCGCCGAGATGAGCGATGTCTTCGTGCGCGCCTCGCAATATGAATGGATGTTCTGGGATTCAGCCTGGCGGCTGGAGACGTGGCCGGTCTGATCCGCGCCCGACCGGCCGACAAAATAGCGTAAACAGCGGGATAATTACCGCTTTGCGGCAGGGGGCGGCGCTGCTATATGGCGCGCATGAGCACCAATTCCACCACTCCGCTGTCCCATATCCGCAACTTTTCGATCGTGGCCCACATCGACCACGGCAAATCGACGCTGGCCGACCGGCTGATCCAGACGACGGGCGGCCTTGCCGAGCGCGAAATGTCCGAGCAGGTGCTCGACAATATGGATATCGAGCGCGAGCGCGGCATCACCATCAAGGCCCAGACCGTGCGCCTGCATTACCAGGCGAACAATGGCGAGAAATATATTCTCAACCTGATCGACACGCCCGGCCATGTCGACTTCGCCTACGAAGTCTCGCGGTCGCTATCGGCCTGCGAGGGCTCGCTGCTCGTCGTCGACGCCAGCCAGGGCGTCGAGGCGCAGACGCTCGCCAACGTCTACCAGGCGATCGACAACAACCACGAAATCGTCACCGTCCTCAACAAGATCGACCTGCCGGCCGCCGAACCCGACCGCATCAGGGAGCAGATCGAGGAAGTGATCGGCATCGACGCTTCGGAGGCCGTGCTGATTTCGGCCAAGACCGGTCTCGGCATTCCCGACGTGCTGGAGGCGATCGTTAACAAGCTGCCGGCGCCGAAGAGCCCCGGCGGCGAAAAAGCGCCGCTGAAGGCGCTGCTGGTCGACAGCTGGTACGACACCTATCTCGGCGTCATGGTTCTCGTGCGCATCATCGATGGCGTGCTGACCAAGGGTCAGACGATCCGCATGATGGGCACCGATGCGAAATACCAGGTGGAGCGCGTCGGCGTGCTGACGCCGAAGATGGTCAATATCGACAGCCTCGGCCCCGGCGAGATCGGTTTCATCACCGCCTCGATCAAGGAAGTGGCCGATACCCGCGTCGGCGATACGATCACTGAGGACAAGCGGCCGACCGCCCAGGCGCTGCCTGGCTTCAAGCCGGCGCAGCCGGTGGTGTTCTGCGGCCTGTTCCCGGTTGATGCCGCCGATTTCGAGGATTTGCGCGCCGCCATGGGCAAGCTTCGCCTCAACGACGCATCGTTTTCCTTCGAGATGGAATCGTCGGCCGCCCTCGGCTTCGGCTTCCGTTGCGGCTTCCTCGGCCTCCTGCATCTCGAAATCATCCAGGAGCGGCTGGAGCGCGAGTTCGACCTCGACCTCATCGCCACCGCACCCTCCGTCGTCTACAAGATGTTCATGACCGACGGCACGGAGCGCGAGCTGCACAACCCGGCCGACATGCCCGATGTCGTCAAGATCTCCGAAATCCACGAACCGTGGATCCGCGCGACGATCCTCACACCAGACGATTATCTCGGTGGCATTCTGAAGCTTTGCCAGGACCGCCGCGGCATCCAGATCGAACTCACCTATGTCGGCACGCGCGCGATGCTGACCTATGACTTGCCGCTCAATGAAGTCGTCTTCGATTTCTACGATCGGCTGAAGTCGATCTCGAAGGGCTACGCCTCCTTCGACTATACGCTGACCGACCACCGCGAGGGCAACCTGGTGAAGATGTCGATCCTCGTCAATGGCGAGCCGGTCGACGCGCTATCGATGATGGTGCACCGGACGGCGGCCGAAAAGCGCGGCCGCGACATGTGCGAAAAGCTCAAGGAGCTGATCCCGAAGCACATGTTCAAGATTCCGATCCAGGCGGCGATCGGCGGCAATGTCATCGCCCGCGAGACCATCTCGGCGTTGCGCAAGGACGTGACGGCGAAATGCTACGGCGGCGACGCCACCCGCAAGCGCAAGCTGCTCGACAAGCAGAAGGCTGGCAAGAAGCGCATGCGCCAGTTCGGCAAGGTCGAGATTCCGCAGGAAGCGTTTATTGCAGCGCTGAAGATGGGCGACGAGTAACGCTTCTCAATGGCATCTGATGCGCATATAGTGTGCGCATCAAACCAAGGAGATCGTCATGGCGCAGCATGCGAGAAAAGCAGCGAACCTCTCTCTCGATGAAGGTCTCGTCTCGCAGGCGCGCGACCTCAAGATCAATATATCCAGGGCGGCGGAAGATGGAATCGCGAAAGCCATAAAGGCGGAACGCGAGCGGCTGTGGCGTATCGAGAATGCCGAGGCTATCGCCGCTTCCAACGCCTATGTCGAAAAGCACGGCCTGCCGTTTCGGAAATATCGCCAATTCTGATGGCACGGTTTCACGTCTACAATCTCGTGCATACCGATGCGCTTGCTCTCGATCTGCAGTCAGATCTGCATGGCGAGCTGACGACGCGGATCATGGCACCGATGCTTCCGCTGCAAGCTCTTCCCAAAATAATGCGCCAGCTCAATCCGCAATTTGTGATCAACGACGTGCCATACGTGATGGCGACCCAATTTGTCGGTGCGATTTCCATTAAAGAGATCGGCGTCGTCGCCGCGGATCTCACCTCCGACAGCGATCGTATCACCAGCGCCCTGGATTTTCTCTTTCAGGGCTTCTGAGCCGTCATCCCCTGCCCATATACTCCTTCACCAGCCCCTCATAGGCTTCCATCTCGGGCAGCGCCTCGTAGCTGTGCACGGCGCCGGTCTCGGCAAAGGCCAGCTTCTCGCTCGTCCAGGTCTCGATGAAGGGGGTGAACCAGCTGGGATCGTCGAGCATGGTCACACGCAGGTTGACGAACCAGTCCATGCCTTCGGGGCGGGTGAACATCCAGCTCATGCAATGCGGGCAAAAATAGTGTTTCGTAACGCCGTGCAGGCCGCCGATGACGGGCTCGCCTTTCGTCACCTCGAAGCCTTCACTGGGGATGGCGGCGCTCAACGAATAGGCGCTCGCGGTCATCCTCTGGCAGCCTGTGCAATGACAGGCCATGGTCAGCAGCGGCGGCGCGCTGATCTTCAACCGCACCTGGCCGCAACGGCAGCCGCCTTCCATGGGTAGGGTTTGCGCTGTCATGATATTTCTCCCGTTTGCCGATGATCTAGCGGAATGATCGCCGCTGTCGAGGTGGCAAGGCCACGATGCGTAGCCTTGCCGAGCATGGTCAGGCGACCGCTTCGCGGCGGGAGCCGCCGCGGCCCCGCAGGCCCGTTGCCATGACCAGCGCGCCGAGGGCTGCAGCCGCCATCGGCACCAGAAGCGCCACACGTAGCGATTCCAGCCGGGCTTCGGGAGAGATTTCTTCGCCCAGAATATAGGCGCCGATGGCGCTGACGCCGGAAAGGCCGAGCGCGGCTCCGAACTGGATCGCGGTATTGACCAAGCCGCTGGCAAGCCCATGCTCGTCTTCGGCGATGCCGTCGGTCGCGACGATGGTCAACGGGCCATAGCCGAGCGCGAAGGCAAGGCCGAGCAGGAGCATCGACGGGAACATGGCAGCATAGGTCCAGTCGAAGCCCATGCGAGAGAATAGCGCATAACAGGCAAGCGCCAGCAGGAAGCCGCCGAGAATGACGCAGACATTGCCGAAGCGGTCGACGAGCCGCGGCGTCAGGATCGGCGCAACCACCGCGTCGATGCCGATCGCCAGCAGCGCCAGGCTCGTCTGCATCGGCGTCCAGCCGAGCAGCTCCTGCAGATACAGGGAGGCGATGAACTGAAAGCCGAAAAAGGAGCCGGCAAACAGCAGGGCGCCGAGATTGGCGCGGATCAGGGCGCCCGAGCGCAGAATGCCGAGCCGCACCAAGGGGGCAGCCGAGGAGCGCTCGATCAGAATGAAGGCAAGCCAGAACAGCGCACTTGCCACAAAGACGGCGATCGTCCATTCCGCGCGCTCGCCAGGATGCTCGAGCCGGGTGACGCCGTAGGCGGCAAGCAGCATGGCGCCGGTCAGCGTCACTGCGCCAGATAGATCGAATTTTCCACGCGCGGTTCCCGCACCCCGGTCGACGATCAGCCGCGGGGCGACGGCAAGGAGGCTCGCCGCAAGCACCACCGGCGCGAAAAACACCCAGCGCCAGTCGATCGCGGCAAGCAGGCCGCCGGCGACAAGGCCGAGCGAGAAGCCGGCCGACGCCGTCGACGCATAGATCATTACCGCCCGGTTGCGCTGCGCTCCCTCGGGGAAATTGGCGGTGATGAGCGCCAGGCCGGCGGGCGTCATGAAGGCGGAAGCTGCACCGGTGACGAAGCGGGCAACGAGCAGCATCCAGCCCTCGCTCGCAAAACCACCGAGGCCGGAGAAGGCGAGGAAGACGGCGAGCGCCGTCAGGAAGACGCGCTTCCTGCCGAAGATATCGGCGGCGCGGCCGCCAAGCAGCATGAAGCCGGCATAACCGAGCACATAGGCGCTGACGACGGCGCTGAGCGTCGTTGTCGACAGGCCGAGATCGGCGCGGATCGCCGGCAGCGCGATATTGAGCATGGCGACATCGATGCCTTCGAGGAAGATCGCGCCACAGAGCACGATCAGTGCCCCGGCTGAGCGTGGGCTCATGCGTCCTTCTGATTTGGTCTGGGAAGATGGGGTGGACATGGATCCGTTCCTTCGGTTGACGAGCTGAAACAACGGGGATGAGGCGAGTTACTTTTCATGCCTCGGTTCCCTCTTGTAACCGAAGCCTAGTTAAGACATGATCCGGCACCATGGAAGAAGGCACTTCAAACTCACCGAGTGACATTTGCAGCACCGGCAAGAATTATGACGTCCTGCAATGGGATGCGCGCGAGGAATGCGAGGTCCGGCAGATCCTCGACCGGATCGCCGACAAATGGTCGCTGCTCGTCATTGCGCTGCTCGAAAAACGCACGCTTCGCTTCACGGAATTGAAGAGGAATATCGACGGCATCAGCCAGCGCATGCTGACGACGACGCTGCGGCACCTGGAGCGGGACGGTATCATCGAGCGCACCGTCTATCCGGTCGTGCCGCCGAAGGTCGATTACGCGTTGACGCCGCTCGGCTGCACGCTGCACGAAACGATCCGTTCGCTGGTGCTGTGGACCGAGCAGAACCAGGCCGGCATCATCGCCGCGCGGCAACGCTACGATGCGCGAGCCGACAGCGGCCTTTAGCCGGGCAACGAATGCTGGCGGGGGCTTTGGCCTGCATGCCGCGACAGATGAATTTGGGCGAAGCCTATCGAGCGCGCGCCGGGTTGCCGATCACGGTGGCGTTCGCCGGCACATCCCTGGTCACCACGGCGCCGGCGCCGACGATCGCACCATCGCCGATCGCGACGCCGCCGAGGATGATGGCGCCGCCGCCGATCCAGACGTCGCTGCCGAAAACGACCGGCCGAGCGATCTCGATGCCCCGGCTGCGAAGCGTCGGGTCCTTGTGATGTTCGGCGCAATAGATCCGCACGCCGGGGCCGAACATGGTGCGGTCGCCGATGGTCACCCGGCCGGAATCGAGGATGGTGCAGCCGGCATTGAAATAGACGCGCTCGCCGAGAGTGATGTTGATGCCGTAGGAGCAGTGAAACGGCGCTTCGATGAAGACATCGGGTGCCATGCCCGCAAAGAGCGCCCTCAGGGCTGGCGCCATGGCGCCGCGTTCGTCCGGCGGCAGCGTATTGTGGGCATGGACAGCCCGGCGCGCCTGCCGGCGCAAGAGATCGAGTTCGTCATCGAGGCAGCAATACCATTCGCCTGCCGCCATCTTCTCGCGTTCGCTTGCCGGCATGACCTCGCCTCTCACGCCGAGGCCTCTGACAGCATCTCGATCTCGTCTGCTTCGATCAGGCTGACCCAGGCGCGGGCGATGGCAAGGCCCGCGGCATCGGCGCCACGCCCATGTCTTGCCGCCAGTTCGGCATGGCTCTCCAGCCAGCCTGGCGCGATGCGCTCGATCGTATCGGGGAATTCGGCCTTCCATTGCGCGACGACCGCGGAATTGGCCTCGAAATGGAACTGGGTGCCATAGACGGCGCGGCCGATGCGGAAAGCCTGGTTCTCGGCGACAGGGCTTGTCGCCAGACGCACCGCGCCGGCGGGCAGGGAAAACGTATCGACATGCCATTCGAAGATGGTGAATTCGCCGCCAAGCGCCGACAGCAGCGGGTCGGCCTGGCCCTCCTCGGTGACGCCGATCCCGTGCCAGCCGAATTCGCGGGCGCTTCCTAGCAAATTGTCGCCGCCATAGGCGCGGGCGAGGATCTGGCTACCGAGGCAGATGCCGAGCACGGCCTTGCCGGCATCGCCGAAGCGGCGCGAAAGCCGGACGAGCTCCGGCAGATAGGGGTGCGTCTCGTCATCCAGCGCGCTCTGCTCGCCACCAAGAACGACAAGCGCGTCATGGCCGGATATATCCGGCGGCAGGACGCCGTCCTGCCACACCCGGAACCACTCGATCTCCGCTTCCGCCTCATGGAGTGCAGCGGCAAGCGCGCCGAGGCCGGTGTTCTTCATATTTTCGATGACTGCGACTCGCATGGGTTTTTCCCGGTATTGCCGATAGAGGAAGAGACCATGCCGGCGGGTGGCGCGCAAGACGCTGGCGATTGCGCGCGCCAACAACAGGGCTTACATCAGCGCAGAGAAAAGGAGTCTGCCATGACCGAAAAAGCCCGTGTCTCGATCCTCTACTGCACTCAGTGCAACTGGCTGCTGCGCGCCGCCTGGATGGCGCAGGAGCTGCTGCACACTTTTTCCGACAGTCTCGGGGAAGTAGCGCTGATCCCCGGCACCGGCGGCAATTTCGAGATCCGCGTCAACGGCGATCTGATCTGGGAGCGCAAGCGCGACGGCGGCTTTCCCGGGCCGAAGGAACTGAAGCAGCGGGTGCGCGATATCATCGAGCCCGGCCGCGATCTCGGTCATGTCGACCGCGCCTTGCTCGAAAGCTAACGGCGGCAACTCAGCGATAGGGCGAGCGGCAGGTCTTGTAGATGCCTTCATAGGTGAGGAAGCGATCCGTTCTTGGATCGTAGGAGCGGTATTCATTGCTGCACCAGGCGACATGGCTGTTCTTGTCAGCCACCTTCGGCTGCAGCCGGCGCACCGGCGGCGGCTCATAGGTCAGCTGCGGCCGGCCAGCCGCACCCGGCTGGTAATAGGTCGGACCCGTCGCGCCGCGCGGGCGGTAATTCGGCTGGACATAGGCGGGTCGATGCCATTGCTGCGGCCCGAAACCGAAGCACCCGCGAAAATCGCAGAGCGTCGATCCGGTGTTGAGCGGCCCGATCCCCGGCTTGCCCAGCTTCAGCGAATCAGCGCCCGCCATGGCAGGCGCGAGAACGGCGAGAAGACCGGCGAACACTAGCATGCGGACAACGGGCATGAGGGATTCCTTTCGATATTTCCTTTATATAGGGCGTACCAAGCGAAGCGCTATGCCTGCCCTCCGGCCGCTCCCTCTCATATGACCGACTGTTTTTCGCCAACTGTCAGAAAAACTTCAAAAACCCGGTTGACAGTCAGGAGCCGCCCCCTTACATCGCTCTCCGTCGCCCAGATGGCGGAATTGGTAGACGCGCCAGCTTCAGGTGCTGGTACCCGAAAGGGTGTGGAGGTTCGAGTCCTCTTCTGGGCACCATTCCATTCTTGATCGCTACCGGATCAAGGAGTTAAGCCTATCCAAAATTTACGCATTTGTGCCTGTGGAAACAGGCCAGCAGCAATGCGTTCAAGGCTTGCCTGCTCAATTCCACGGACTTTCAAAATCCATATTAACGCGTATGCCGGTCGCCGATACCCAGCCGCCATTGACTTGTTCATTGCCGAATGGAACATAAAGCGAACAAAATGGAGCCTTGTGATGATCCGATACGCCACATCCGTAGCCAGCGCCCCTGAGCCTTCAAAGGCGCGCGAGGCGCCAGCCGCCAAGCCGGCCATTGAAATGCCTCCGCCCAACCAGGTCGTTGATGTATCCTCGGCCGGTGCGGCGCTTGCTGCCTATCCGCTGCTGGTCGGCTCCGAGTCAGACGAGTTCGGCTCCGACACTTTGCCAAAGATCACAAAGCCACCACGCCGTGCGGCAAAAAATCGGAAGGCTAAAGTAGCCGAAGCAGCCAGCACTCCACTCCAGCTTGATCTAGAGGCCTAACCGTCTCTTCGGGACAAGAATAGCGGCGATTCCGCGAACTCCTCCCATATTCTATATAGCACTTCGGAATCCCGAAATTGGTTGCCGACTTGAAATCATTGGATGTTTCGCCACGGCAACACCTCGCAAAACCCGGCGGATTTCGGAATCCCGAAGCGGGGGAATTTCGGGATTCCGAAGTGAGGTTTTTTTCGGGACGACGTGTGCATCTGTCGACAGTAAGCGGCCGGCGGACCGGTATCCTGCGGGAGCCATCAGCAGAGCTTTCCCTTATCGGGCGGTTCGCAGCATGTGCATCTCATGCGTCAGCGCCGCTTTGGCCGGCGCGTGATGGCGTGGTTGATGGCCTTCACGCGGCCATTTCGACCGTCGTATTCCTGCTGTCTGGAATAACGGTCAGAACCCCCATGCCGGCCTCTCTGGCGGCGCTCAGAAGCAATTCTCTGAGTCGGTCCATCCCCGCTTGCCCCATGACGGCATCGGCGCAAGCCTTCACCGCCGCCACGTACTCCTCTCCATCCTCAAACGGCCAGTCCACCATCAGAACTTCGGCTGCGTCGTGGAGCGTCCTGACGATCTTGCGCTTGTGCCGGTCGCCGAGAAAGAGAACGAGAGGCGCAAAATCCGCCGATGTGTTCCATTGCATGGCACTTTCTCCCCAAGAGTTAGAATATTAGTAACAATGCAAAAAGCGTGCCGGGGAAGGCGGGAGGCGCTATCGTTGCCCGATAGAGCCGTTTTCTATCGACGGCCTCGGCAATGGATGCGTGACGAGTGCGGCCAAGCGGGGCTGTTTCATTGCTCAACGCATGGCCTGCCGAAAGCGCGGCCGCCTCGTCCGACACCCCCGCAAGCCTCGCACAAGAACGAAATCGGATACCGGGACCAGGATGGGCATACGGCCGTGCCGCCTGTGAGCGCCCCGCATGCCGGATTGCCTCGCCGGGCAGGCCGGAAACCATAATTGTTTCTAAACACTCTGGAGTTCGCTCGGGATGAAAGTCGTAATTCTCGCCGGTGGTCTGGGTTCGCGCCTCGCCGAAGAGACCAGCGTCCGGCCTAAGCCCCTGGTCGAGATCGGCGGCATGCCGATCCTCTGGCACATCATGAACATCTATGCCCATCACGGGCTCGATGATTTCATCATCTGCGCCGGCTACAAGGGCTATATGATCAAGGAATATTTCGTAAACCTTGTTCTGCACCACAGCGACATCACCGTCGACCTCGGCGCCAACAGTATCAACTATCACGGCGGTAAACGACCGAACTGGCGCGTGACCGTGGTCGATACCGGCATGCATTCGATGACCGGCGGCCGTCTCGGGCGCATTCGCGACCATCTGACACCAGGCGAACCCTTCTGCATGACTTATGGCGACGGTGTCGGCGACATCGACATCGCCGCCGAAGTCGCCTTCCATCGCGATCACGGCCTGAAGGCGACGATGTGCGCGGTAACCCCGCCCGGACGCTACGGCGCCACGAATATCGAAGGCCAGTTCATCACCTCCTTCGTCGAGAAACCTCGAGGCGACGGCCAGCGTATCAATGGCGGCTTCTTCGTGCTCGACCCTTCGGTGGTCGATCTCATCCCAAGCGACGACACGATTTGGGAAGCCGGACCGCTGGAATGGCTTGCCGCCAACAACCAGCTTGCCGCCTTCAAGCATGACGGCTTCTGGCAGCCGATGGATACGCTTCGCGAGCGCACCCATCTGGAAGAACTCTGGAATTCCGGGAAGGCGCCGTGGAAGCAATGGGCCTGACCGATTTCTGGAAAGGGCGGCGGGTTTTCCTCACCGGCCATACCGGCTTCAAGGGTTCCTGGCTTTCCCTGTGGCTGGAACGGCTCGGCGCTGAGGTGAGCGCGGTTTCCCTGGCGCCTGAGACCGAACCGTCACTCTATCGGAAACTCGCTCCCTGGGACGATCGCGGCCATCACATCGTCGATATCCGCGACGCCGAGGCGCTTCTTTCTCTCTCCAGGCGTTTCGAGCCGGAGATCGTCATCCATATGGCGGCGCAGGCGCTGGTGCGGCGTTCCTATGAGAACCCGGCCGAGACCTTCTCGACCAATGTCATGGGAACGGCAAATGTTCTCGACGCAGTCAGGCAGACGCCCTCCGTCAAAACAGTGCTGGTCATCACCTCGGACAAGGTCTACGCCAATAATGGCAGCGGCATCCCCTTCGTCGAGACCGATACGCTCGGAGGCAAGGATCCTTACAGCAATTCCAAAGCCTGTACCGAACTCATCTGCCAGAGCTACCGCGACAGTTTTTTCAATGGCCGAGATCTCAGGCTCGCCACGGTGCGCGCCGGTAATGTCATCGGCGGCGGCGACTGGTCCAGGGATCGGCTGATCCCGGATTTCATCCGCGCCTTCGAAAGCAACCAGCCGATCATGCTGCGTTATCCCGCGGCGATCCGCCCCTGGCAGCACGTACTGGAGCCGCTTGGCGGTTATCTCGGCTTCGCGAAAGCGCTGACCGAGGAACGCGTCAAGGATCTGCCGAATGCGTTGAATTTCGGCCCGCATCCCGAAAGCTTCGCCACTGTTTCCGAACTTGCCGAGGCGCTCGGGCGTGCGCATCGCGTCGAAGACGTGTGGCGGCTGGCGCCGGGGGAACATCTGCCCGAAGCGCCGGCGCTGACCCTGAGCTCGGCGCTCGCGCTCGACACCATCGGCTGGCGCCCGCGGCTGAGCCTGCAACAGACCATCGACTGGACTGCCGCCTGGTACAAAGCCAACCGCGAGGGCGAAGACATGCGCGCCTTCTCGCTCGGCCAGATCGCGGCATATGAGGAAGCAGTATCATGACAGCGCACAATTGCCGGTTTTGCGATGCTCCGTTGAAGCATCGTTTCGTCGACCTCGGCTCGACGCCGCTCGCCAATGCCTATCTGACGGAAGAGCAACTCGAGCAGCCGGAGCCATCCTATCCGCTGCGCGCCTTCGTCTGTTCCGAATGCTGGCTGGTGCAGGCCGATGCTTTCGTCCCGCCGGAAGACATCTTCAGCCACTATGCCTACTTCTCCTCCTACAGCGACGGCTGGGTGGAGCATGCCCGCCAGTTTACCATCATGGCCCGCGAACGTTTCGGCCTTACCGCGGCGTCGCAGGTCATCGAAGTGGCGAGCAATGACGGCTATCTTCTCAAACATTTCGTCGAGGCCGGCGTGCCGGTGCTCGGCATCGAGCCGGCTGAGAACGTCGCGGAGGTGGCGCGGCAGATCGGCGTTCCTACGGAAGCGCGCTTCTTCGGCAAGGAAACCGCTGCCGACCTCGTCTCCCGCGGCCTTGCCGCCGACATCGTCATCGGCAACAACGTGCTGGCCCACGTGCCTGATATCAACGACTTCGTCGGCGGGCTCTCTGCCGTTCTGAAGCCGGATGGCGTTGTCAGCGTTGAATTCCCGCATCTGCTGCGGCTGATGGAAAACATCCAGTTCGACACGGTCTACCACGAGCATTTCTACTATCTTTCGCTGCTCGCCGTCGAAAAAGTCTTCGCCGCGCACGGCCTCGATGTATTCGACGTAGAGGAACTGCCGACCCATGGCGGCAGCCTCCGCGTGCTTGCCTGCCGTGCAACATCCACGGTTCACGCAATCGGTCACGGCCTAGCCAAAGTCCGCGCCGCTGAGGCGGCTGCCGGCTTCGACAAGGTCGAGATCTACGAGGCCTTCCAGAACCGCGTCGCGCCGATCAAGGACGGGCTGCTCGCCTTCCTCAACGAGGCCAAGCGCAACGGCAAGACGGTCGCTGCCTATGGCGCTGCAGCCAAGGGCAATACGCTGCTGAATTTCTGCGGTGTCGGCACCGACCTGATCGACTACGTGGTCGATCGTAATCCGCACAAGCAGGGACACTTCCTGCCGGGAAGCAAGTTGCCGATCTATGCGCCTGAGAAGATCGACGAGACGCGGCCGGACTACATTCTCATCCTGCCCTGGAACATCAAGAACGAAGTCGTTGCGGCCAACAGCAGGGTCGGAGCCTGGGGTGGACGCTTTGCCGTCGCCGTGCCGGAACTGACGGTGCTCGGATGAAATTCCTTCCGACGGCGGTTTCGGGCGCCTTTGTCGTGGAAGTCGACGCGCGCTCCGACGACCGGGGAATGTTCGCACGAACCTTCGACGCACAGACCTTCGCGGCGCGGGGTCTGGTGCCCGTCTACCCGCAGTGCAACGTCTCCCAGAACCACATGCGCGGGACGCTGCGCGGCATGCATTACCAGGCCGAGCCGCGGCCGGAGGCGAAGCTGGTGCGCGCCACGCGCGGCAGGGTCTTCGACGTGGCACTTGATCTCAGGCCGGATTCGCCGAGCTATCTCAAGTGGGCCTCCGTCGAGCTCGATGCCATCAGTCACAATGCCTTCTACATACCTGTCGGATGCGCGCACGGCTTCCTGACCCTCGAGGACGACTGCGAGCTCTTCTACCAGATGTCGCAAACCTACGTACCGGAACTTGCCCGCGGGGTCCGCTGGGATGATCCCGCCTTTTCCATCGCCTGGCCGTTCATGCCGAGCATCATCAGCGAGCGCGACGCCGCGCTTGAGAGCTACGGCCAGGAGACAAGCCTTTGAGCGGCATCAAACTCAGCATCTGCATCCCGACGTACAATCGCGAGGCCTACCTCAGAAACGCGCTGACCTATTGCCGGAACGACTATAAATTCGATTTTCCCTTCGAGATCGTCATCTGTGACAATGCCTCCACTGATCACACCCAGCAAGTTGTCGAGGAGTTCATCGGGCACGGATTGCCGATCCGCTATTACAAGCGTGAGGTCAATGCGGGCGCTAACGCCAACGTCACGAGCGCTCTTCGCCTCGGCAGGGGCGAATACGTCGTCTATCTCGCCGACGACGACATCCTGATTGCCGATGCGGTGGCCAACACCGTCAAATATCTCGATGAGAACCAGGATGTGACCTGCGCCCATGCGCCCTGGTTCCTCTATGACGAAGTCGCCAAAAACGACATCACCAAGTTCTACAATGTCGAGGAGGATCGGAAGTTTCCGCGCGGCAGCTTCGGCGACGTCTTTCAGTATATCTTCGAACGCCACATCTTTCCGGAAATCGCGATCTACCGCGCGTCGGCCCTGCGGTCGGCCTGGATCCCGCGGGACATCTGCTTCTACCCGTTCCCGTTCCTTGCGCATTTCCTCGATCAAGGCGCGGTCGCCTTCCTGCAGCGGCCGTTCTATCGCTCCATCGCCAATTCGGCGATCGTTCGTGACCGTCCACAGGAAGGCGCCAATGACGTCATGACGAGCTGGGATCGTTATCGCGGCGGACTTGAATATTTCCTCTATACGGGCGCCAGGCGCGGGGCGGTGATCCTGACGCCCGAGTCACGTCTCAAGTATGAAGAGATGTGCAAGATCTTCACGCTCAACCGCATGGCGGTCGCCTTCCGCTTCTGGGCCGCGCGCAAGAATTTCATCAAGGCCTATGAGCTCTATACCCGCATCATGTGGGGCGGGATGCTCGACCACCCGGAAATTCGCCCCTTCCGCGAAGGGCTGCCTCTGATGGTCGCCATCCAGACGCTGGTGAGCGAAGTGAATTCGGCAATCGGCATCGACACGTTGCTTCTCGGCGGCTTCTCGGAAATCACCGCACTCGAAGGCCTGATGCGCGAACTCGGCCTCAATGAAAAGGTGAAGGTTACGGTGGAAATCAGCGACAGCCCACTGGAAAGCACTGCCGTCTTCATCAACGTCGACAGCGACCGGGAATATTTCGTAGCACTCGGCTACCTGCCCAATCTGGTGTTCCACGAGCACGATGTCGCCCGGCACATCATCATGTGAGCCTCGCGCCAGTTTCAAAAGCTAGCGTCGTGGCGGGCGCCCGCGTCTCGATTTCAATTCAACAGAAATTAGCGGCATGACAAACAGGATCTTCTACACCAAGCCTTCCATCACCCAGCTTGAAATCGATTATGCCACGGACGCGGCAGCGACCGGCTGGGGCGCACGCTGCTACGACTACATCAACCGCTTCGAACGCGACTTCAAGACCCATCTCGGTAGCGACTTCGCCATCGCTACATCGAGCTGCACCGGCGCCATGCACATGGGCCTGGCCGCGCTCGGTGTCGGCGAAGGCGACGAAGTGATCCTCGCTGACACCAACTGGGTCGCCACCGTCTCGCCGATCGTCCACCTCGGCGCCAAGCCGGTTTTCGTCGACGTGCTGCCGGACTCCTGGTGCATCGATCCAGACGAGGTCGAGCGGCACATCACCTCGAAGACCAAGGCGATCATCGCAACCCACATCTACGGCAATCTTTGCGACATGGATGCGCTGCTCGAGATCGGCAAGCGCACCGGCATCCCAGTGATCGAGGATGCGGCGGAAGCGATCGGCTCCGTTTGGAACGGCCGCCGCGCCGGCTCGATGGGCGCCTTCGGCACCTTCTCCTTCCACGGCACGAAAACGTTGACGACGGGCGAAGGCGGCATGTTCGTCACCAACGACGCCGCGCTTTACGAACGGGTGCTGACGCTCAGCAACCACGGCCGCGCGCGCGGCCAGACCAAGCAGTTCTGGCCCGACGAAATCGGCTTCAAATACAAAATGTCCAACATCCAGGCGGCCATCGGCTGCGCACAGCTCGAGCGCATCGAAGAACTCGTCGCCCGCAAGCGGGAAATCCTCGCCGCTTACATGGTCCGGCTTTCCGCCCTGCCGGGCATCTCGATGAACCCGGAATATAGCGGCACGATTAACGGCGCGTGGATGCCGACCGCGGTCTTTCATCGGTCGACGGGTATTGTCCGCGAGATGATGCAGCAGGCCTTCGAGACCGCCAATATCGACGCGCGCGTCTTCTTCCATCCCCTCTCCAGCCTCTCCATGTTCGATGACCGGCCCGAGAACGTCAACGCCTGGAGCATTCCGGGCCGCGCGATCAACCTGCCCAGCTATCACGACATGAGCGAAGCCGATATCGACCGGGTGGCGGCAACGCTGCTCGATGTGGCGGCCGGGCGGATCTACCATAACAGCACGGCATTGCGGCAGTCGGTCTAAGGCAGCCCTACAGCGAAGGACAAAGAACAGTCATGACCACGAAGGACGATCGTCTCGAATTCGAAGCCCACAGGCGGGAGATGTCGCTTGCGCTCGGCAAGGACGAGGCAAGTTTCCAACAGTCGCTGAACACGCTGATCGGGCTCGACAAGTTCGACTACTTCTATCTCTGGTCATGGATGGGCGTGCCGATCATCCAGCTTCCGGTCGATATCCTGGCGACACAGGAAGTCATCTGGGCGACCAAACCCGATGTCATCATCGAAACGGGCATCGCGCGCGGCGGCTCGCTGATCTTCATGGCGTCGATCCTCGCCGCCACGGGCAATGACAAGGCCAAAGTTGTCGGGGTCGACATCGACATCCGCGCCCATAATCGCGAGTCGATCGAATCCCATCCGATGTCGAGCCGGATCAAGATGATCCAGGGCGGTTCCGTCGACGACGACGTGCTTGCCGCCGTGAAGGCCGAGATCCCGCCGGGCGCCCGCGTCATGGTTGTGCTCGACAGCGACCATTCCTACGAGCATGTTCTGGCGGAATGCCGAGCCTACGGTCCGCTGGTGACGGAAGGCTGCTACCTCGTCGTCGCCGACACGCTCATCGGCCACTTGACCGAGGAGCAGGCCTTCACGAAGCGCTCCCAGATTTGGCTGCGCGGCAATGAGCCGCTGAAGGCAGTCACCGATTATCTGGCGGAAACCGACCGCTTCGAAGTCGATCCGGTCCTGAACGGCAAGCTCGTGCTGTCTTCGTCGCCGGGCGGCTACTGCATCTGCCGCAAGGCGTGAGCGGACAATCAGGGATAGCCGTTCATGGCGCAAGTGGATATCGTCAACCTCAAGGACAATGCGGATCCGGCACGACGGCTCCGACTTCCGATCAGGGACGATAGCGGCAGGCATGTGGGCGACCTGCAATGCATCGACAGATCGATGCTCGACGAGCCTGGCCTGATCGACGACCTGACGACGTGGCGCAACCAGTCGATGCCGTTTTTCCTCACCCAGTTTAGCGCCAGCAAGGAACGTACGCGGCGGTGGCTCGAAAGCATCTCGCTGCCCGCCCATGACCGAATCCTATTCGTCATTTGCGATCCCGGCGGAAACCGGTTGGGCAATTTCGGCGTCTGCAACATCCGGCCCGGCTCGGCCGAATTCGACAATGTCATCCGCGGCCGGGCGAGCGATATCCGCAATTTGATGTTCCATTGCGGCATGACAATGCTGGAGTGGACGTTCGCCGGGCTTGGGGCCGAAACGGCCGAGTTGCACGTCTTCTCCCACAATGAAAAAGCGATCGGCCTCTACAAACGGCTGGGCTTTTCGGCAGCCGAAAGCCTGCCGCTGCGGCGCATCGAGGAAGAGGACATGGTCAAATATTCGGTCGTTGATCGACCAGAAGCAAATGCCGGCTTCGACTATCTGAGGATGGAATTTCCGATCGAACGTTTCCGACAGGCGCATTCAGCGGCTTTGCTGACCGGCTGAAGCGCCTAGAGCCTTTCCTGGTCAGATTGAAGCACTCTGCCGGAGCAGGCTTTCGTCAGGGCAGAGGCGATTGGCGATGGGCATACCCCAGGTACATCCGAGCCGATCGCCTCTGATCCTGGCGGAAAGATGTCCGGCCCACCGGCCGCACCGCTTCGCTATGGCAAAGCGATAAGTGCGTCCGGCGATTTCCAAGTCTTGCAGATTTGCCAGGCAAATCTGCGGGAGGGTTGGCTGAAACGGGCCGCCTGCTCGACCGGCCGGCTTGGCCGTAGAGCTAGGCTACGACGCGCGCCGGCCGGTCGAGCATCCGACTCCGTTTGAGCCAACAGAATGCTTCAATCTGACCAGGAAAGGCTCTATCGCACCGGCTGATAGTGGCCGCGCAGCGGAACCTTGTCGTCCATCGAGATGAAGCCGTCGCGTTCGCAGACATACATCAGCGTCGGCATGCCGCCCGAGCGGAAGATTTCGTCGTAACGGCGGCGGATCTGGACGGTTTCGGTGCGGCAATTATAGGATTCTTCCTCCTTCTTGTCCGGCTGCGCCTTGACGCCGGGCAGACCCTTGTAGGGATAGAGAGGCTGAACGCTGGAATCGGCCGATTTCGTCCAGTCGACGGCAGAGGCGGACGCGGGCGCGAGGCCGGACACGGCAACGAGCGACATCAGAAGCATCATCATGAGCCGCATGGGAATTCTCCTGCCGGCAATAGGGCACTCACAGGATGTAGGAAAACCGGAGACCGTCATCAAGCGGCGGTCGCGGGCGATTTCCTGAAATAACTTCTGATAACGGGATGGCCGAAGAGGCCGGCAAGGATCGCAAAGGCCGCGCCGGCGACGAAACCGGCGAGAAGACCGCCGATGACGCCGGCGACCAGCAGGATCTTCTTTCCCGGGCCATCGGCCTTGACCGGCGGCTCGGCCGGCGAGATGACGCGAATGTTGCTCTGGTTGAGGTTCTGCTCCTCGTTCGTCTGGCTGGAGCGCTTCAGCACCGTCTCGTAGATATCGCGGGCCGCCGTCGCCTTGCGCTGCAATTCGTTCAATTCCACCTGCTTGTCCGAGGTGCTCGCCTGCAGCGCCTTCTGCACGGCAAGTTCTTTGGCGATGCTGTCCTCGGCGGCCTTGGCCTGCTCGTACTCGCCCCTGGCGGACGTGGCGAGACGCTGCAATTCGCCCTTGATTTCACCGGCAATGCTTTGCAGGGAGGAGCGGGCCGCCTGCAGGCGCGGATGGCGCGTGCCCATCTGGCTTTCGAGGCTGCCGACGGCGGCGGCCTGGGTGGCATATTGCTGGCGCAGGCTGACCAGCGGCGAGGTGACGCCACCCTCCGCCTGGTTGCCGGCGACGATGTCCTCGACGCGGAGATTGGCGACGGCATCGGCGCGGGCCTTCGCCTGAATGGTCTTTTCCTGTGCCGTCACCAGCAGCGTGTTCAGCGAGACGAGCCGCTGATCGGAGATCAGATTGCCTTCGGTGGCGACCATGTCGTTGTCGGCGCGGAAGGTTTCGACAGCCTGCTCGGCCTCCAGTACCTTCTGGCGCAGATCGTCGAGGCGTCCGTCGAGCGTCGAGGAGGTGTTTTCGTAGATGCCGTTCGAGGCGCTGTTCTCCTCCTCGGTGAAGGAGGTGACGACTTGGTTGGCGAGCCTTGCGGATTTCTCGGGATCATTGGTCGTCGCGGCAAGCGAAACGACATAGGTGCTGGCCTGACGGGTGATGACCAATGCCTTCTGCAGGGCGCCGATCACGGCGGCGCCGTCGGTGCGGCCACCGGTGAATTCCGGATCCTGGTCAAGCTTCATGGTCTCGACGACGCGGCGCAGCACATTGCCCGAGGTCAGGATCTGCACCTGGCTGTCGATCAACGTCGAGATCATTTCCGGCGAAGGCCCCGACGATTGCCCGCCTGCATCGGCAAGGCCGATCTGGCGCGGATCGAAATAGAGGCTGCTGATGGCGGTGAATTTCTGCCCGATGGACGGCGCCACCGCCCCGCCGGCAACGGCGCCGAGCAGCGCCAGACCAAGCACGACCAGCCGTCGGCTCCAGATCGCCGCAACGCTGGAGCGGAGATCGAGAAGCGGTGCGGCAGGCGCGGGCGCTGCGTTCGACCGCGCGTCCACGGTCGGTTGTTTCAAAGGTGTGGTCGGAGGCGAAGGCGCCGGGCGCTCGGACCGGCGGGGTTCCACGACACTTGCCGGTGGCGGCACAAAGGCAGGAGCGGCGGGTTCGGGCACCGGCGGCACGAAATCGTCCGGACGGACGACGGGGCTGCGCATGCGCACGCCTTCCGGCGCAGTCTGAGTTGACTCATAACTGCGCCAGCCAGGGAGCCGGCTTACCCTGTTCCTGTCATACTGGTCCATACGCGCACTCGTGTCCCGCCCAGCGTGAAAGACTGAAGCCGAGGTGCTGAGACTTTAGAAATTCTTAGCTAACGGACCGTTAAAATAATTTCTGCAACGCCGATGTTGCGATTTGCCGCGATTGCGAGGATAGCCATGAGGACCAGACGACATCTGACGGCGCTGCTGCTTGCGGCCGCTCTCGTCCCGTCGCTGGCCCTTGCCGCCGACGCGCCCTGTTTTCGCGGCGTCAATCTTTCCGGCGGCGAATATGGCGAGCGCGGCGGCGCCTTCGGCATCAACTATACCTATCCCAGTGAAGACACGATCGGCTATTTCGCAGAAAGAGGCATGACGATCATCCGGCTGCCCTTCCGCTGGGAGCGGCTGCAGCCGGCGCTCGGCGGGCGGCTCGACGAGGACGAGTTCGAGCGGATCAAGGATACCGTCGGGCTGATCCGCAAGCACGGCATGACCGTGCTGCTCGACCCGCATAATTTCGGCTATTACGATAAGACGCAGATCGGCACGGTGCCGGCGACGGATGCAGCCTTCGGTGATTTCTGGGCAAGGCTCGCGGTCGAATTCGCCAATCAGGACGGCGTGCTCTTCGGCCTGATGAACGAACCGCACGACATCAAGGCGACGGACTGGCTCGATGCCGCCAATGCGGCGATCCGCAGCATCCGCGCCGTCGGCGCCCGCAACCTCATCCTGGTGCCGGGCACCGCCTGGAGCGGCGCGGCAAGCTGGGAAAAGGACGTGATCGGCGGCGCCAACGGCACGGTGATGCTCGGCGTGCGCGATCCGCTCGACTTCTACGCCTATGAGGTCCACCAGTATCTCGACGCCGATTCCTCCGGAACCCACCCGACCTGCGAAGGCTCAGGCGCCGCCGTCGAGGCGATCACCGGCGTCACCGCCTGGCTGAAGAAGAACCACAAGCGCGGCTTTCTCGGCGAATTCGGCGCCTCCGCCGACAAGGACTGCATGAGCGGGCTAACCGAGATCTATTCCACCATGTCTGATAATGGCGACGCCTGGCTTGGCTGGTCCTATTGGGCGGCGGGCGAATGGTGGCCGGCCGACGAACCGTTCAACGTTCAGCCGCGAAAGGGCACCGAGCGGCCGCAGATGCGGCTTCTCGCCGCCTCGGCAAAAGCCAAAGCCGGCGCCTGCGTCACCGTCAAGCCGGCGGGGAATTGACATGGCGATCCTCGACCAGAAGGCAGCGAGTTTCACCATAGCCGGCAACCGGCTCAATGCCGCCGGTCAAGCGTCGCGCATCGACTACCCGGTGCTCTGGCTCGGCCTGCTGTCGGTGCTCTACAACGGCATTCTCGCCTTCATCAACCACAACATCATGCCGCTCTCGATAACGCATGTCGCCGCCAGCGAGGGGCTGATCATGGCGAGCGCCATCCTCTACATTCTGCACAAGGGGATCTACGAGACGGACCTCCCGGCCTTCCTGTTCCTGCTGTTCACGCTTGTCGTGACGATCTACGTCAGCGTGCTGAACCGCATGCTGTTCGTCGATCATTTCCGCAACGTGCTGATCATCTTCTGCTTTACCGGCCTCGGCGGCTGGAGCAACGAGAAAACCATGAAGCTCGCCTTTCGCTGGGCGAGCCTTGCCGTGATGATCTTCCTGATCTTCGAGATCGTCAGCGTGCCGTTCTACGTCAGCATCGTCCATCCGTCCGATTATTTCGCCAATACGCGCGGGCTGCTGCCGTTGAGCTACAACACGACAGGCCTGTTCCAGAACGCGCTCGGCTTTCCCGAGCGTTTCTCCTTCGGCATTATCGACCACCGCTCGTCGTCGATCTTCCTCGAACAGGTGTCGCTCGCCAATTTCTGCGGCGTGATCGCGATCTATCTGATTTCCATGTGGGAAAGGCTTAGTCGCTGGGACCGGTTGCTCATGATCGGCACGGCGGTGCTGATCCTGGTGACGAACGATACGCGCACGATGCTGATCTTCTGCCTTGCCTGCATCGGCGGCTATTTCGTCTTTCCGAAGATCCCGAAGAATTTCAATCTGGCGCTGATGCCGCTGATCGTCGCCGCTGGTTTCCTCGTCTACACTCTGAAACCCAATGCGACCGGCGACAATTTCACCGGCCGCATCAACCTGACGATGAAGAAGGTCATGGATCTCGATCCTCTCGCCATCCTCGGGCTTTCGGTCGACCGGGTCGCCGAATTTGCCGACAGTGGCTATGTTTATCTGATCTACGCGGCGACGATCTTCGGCGTCATCGCCTTCTGGCTGTTTGTTTGCCTTTTTCCGGCGGGACGCACGGCGGCGCAGCGGCGTTGCGCCCATTCACTTTCTCTTTTCATTTTTCTGAATATGATGATCGGGGGGACCGCTGTTTTCTCGATGAAGATCGCCGGTCTCCTGTGGTTCGTCGTCGGATATATGCGCTTCCACGACAGCCCGCGCATCCGGCAGGATCGTGCGGCAGATGTAATGAGTTGACCGTAGCGGCACGGCGCCCGCGCGAGCCCGAGGAGCAAGACGCTCGATGCTTGTCCAGCTTCAATATCTGCGCGCCATCGCTGCGCTGATGGTCGTCTATTTCCACGCGATACTGCAGCTTGCCAAGGTCAACCCCGCCGTCGACGCCACCGCCTTCGTCTATGGCGAGACCGGCGTCGACATCTTCTTCGTGCTCAGCGGTTTGGTAATGTGGCTAACAACGAGTGGGCGGGCGATGAGCCCCATCGATTTTGCCCGCCGGCGGATCAAACGCATCGTGCCGCTCTATTGGCTGGCAACGCTGTTTTCGGCCGTCGTGGCGCTGGCGGCCCCGTCATTGCTGAAATCGACAGTGTTCGACCTGCCGCATCTCATCGCCTCGCTGTTCTTTCTGCCATGGGCCAATGCCGCCGATCCGAGCACGATCGCCCCCGTCGTCGTGCCGGGCTGGACGCTGAATTACGAGATGTTCTTCTACCTCGTGTTTGCGCTGCTGCTGGCACTCCCGGAAGTCCGCCGGATTCCAGCGATGTTGGCCGTCTTTGCCATGATCCTGATCGGCTGTCGGCTGCTGCCTGAGATGACGGCCAGCCGGTTCTACGGCGAGCCGATCATCCTGGAGTTTCTCGCCGGCGTCGTGCTCGGCTGGCTCTACCGGCAAAAGGTGCTTCTGCCGAACCGCTGGGCATGGGCGGCACTGGCCCTGGGGTTCGCATTTCTCTTCATCAACGAGGCGCTGATGGGGCCGGAAAGCCGGTTCTACGCCTGGGGCATTCCGGCGATCTTCATCGTCTACGGCGCGGTCTCCATCGACTTTTCCAGGCTGCCTTTTATCGGCTGGCTGAACTATCTCGGCGACTGCTCCTACAGCATCTATATCACCCACGCCTTCACGTTGGCTTTCCTCAGGGTCGCCGCCGACCGCCTGCCGATCGGCATCCTGAAGCAGCCGGTCCTCTTCGTGATCCTGTCGCTGGTGCTCTCGTCGATCGGCGGCGCACTCATCCACGAAATCACCACGCCCCGCCGCAAGGTCGCCGTGGCAGGCCGCCCGCCGGCCTAAGATTCAGCGCTCGAAGGCGAGAATACGCATCCCGGCGGCGCTGGCGGCACAGTTTTTCGCGCAACTTCTCCTAAGCTATGCCCAACGTGAGAGAACTTGCAGAAACATGACGGTTCATCTTGCAATTTGTCGCATGAATGAAAGTGCGCCGGCCTGTTCGCCGCCGGGGCTTTGATCTAAGCACGGCGGCGGTCTTGAAGAGGGAAGAGCGAGAGACATGAGAAGCTATGTATTGACGGTATCCTGCAAGTCGACGCGCGGCATCGTGGCGGCGATTTCGAGTTATCTGGCCGACAAGGGCTGCAACATCATCGACAGCTCGCAGTTCGACGATCTCGATACCGGCAAGTTCTTCATGCGCGTCTCGTTCATCTCGGAAGAGGGTCTTTCGGGCACCGAGATCGGCGCCGATTTTCCACCGGTCGCCGCCCCCTTTTCGATGGATTACGAATTTCACGACAGCGAGAAGCGCATGAAGGTGCTGCTGATGGTGTCGCGCTTTGGCCATTGTCTCAACGACCTGCTCTACCGCTGGAAGATCGGCGCGCTGCCGATCGACATCGTCGGCGTCGTCTCCAACCATTTCGACTACCAGAAGGTCGTGGTCAACCACGACATTCCCTTCCACCATATTCCGGTCACCAAGGCCAACAAGGTTCAGGCCGAAGCCCGTATCATGGAGGTGGCCGAGCAGACCGGCACCGAGCTGATCGTGCTCGCCCGCTACATGCAGATCCTGTCGGACGAGATGTGCCAGAAGATGTCGGGCAAGATCATCAACATCCACCATTCCTTCCTGCCGAGCTTCAAGGGCGCCAACCCCTACAAGCAGGCCTACGGCCGCGGCGTCAAGCTGATCGGGGCGACGGCGCATTACGTCACCGCCGATCTCGACGAAGGCCCGATCATCGAGCAGGACACGGCGCGCATCACCCATGCGCAGTCGCCCGACGACTACGTCTCGATCGGCCGCGATGTCGAAAGCCAGGTGCTGGCCCGCGCCATCCACGCCCATATCCATCACCGCACCTTCATCAACGGCAACCGCACCGTGGTCTTCCCGGCAAGCCCCGGCAGCTACGCCTCCGAACGCATGGGTTGATCGCGGGCGAGACCCACTCTCTTTTGCTGGCAAACGACAATCTCCCGTTGCCTGCCAGCAGCAAGTATTTGATTATCGCCTTCAATAGGTAATCGAATCATGCTGCGGGAGGGGTGTCATGACCGACGAGGCGCTTGTTGATCGCATGGCGCTGCCGCGTCCCGACGTGACCGTTGCCGACGCGGAAGAGATCCTGCTTGCCCATTACAGTCTGTCCGGCGCCGTTGCCGAACTCGGCAGCCAGCAGGATCGGAACTTCCGCGTCGATAGCCATCGCGGTCGCTACGTCCTGAAGATCTGCCATGCCGTTTACGAGACCCGCGAACTCCAGGCGCAGAATGCGGCGATCCATCATCTCAAGAGCAGGCAAGATGCGCCACGCGTTCCCAATGTGATCGCCACCAATGACGGACGGGAGATCCTCGTCCTGACCGTGCGCGGACAAGGCTGCCAAGTCCGGCTGCTCGAATATCTGGAAGGCCAGGGGCTGACGGAACTGACCTATCTGGCGCCGGCTTCCGTCGCGGCGCTCGGCGCGCTCTGCGCGCGGCTGGCGCTGGCGCTTGCCGACTTCAACCACCCCGGCCTCGACCGCAGCCTGCAATGGGATCTCAGGCGCGCCGGGCCGGTCGCGGTGCAACTGCTTTCCGTCATCACCGACAGCGCCGCGCGCGACCGGATTGCCAAGACCATGGTGATGGCGGTCCGCCGCATCCAGCCCTTGGCGCCGTCGCTTCGGCTGCAGGCCGTGCATCACGACGTTACCGGCGACAATGTCGTCGGTCACCGCAATGCCCATGGCCATATAATCCCCGACGGGGTGATCGATTTCGGCGACATCATCCGCGGCTGGCTGGTCGGCGACCTCGCCGTCACCTGCGCCTCGCTGCTGCATCATGCCGAGGGCGACCCTTTTCATATCCTCCCCGCCATCACCGCTTATCAGGCGATCTATCCGCTGACCGAGGAGGAGCTGAAGGCGCTCTGGCCATTGATCGTCGCGCGCGCGGTCATTCTTGTCGCCAGCGGCGAGCAGCAGATTTCGATCGATCCCGAGAATGATTATGCACGCGGCAATCTGGACCGCGAGCGGGCGATCTTCGATACAGCGATGTCCGTGCCCTTCGAGCTTATGGAAGCGGCGATCCTCAAGGCCGCCGGCGCCGATGTCGCCGCCCCGGAAACTTCGGGATGGCTGCCGCTGCTGCCTGACATCGAGCCCGCCGGGATCGCCTATGTCGATCTTGGTGTACGGAGCCCGCATTTTTCCGCCGGCAACTGGCTGAATGCCGACATGGACTGGCGGCTGCTTGCCCGCGCTGCGACCGAAAACGGCACGGCCGCGACGCGCTACGGCGAATATCGGCTTTCCCGGGCGGGAACCGCCAGGGGACAGGCGACCTGCGCCCTGCATATCGATATATGCCTTGCCGCAGGCAGCGCCGTTGCTGCGCCGTTTGCCGGCCGCATCGGCTGGAAGGACCAACATCTGACGCTGACCAGCGACCGCATGACCCTGCACCTCGACGGGCTCGACCTCTCGGTCGAGAATGAAGCCGAGGTTGCCGGCGGCGACCCGCTCGGCACGGTCGTCGGCGAGGTTTCGTCGCTCGGCGGGCTGCGCGTCCAGCTTTGCAGCGTCGCGGGGTTCGAGCCGCCGCTCTTTGCCACACCGCGCGAGGCAGCGGCCTGGTCGGTGCTCTGCCCTTCTCCGTCGCTGCTCCTCGACCGGCAAGCGGATGCGCCGCGACCGGAAACCGCCGAGCTGCTCGCCAGGCGGCAGGCGCATCTGGCAGGGGCGCAGAAGAATTATTACGCGGTGCCGCCGCAGATCGAGCGCGGCTGGAAGGAGCATGTATTTGATGTCGAGGGCCGCACCTATCTCGACATGGTCAACAACGTCTCCATTCTCGGCCATGGCCATCCCAAGCTTGCGGCGGCGATCAACGCCCAATGGCTGCGGCTCAACACCAATTCCCGCTTCCACTATGCCGCGATCGCGGAATTTTCCGAACGGCTCGCCGCGCTTTCACCGGATGGGCTCGACGCGGTCTTCCTCGTCAACAGCGGCTCGGAGGCGAATGATCTGGCGATCCGGCTGGCGCAGGCTCATAGCGGCGCGCGCAACATGCTCTGCCTGCTCGAAGCCTATCACGGCTGGTCGGCGGCAAGTGACGCCGTCTCCACCTCGATCGCCGACAATCCGCAGGCACTGACCACCCGTCCGGACTGGGTGCATGCCGTCGTGTCGCCGAATACCTATCGCGGCGCATTCCGCGGTCCCGATACGGCGACCAGCTATGTCGGCGCCATAACGCCCGTGCTGGAGGCGATCGACGCCGGCGGCAAGGGCCTTGCCGGCTTCATCTGCGAATCGGTCTACGGCAATGCCGGCGGCATTCCGCTGCCGGACGGTTATCTCAGCCAAGTCTATGCGCAGGTGCGCGCTCGCGGTGGCCTTTGCATCGCCGATGAGGTGCAGGTCGGTTATTCCAGGCTCGGACATTATTTCTGGGGCTTCGAGCAGCAGGGGGTCGTGCCTGACATCATCACCGTGGCCAAGGGCATGGGCAACGGCCATCCGCTCGGCGCCGTCATCACCACACGGGAGATCGCGCAATCGCTGGAGAAGGAGGGCACGTTCTTTTCCTCTACCGGTGGCAGCCCGGTCAGCTGCATCGCCGGCATGGCGGTGCTCGACATCATGGCCGAGGAGATGCTGCAGGAAAATGCCCGGACGGTCGGCGATCATCTGAAGGCGCGGCTTGCCGCACTGATCGACCGCCATCCGATTGCCGGCGCCGTGCATGGCATGGGGCTCTATCTCGGCCTCGAATTCGTCCGCGACAGAACGACGCTGGAGCCGGCCACCGAAGAGACGGCGGCAATCTGCGACCGGCTGCTGACCCTCGGCGTCATCATGCAGCCGACCGGCGATCACCAAAACGTGCTGAAGATCAAACCGCCGCTCTGCCTCAGCATCGAAAGCGCGGATTTCTTCGCGGACATGCTGGAGAAGGTGCTCGACGAAGGCTGGTGAGAAAGGCTCTCTCCGGATTAACCAAATCGGTCATTTCGAGGCATTTCGATTTTTAACGAAACGGGCCATTGCCTGATTCAGCCGGGCTTCCTATGTCTGCTGCGGCGATTGATAGAACGCTGATTCTGTCATGCGAATTTTACGAAGAGCTGATATGTTTCTTTCCGTAAGTTTCCACTTGGATGGAATGAAATTTTTCGGATCGTCGATTTTTTGACACGTTTCGGAATATGTTTCTGACAGGCTGTAGGGTAATCTCTACCAAGTTGGTAGATTATCAAAGACAGCCATCGCCGGCCCCGGGCTCTTCCGGGACCTCTCAAGTGCAACGCCAACGCAAGGAACGAGCATGATAGATATCGATATTCTCGCCGATCTCCTTGGGCGATCCGTGCTTGGCAATGACCGTCCGGGCGCCCTCTCCCGCCCGAACTGTCGAATGTGACGTTCGTCCTCCTTTCAACGGTACCAGACAAGTCAATTCGCCATGGCTGCGCATGTCGCGTGGCAGGAGTTCTATCTATGAAGAAGCAAGTTATCGAATATGCAGGCGTTCCTGTCGGGATCGTCATTCCCGATGAAGACCGGCTGAAGTTCATCGCCGTGAAATTTCATGTCCACGACCTCGACGAGCAGCGTTTCGGCTCGCCGGACGAGGTGCGGCTGGCCATCCACGATCTGATGACCCGCCGTCATCCGAAGCCGCTTCATGCCTGAGGGCATGAGGCCGGCACTCGCATTCACGGCTTTTCCCGATGTTCGACCGGTCCCGCCATTCGGGGCCGGTCTTGTTTTTTGAGGGTAATTGCAGTCCTATCGGCGGCCTTTCCGCATAAGGATCCGCCGTTGCCCGATCTTCTCAACCTCATCACCGACATCGATGGCGTTTCCATCGGCCATGCGACCGACCTTGCGCTCGGTTCCGGCGTTACGGTTATCGTCTTCGACGCGCCGGCGGTCGCCTCCGGCACGGTGCTCGGCGGCGCGCCGGGCGGACGCGACACCGGCCTGCTCGATCCGTCGATGACCGTCAACGCTGTGGATGCCTTCGTGCTCTCCGGCGGATCGGCTTTCGGGCTGGATGCCGCCGGCGGCGTGCAGGCGGGACTGCGCGAACTCGGCCGCGGCTTTGCAGTCGGGCCGGTGCGCATACCGATCGTGCCGCAGGCGATCCTGATGGACCTGCTGAACGGCGGCGACAAGGATTGGGGGCTGCACTCGCCCTATCGCGATATGGGTTACGCTGCCTTGAAGGCGGCCGCCAAGGGCGCCTTTGCGCTCGGCACTACAGGCGCCGGCACGGGTGCGACGACGGCCACGTTCAAGGGCGGGCTCGGCTCGGCCAGCGCCGTCAGCAGCGCCGGCCACCGCGTCGCGGCTGTTGTCGCCGTCAATGCGCTCGGCTCGGCGACGATCGGCGACGGGCCGCATTTCTGGGCGGCACCCTTCGAAAAAGACGCAGAATTCGGCGGGCTCGGCATGCCAGATGCGGCCGATCACAGGATGCGGCTCAAGGGCATGAACGGGCCGGCGACGACGATCGGCGCGGTGGTGACCGACGCGCAGCTGACCAAGGCGGAGGCGCACCGGCTGTCGCTGGCCGGCCATGACGGGCTTGCTCGGGCGCTGCTGCCGGCACACCTGCCGCTCGACGGCGACACCGTCTTTGCCGCCTCGACCGCCAGGCATCGCAGAGACGACATGGCGAGCCTGATGGAACTTTGCCACCTTGCCACTATCGTCATGGCACGGGCGATCGCCCGTGGCGTCTACGCCGCCACCGCGCTGCCGGTCGAGGGCGGGCAAATGGCTTGGCGCGACCGCTATCCTGACGGTCATTGATTGAATAGGGTCGCAACCCGGGCAGAATGGCGGAGAGACGTGAATGCAGATCCGGGCGCTGATGTATTTCGACGAGCTGGTCAGGACCAATTCTATGCGCCAGGCGGCCGAGAACCTCAACGTCGCGCCGACGGCGATCAGCCGGCAGATCGAGAACCTCGAACATCATTTCGGTGCGCCGCTCGTCGAACGCAGCGCCCGCGGCGTCAAGCTGACGGCCGCCGGCGAGCTGCTTGCTGCCCGCGCTGGCCGGACGCTGCGCGAACTCGATCACGTGCAGCAGCTGATCGAAGACCTGAAGGGCCTGCAGCGTGGCCGTGTCAGCATCTATGCCAACGGCGCGACCGTCGCCAATCTGCTGGCGCCGGCGCTGGCCGAATTCAGCCTGAAATATCCGCAGCTGCGTTTTAGCGTGATGATCACCAGCGCGCGGCAGGCGATCGATGCCGTCAACAGCGCCGAGGCGGATATCGCGGTGACGCTTTTTGCGCCGATCCTGTCCGGCACCAAAGTGCGGCTGCGCTCCGAGATCGCCTATGATCTCATCGCCACGCCGCAGCATCCGGCGGCCGCGCATGCCGAAATCCCGCTGAGGACGCTCGCCGACTACGCGTTGGCACTGCCGGATCAATCCTTCGGCTTCCGCCAGGCCTTCGACACGCTGTTCGAGAAGGAGGGGTTGAGCCTCGATCCGGTCTTCGTCACCAGCTCGCTCGAAATGTTGAAGGAACTGGTGCTCAGCGGGGCCGCAGCCACGCTGTTGCCAGCACTTGCCGTCCGCCGTGAGATCGAAGCGGGCCAGCTTCTGGCCATTCCGCTTTCCGGCAAGACCGGCATCCGCACCCATGTCGATCTCTGCGTCGCGCCCGACCGGCAGCTGTCTTTCGCCGCGACGAAGCTGCTCGACTTCATCGAGAGGTTCATGCGCGAGCAAACGAACCGCCGAGCCGAGGCAAAAGCCTGACGCTTCCGGCTTGCCTTGACGGCCGATTTGCTGTGTAGCTTTTTCGGCTACACTGAGCACACAAAATCGTCATTGTGTGTGCACCTGGATAGTGTCACTCTTTTCGCAAAAGGGGCCTCCGCCAACTGAGCGTGGCCAGACAAGGGAACATGATGATCGAGCTTTCCTTTGCGCCGTCAGCGCGTTTCGTCCGACGGCTTTCCCTCGGTGCCGTCGTTTCGGCCGGCCTCGTGATGACGGCGATGACGCCGGCGGAAGCGGCAAAGACCACCCTCACTCTCGGAATGAGCGTCGAGCCGACCGGCCTCGATCCGACGATCGCAGCACCGGTGGCGATCGGCCAGGTGACCTGGCAGAACGTGTTCGAGGGCCTGGTGACGATCGATCAGGCCGGCAAGATCCAGCCGCAGCTGGCAAAGAACTGGAAGGTCTCCGCCGATGGCCTCACCTATACGTTCAAGCTGCAGGCCGGCGTCAAATTCCATAACGGCGAGGCCTTCGATGCCGCTAGCGCCAAGTTCTCGCTCGACCGCGCCCGCGGCGCGGATTCGGTCAATCCGCAGAAGCGCTTCTTCGCCTCGATCGCCTCGATCGATACGCCCGATGCCGAAACCCTGGTGCTGCATCTCTCAGCGCCGACCGGCAGCCTGATCTACTGGCTCGGCTGGCCGGCATCGGTGATGGTCGCGCCCAAGACGGCGGCCGACGACAAGACGACGCCGGTGGGCACCGGCCCCTTCAAATTCGCCAGCTGGGCGAAGGGCGACAAGGTCGAACTGGAAAAGAATGCCGATTACTGGGACAAGGATGCGGCCGCCAAGCTCGACAAGGTGACTTTCCGCTTCATTGCCGATCCGCAGGCGCAGGCGGCGGCGCTGAAATCCGGCGATCTCGATGCCTTTCCGGAATTTGCCGCACCCGAGCTGATGACTTCCTTCGACGGCGATGCGAGGGTGGTCACCAGCATCGGCAATACCGAACTCAAAGTCGTCGCCGGTATGAACAATGCCAAGAAGCCGTTCGACGACAAGCGCGTGCGCCAGGCGCTGATGATGGCAATCGACCGCAAGACGGTGATCGACGGCGCGTGGTCCGGCCTCGGCACGCCGATCGGCAGCCACTACACGCCGAACGATCCGGGCTATCAGGACATGACAGGCGTGCTCCCCTATGACGTCGAGAAGGCAAAGGCGCTGCTTGCCGAAGCCGGCTATCCCAACGGCTTCAGCTTCACGATCAAATCGCCGCAGATGGCTTATGCGCCGCGCAGCGCTGAGGTGATGCAGGCGATGTTTGCCGAAATTGGCGTGACGATGACTATCGAGCCGACCGAGTTTCCAGCGAAATGGGTCCAGGACATCATGAAGGACCGCAACTTCGACATGACAATCGTCGCCCATGCCGAGCCGCTCGACATCGACATCTACGGGCGCGATCCCTATTATTTCAATTACAAGAACCCAGCCTTCAACGCGCTGATGCAGAAGGTCCAGGAGACGGCCGATCCCGCCGCGCAGAGTGCGATCTATGGCGAAGCACAGAAGATCCTCGCCGAGGACGTGCCGGCGCTCTACCTCTTCGTCATGCCGAAGCTCGGCGTCTGGGACAAGAAGTTGAAGGGGCTGTGGGAAAACGAACCGATCCCTTCCAACGTGTTGTCTGGGGTTTCCTGGAAAGAGTGAGGCGGTAGGTTTGTTAGGTGGGTGGTTGCGCCGGCTTTGGGGAGATCCGACATGCTTTTGGCCGATATAGCGCGCAGCCCTGCCCCTGCCTCACTAAGTCCATTCAGCCCGGGACGACATTGTTTAATTTCGCTGGCGGATGGCGCGGGGAGCCGCCGTGCCACCCCGGCAGCGTGGCCCACATGATCGCGCTCCTCGCCCGCCGTCTCAGCGGTCTCCTCGTTACGCTTCTGATCGTCTCACTGCTGATCTTCGCCGTCATGGACCTGCTTCCCGGCGATCCCGCCTCGATCATGCTCGGCACCTCTGCAAGCCCGGAGACGCTGGCGGCGCTGCACCATGATCTCGGCCTCGACCAGCCGCTCATCCTGCGTTACGGGCAATGGCTTGCCGGTGTAGTGTCAGGCAATCTCGGTCAATCCTACACCTACGGCGTTCCGGTGGCGGGGCTGATCGTCGAGCGACTGGCGGTGACGCTGCCGCTGGCGCTGATGGCGGTCGTGCTTTCGGTGATGATCGCCGTGCCGCTTGGCGTGCTGGCCGCCTCGCGCCGCGGCGGCATCTTCGACATCATCGCAACGCTGTTTTCGCAGATCAGCATCGCCGTGCCCGCCTTCTGGGTGGCGCTGCTGCTGATCATCCTGTTTTCGACGATGCTCGGGCTGATGCCGGCGGGCGGCTTCCCGGGCTGGAGCGCCGGCGTTCTACCGGCGCTCCAGGCTCTGGTGATGCCGGCCGTCGCACTGGCTATGCCGCAGGCCGGCGTGTTGACGCGGGTGGCGCGTTCAGCGGTGCTCGACACGATGCACGAGGATTTTGCCCGCACCGCGGTGGCCAAAGGGCTTTCACGCAGCGCCGTGCTGTGGCGGCATATCGTGCCGAATGCGCTGATCCCGATCCTGACCATGATCGGGCTGCAGTTTACCTTTCTCATCGCCGGCGCGGTGCTGGTGGAAAACGTCTTTAACCTGCCCGGACTCGGGCGGCTCGCGCTTCAGGCGCTCTCCCAGCGCGACATCATCGTGATGCAGGATGTCGTGCTGTTCTTCGCAGCCCTCGTCATCGTGATGAATTTCATCGTCGACCTCTCCTATCTGGCGATCGATCCCAGGATGAGAAAGGCGGCATGAAGCATGGCTCCTGCTGTTCCTGCCGTCGCCAGCCGCGGCCGAGCCTTTATACTTAGCCGGCGAATGAACCTGATCTCGGGAGCGGCGATCATCGGTCTGCTGATGGCCGTTGCACTGCTGTCGCTCGTCTGGACACCGCTGCCGCCAGCGAGGATGCAAATCATTCACAAACTGCAGCCGCCTCTTGCCTTCGGCGTGCTCGGCACGGATCAGTTCGGCCGCGACGTGCTTTCCATGCTGATGGCGGGCTGCTGGAATTCGCTGTCGATCGCCATCACCGCGGTTGCGATCGGCGGAACGATCGGCTCGATCGCCGGCATTTCGGCGGCGGCCATCCGCGGCCCTTTCGAAGCGCTGCTGATGCGCATCTGCGACGTCATCTTCGCGTTGCCGCCGATCCTGTCCGCCATGGTGCTTGGCGCCTTTCTCGGGCCTGGCCGTTTCACCGCGATTACCGCGATCGCGGTCTTCATGATTCCGGTCTTTGCACGCGTGACGCTTGCCACCTCGCTACAGGCATGGAGCCGGGATTATGTGACGGCGGCGCGCGCGATCGGCAATACGCGCCTGACGATTTCTCTCCGTCATGTGCTGCCGAATATAGCGAGCCAGATCATCGTGCACGGCGCAATCCAGCTCGGGCTGGCGATCCTCACCGAGGCGGGCCTCAGCTTCCTCGGGCTCGGAATGGCGCCGCCGGCGCCGACCTGGGGCCGGATGCTCGCCGATGCACAAACCTATCTGGCGTTGGCTCCCTGGCTGGCGATCCTGCCCGGCCTTGCCATCGCGCTTACCGTCTTCGGCTTCAACATGCTCGGCGACGGGTTGCGCGATCTTCTCGACCCGCGCGAGGCGAGCCGCTGATGTTCTTCCGAGACGAAACGCCCGAAAGACCATGCCATGACCGAAACCGACCTCACCATCCGCGAACTCAGGCAGCACTTCGCCGATAAAAGCCTCTCACCCCTCGAATACTGGCTCGCACTCGAAGATCATATCGCGGCCTGGGAGCCTTCGATTTCAGCACTCTACCTCTACGACCCGGAAGCAGCGCGCGCGCTGGCGAAGGCCTCGACGGAGCGCTGGGCGAAGGGCGAAACGCTGGGAGTCCTCGACGGCATCCCGGTGACGTTGAAGGAACTGATCGCCACGAAAGGCCAGCCGGTGCCGCTCGGCACGAAAGCAGTGGAACTCAAACCGGCTGATGCCGATGCGCCCGCCGCCGCGCGGCTTCGGGAAGACGGCGCGGTGATCTTCGCCAAGACCACCTGCCCCGATTACGGCATGCTTTCCTCCGGCCTTTCGAGCTTTCATCCTCTCAGCCGCAACCCCTGGAATACGACGCAAAATCCCGGCGGATCGAGTGCCGGGGCGGCCGCGGCCGCGGCGGCCGGATACGGACCGCTGCATATCGGCACGGATATTGGTGGCTCAGTGCGCCTTCCCGCCGGCTGGACCGGCATTTTCGGCTTCAAGCCGAGCCATGGGCGCATCCCGGTCGACCCCTATTATGTCGGGCGCTGCGCCGGGCCGATGGCGCGCACGGTCGAGGACGTGGCCTCCTCGATGGCGACGCTGTCGAAGCCGGACTGGCGCGACGGAACCAGCCTGCCGCCGAACGATTTCAACTGGATGGATCTCGACCTTGACGTGTCTGGCATGAGGATCGGGCTGATGCTCGATGCCGGCTGCGGGCTTGCAGTGGACGACGAGATCAAGGCCGCGGTCGAAGCGGCGGCGCGGCACTTCGAGGATGCCGGCGCGACCATCATCGCCGCCCAACCGGTGCTGACACGCGCGATGCTCGATGGGCTCGACGATTTCTGGCGCTCCCGCTTCTGGGGCGATATTGCGGAGCTCGACGAAGAGCGACGCAACGGCATCCTGCCCTATATAAGGGATTGGGCGAAGGGCGGTGCCGATATCGCAGGCGTCGATGCGGTCAAGGGTTTCAACCAGACGATCGAGATGCGCAAGAACTGCGGACGGCTGTTCAGCGAGGTCGACGCCGTGCTTTCGCCGACCAATCCGATCATCTCCTACCCGGCCGAATGGGCATCGCCGACCAACGATCCGGCCCTGCCCTTCGAGCATATCGGTTTTACGGTGCCCTGGAACATGTCGGAGCAGCCGGCCGCCTCGATCAATTGCGGTTTCTCCCGGTCGGGCATGCCGATCGGGCTGCAGATCGTCGGGCCGCGTTTTGACGACATGCGGGTGCTTCGGCTGTCGAAAACCTTCGAGGATTGGGCGGGCGGGGTGAGCGCCTGGCCGCGGCGACCGATCCGCTGATCAGCCGGTCGGGCGGCGGTAGCCGGTTGGCTGCTCGTAAAGCCAACCGATACGCTTTACGGCGGCCTCGAAATTCTCGCGCGCCACCGTCATGCTGTGGCCGTTGGCGTGGAGGATGGTTTCCGGATCCTCGAAGACGGCGACATGGCCCTTCCAGAAGACCAGGTCGCCGCGGCGGATTTCGGCGCGGTCGATCGGCTGGCCGAGGCCGGCCGCCTGCATGTCGGTATCGCGCGGCGCATCTCGGCCGCTCATCAGCATCGCCAGCTGGACGAGGCCGGAGCAATCGATGCCGAGGCCGGAGCGTCCGCCCCAGAGGTAGGGCGTTTCCAGAAAACGGGCCGTGATTTCGACATAGTCGGCGCCAGCGAGGGCGCCGATCGGCTGGAGGTGCTTGGCAAAAATCGCGGTTCCGTCATCGAGCACGACATAGTGATTGCCGCGCGCTTCCGCCTCGCCGGCGACATGGACGCGGCTTCCCATCGACAGGATGGCCTGGTGCGGCTTGCGCAATTCCGGCTCCGAATAAAGGAAGGTGCGCTGGACGGTGACGATGTGGGTGGGGGGCGGCCGGCCTTCCGACAGCGCGTCTGCAGAGAGATAACCGACGTAACCGTCCGAAGCGGCTTTCACCCAGCACCAGCCGCCGGCGCGATCGAACACCGTCACGTCCTCGCCAAGAAGCAGTTCGGTATCGATGCCACGCGCAAGGTCCGGTTCGGGGCGCAGGCCGACGACCGGAACGGCGACACGCGCCAGGGCGCCGTCCACGAAGCGCAAAGCCTCTACCTTGCCTTCGAGCCCCGCTTCGGCGAGATCGGGCCGATAGGCATGCAGCCGGCGGTCGAGCATCGTCATTGGCATTCCTTTCAAGTGGCCTTTCAAGTGGCCATTCAGATGGCCTCTCAGAGCGGCAGCCGGCGGGCCTGATCACGGACGAGGTCGCCAAGCTTTTCCAGGTACAGCGCGCCGCCGACGGTGCGCTTGATGATTACGCTGCGCCGGTCGGCATCGTCGCGCACACGATCGACCAGGCCCATTTCGCCCATCGTATCCAAGGCGCGGGTGATGACCGGCTTGGTGACGTCAAGGGTGGCGGCAAGCCCACGCACCGTATGCGGCGGCGGCACCAGATAAATATGCAGCAGGATCGCCATCTGGCGCAACGTCAAATCGCGGTCATCGTGACGGACCTGATCGAGCGCCACGCCATGCCAGAGCCCCAGCGCCTGCGAGGCGGTCAATTCGATCGGCACGGCCCCTCCGGAAGATCGTTACGCTAACGTTTCATTTTCCGGCAGTTGGCATCGACATGCAAGAGGCGGCAGGAATTGCCGCCCGGCACGGTGAATAAAATTTTAACGATCGGCAGCGACGTGCAGCGCATGAACAGGGTCACGCGATGCGCCTCCACTCCAGCTTGCCATGGCGTCAGCGCAGGCTCTCGCGGATATGATGGAAGAGCGCGCGGATTGCCTGTGCTTCACCACCGCCCGGCGAATGCGGCCGTTCGGACTGCGCCCAGCCGTAAATGTCAAAATGCGCCCAGCTCTTCGCCTTGCCGACGAAACGCTTGAGGAAGAGGGCCGCGGTGATCGCCCCCGCCATGCCGCCGGCCGGCGCATTGGTCAGATCGGCGAACTTGGTGCGGATATCCTTTTCGTAACCGGAATAGAGCGGCAGGCGCCAGATCGGATCGTCTGTTTCCAGGCTCGCTTCGGTCAGATCATGCGCCAGATTGGCGTCATCGGTGAAGAAGGGCGGGAGGTCAGGACCGAGGGCGACACGGGCAGCACCGGTCAGCGTCGCCATGTCGATCAAGAGCTCGGGCTCGTCCTCGTCGGCATAGGCGAGCGCATCGGCTAGGATCAGACGGCCTTCAGCATCGGTATTGTCGATCTGGACGGTCAGACCCTTGCGGCTCTTGTAGATGTCGCCGGGGCGGAAGGCATTGGACGAGATGGCGTTTTCGACGACCGGGACGATGACACGCAGGTCGACCTTCAGCTTGGCGTCCATGATCATCAGGGCAAGCCCCATGACATTCGCCGCGCCGCCCATATCCTTCTTCATCAGCAGCATGGAGGCGGCAGGCTTGATATCGAGACCGCCAGTATCGAAGCAGACGCCCTTGCCGACGAGTGTCACCTTGCGATGGCCCTTTTTGCCCCAGCGCAATTCGAGAAGGCGCGGTGCATCGGCGCTGGCGCGGCCGACGGTATGGACCAGCGGGAAGTTTTGCTCGAGCAGGTCGTCGCCTTTGATAACCGATATCTCTGCCTTGTAATGTGCGGCCAGGCCGCGGAAGGCCGCCTCGAGCTGTTCCGGCCCCATATCATTGGTCGGGGTATTGATGAGGTCGCGGGCGAGAAAGACGCCGGCGAGCTGGCGCTTGATGTCGGCACTGTCGGCATCGCGGGGGATCATCAGCGTCGCCGCCGGCGTTTTTTCGGACTTGTAGCGGTCGAAACGGTAGCTGCCGAGACCAAAGCCGAGAGCCAGGCGATTTGCCGTCAGCGGTGCAGTCTCGATGTGCCAGTCGCCGGCCGGCAGCGCCCGGGCGAGCCTGCCAGTAATATAAGGCTGCTCGGATGGATTGGTGCCGAGGCCAAAAAGCGCGCCGCCGAGATGGCCTTCGGCCGTCGGGATCAGCAGCACCGACCCGCTTTCGGCCTTGTAGCCCGCCCTGCGCGCCCAATCGAGCGCGATCGGATCGATCGTGCCGGTCTCGATATGGGCGGGGGTGACGGCAAAGATCGGCAGCGTCGAACCGCCCTTGGTGTTGAAAGGGGTCGCTCTCTCGATGAACTGATAGGGGGCCATGATTATCCTTCGGCGGTCGTAAGGAATCACTCCTTAACGGTCTGTTAGGGTTAACAGACTATTGCTGGAGCGAAGATTGCGTCAAACCTTTCCCTGTTCCGCTTCGAGGTCAGGCGCCGATTTCGGAATTCAGGAACGCGTCATGCCCGCCTCGCTTACATCCACATTCACGAATCGTATCCTGCAGGGCGCTGCGGCATCGCTCATCGTCCTGGCGGTTGCCGGCTGCTCGACGACCAAGGACCGGATGACGACAGGCTCGGTGCCGAAGCTCACCAAGCCGGTTGAAGAGATGGACGCGACCGAGCTGCGCTCGGCAACCGACCGGCTCGGTCAGGCCTATGAAAAGAACCCGCGCGATCCCGTCACCGGCGTCAGCTATGCCAACCTGCTGCGCATGAACGGCCGTGACACGCAAGCGCTCGCCGTCATGCAGCAGGTGGCGATCAGCAATCCCGCCGACCGCAACGTGCTGGCCGCCTACGGCAAGGCGCAGGCAGCGGCCGGCCAGTTCCAGCAGGCGCTCGATACGATCGGCCGCGCCCAGACACCCGACCGTCCGGACTGGAAGCTGATCTCGGCCGAAGGCGCGATCCTCGACCAGATGGGCCGGGCAAGCGACGCCAGGCAGCGCTACCGCGACGCGCTCGACATTCAGCCGAACGAGCCCTCCATCCTGTCCAACCTCGGCATGTCCTACGTGCTGACAGGCGATCTGCGCACGGCCGAAACCTATCTGCGCTCCGCCGCCAGCCAGCCGACCGCCGACAGTCGCGTCAGGCAGAACCTTGCCCTCGTCGTCGGCCTGCAGGGACATTTCCCCGAGGCCGAGCAGATCGCCCGGCGCGAACTTTCGCCGCAGCAGGCCGATGCCAATGTCGCCTATCTCAGAGGCATGCTCTCGCAGCAGAATTCCTGGCAGAAACTCGCCGCCAAGGACAAGACGCCGGGTGCCGCGGAGGCCAGCAATACCAACTAACAATGGTCTAGCGGACACTCAGGCCCGAAAGAATGAGACGAAGTCCGAGGCCGCCCATCACGGCACCGGCGGCCCGGTCTATCCAGCTCTTCGCAGCGAGATAGAGCCGCCGCGGATGGCGGGCCGAAAAGGCGAAGGCCACGATCGAATACCACCCCGCTTCCACCGCAAAGACGCCAAGCGGCAGCGCAACCATTAGATCGAGCGGCACCGTCCTCGGTAGAAGCGCGGCAAAGAGGCTGGCATAGACGATGATGGTCTTCGGGTTGCTGAGTTGGGTCAGCAGCGCGGTCGTGAAGCTCAGCATCGGCGCGCGTTGGCTATCGCCGGCGTCGGAAACCTCCAGCGGCTGGCCAGCACCTCTCCAGATATTGACGGCGATATAAATGAGATAGGCGCCGCCTGCGACCTTCAGCAAGACATAGAGCCATTCGAACTGAGACAGCAGCGCCGTCAGCCCGGCGAGTGCCAGCACGGCAAAAACGACGCCGCCGGCGCCCATGCCGAGTGCGGCCGCAAGACCATCCAGCCGTGACCGCGAAATGGCAATCCTGGAGACGACGACGAAGCTCGGGCCGGGGCTCATAGCGCCGACTGCCAGGGCTGCCATGATGCTGATGAAAACGCCTGCGGAAGACATCCGAAAACCCTCGTTTGAGATCGGAGGTTACCGCATAATTCCTCAAATCGGAATCGATTTAAGCGGCGGCAATCATCAGAACTTGTCTGAGACCTGAATGCCGGCCGGGCCAAGAATAACAGCGATCAGCACCGGCAGGAAGAACAGGATCATCGGCACCGTCAGTTTCGGCGGCAGGGCGGCCGCCTTCTTTTCGGCTTCGTTCATGCGCTCGTCGCGGCCTTCCTGGGCGAGGACACGCAGCGCCTGCGCGACCGGCGTGCCGTAGCGATCGGCCTGGATCAGCGCTTGAGTGACCGAGCGTACCAGCTCGATCTGGGTGCGCGTGGCAAGATTTTCGAGCGCCATGCGGCGATCCGGCAGGAAGGAGAGTTCAGCCGTGGTCAGCACCATCTCCTCGGCGAGCGCCGGCGACTGCTCGCCGAGTTCTTCCGACACGCGACGCATCGCGGCCTCGATCGAGATGCCGGATTCGACGCAGATCAGCATCAGGTCCAGCGCATCCGGCCAGGCACGTTTGATCGAGTGCTGGCGCTTGCCCATGCGGTTCGAGACATAGATGTTCGGCGCGTAGAAACCGACATAGCCGATGGCGATGACAGCGAACATGCGGATGGGCAGGCCCCTTTCGGCGAGATGGCCGAGACCGAAGACCCAGAAGACGGCAAGCGCCAGGAAGAGGAAGGGCAGCAGGAAACGCGCCACGAGGAAGGTATTCAGCGCATTCTCGGAGCGAAATCCGGCAGCACGCAGCTTGTTGACGGTATTCTCGTCGACGAGCGCCTTGCGCAGGTTGAAGCGTTCGACGATCTGGCGGACCGAACGATTGTTCTGGCTCCTGAGCGAGGCTTTGCCGGCGCCGGTTTCGGCGTTCATGCGGGCGCGTTCGCGAGCGCGGATCTGCTCGCGCTCGGTCGAGACGGCCTTCATACGCTTGTTGAGATCGCCGCGCTCGAAGAAGGGGATGGCGATCGTGTAAAACGTGGCGAAGACGGCGACCGCGACGAAGAGCGCGATCAGCATGCTCGGATTGGTCAGGGTTGCGGCAAGGTCCTGCGACATGGGGTGCGTCCTTCCGTCTAGATGTCAAAATTGACCATGTTGCGCATGACGAAGATGCCGATCGACATCCAGATCGCCGAGACACCCATGATGAAATGGCCGCGCGGATCGGTGAAAAGGATCATCATGTAGTTCGGCGACGTGAGATAGACGAGGGTCGCGACGATGAAGGGCAGAGCACCGATGATGACGGCCGACGCCTTGGCTTCCATCGAAAGCGCCGAGACCTTGGCCTTCATTTTCCTGCGCTCGCGTATCACCTTGGAAAGGTTGCCGATTGCTTCCGACAGATTGCCGCCAGCCTGCGACTGGATGGCGATGACGATGGCGAAGAAGCTGACTTCCTGGAGCGGCATTTGGGTCGTCATGCGGGCGCAGGCGTCGGGGATGCTGAGGCCCACCTGCTGCGCCTCGATCACGCGCCGGAACTCGCTCTTCACCGGCTCGGTACCTTCGGTGGCGATGAGACGGATCGCATCGTTGAGCGGCAGGCCCGATTTGATCGAGCGGGTGATGACGTCAAGCGCATTGGGGAGCTCGTTGAGGAACTTGTTCTGGCGGCGCTTGATCAGGAAACCGACGATCCAGCGCGGCAGGCCGAGACCGGCGACGACGGCAATACCGATTATCACCATCAACGATACACCGATGATGAAAGCCATGAGCAGCAGCACGCAGGCGAAGATGGCGCTGATGAGATAGAATTTCCCGACCGTGATCGTCAGGCCGGCCTGCACCAGCCGGGATTTCATCGTCAGGGTCTTCTTGGTCTTTTCGTGCTGGCGCTTTTCCAGATCCTTCAGATTGTCCTGCACCGATTTCCGGCGCTTCGACATTTCCTGCACCCGGTCGCGGGCGGCCTTGACCTTGACCCGGTCGCTTTCAGCCGATTTGACGCGGTTGATGCGGCTTGCCGATTTCTTGTCGGCCTCGATCCGGGAAAACATCAGGGCATAGGCGACCGCCGCCGCGGAGATGGCGGCGAGGACGACGATTGCCAGCACTATCGGATCGAACCCGAACATCTCGCCTAATCCTTCGTTTTCGCTTCCATCGCGTCAAGGGCAGCGGCAAGACGCTTTTCCTCGTTGAAGTAACGGGCGCGATCCCAGAAATGCGGCTTGCCGACGCCGGTCGACATGTGCCGGCCGATCAGGCGGCCGCCCGCATCCTCGCCTTCGATCTCGTAACGCATCAGGTCCTGGGTGATGATGACGTCGCCTTCCATGCCGATCACCTCGGTGATCTGGGTGATGCGGCGCGAACCGTCGCGAAGGCGCGCCGCCTGGATGATCACGTCCACCGAGCTGGAGATGATCTCACGCACCGTCTTTGCCGGCAGGGTGAAGCCCCCCATGGCGATCATCGATTCGATACGGCTCAGGCATTCGCGCGGCGTATTGGCGTGGATGGTGCCCATCGAGCCGTCGTGACCGGTGTTCATCGCCTGCAGCAAGTCGAAAACCTCAGGTCCGCGCACTTCGCCGACGATGATGCGCTCGGGACGCATACGCAGGCAGTTCTTGACGAGATCGCGCATGGTAATCTCGCCCTCGCCTTCGATATTCGGCGGGCGCGTTTCGAGACGTACGACATGCGGCTGCTGCAGCTGCAGTTCGGCGGTATCCTCGCAGGTGATGACGCGTTCATCCCTGTCGATATAGTTGGTGAGGCAGTTCAGCAGCGTCGTCTTGCCCGAGCCGGTACCGCCCGAAATGACGACGTTGCAGCGCACGCGCCCGATGATCTGCAACACGGTCGCGCCTTCCGCCGTGATCGCACCGAAACGGACGAGCTGATCGAGCGTCAGCTTATCCTTCTTGAACTTGCGGATGGTGAGCGCCGGCCCGTCGATCGACAGCGGCGGCGCGATAACGTTGACACGCGAGCCATCGGGCAGGCGGGCATCGCAGATCGGGCTCGATTCGTCGACACGGCGGCCGACCTGGCTGACGATGCGCTGGCAGATCGAGAGAAGCTGCGCATTGTCGCGGAAGCGGATCTCCGATTCGATCGTCTTGCCGCCGACTTCGATGAACGTCTGGCCGGCGCCGTTGACCATGATATCGGCGATATCGTCGCGCGCCAGCAATGGCTCCAGCGGACCGTAGCCGAGAACGTCGTTGCAGATATCCTCGAGCAGCTCTTCCTGCTCGGAGATCGACATCGCATAGTTCTTGATGGTGATGATGTCGTTGACGATGTCGCGGATTTCCTCGCGCGCGCTTTCGCCGTCGAGCTTGGAAAGCTGCGAAAGATCGATCGTATCGATCAGCGCGGAAAACACCTGCGCCTTGGTGTCGTAATATTCATCGGTACGAACAGGGCGCTTGCGCTGCGGCGTCTGCATCGGCGGCGGCGTCACCTGCTGGCGTGCGGGCTCGCGAGCGGGTTCGACCAGAATCGAGGGGGAAGAGGCCGCAGGGGCAGCGGCCGGAGCCGGCGGCGGGGGAGCAATCGCCCCTCCAACCTTTCCGGAACCTTCGTTTCCGCGTTTTCCAAACATGCCGCTTAATCCAATCTGCTTGTTCTACTTGCTACTTGCGCTTCAGGAGGCCCAGCAGTCCGCCCTTCTTCGCCTTCTTGATCGCGACACGGCCGGTGACGATGTGCGATATCTGCGAAAAGGTTTCCGCCGTCGGCGACTTCGGGTCGACTTCCGAGATCATCCGGCCGCTATTGGCGGCATTGCCGAAAAGATGGATGTCGAAGGGAATGATGGCGATCGGATCGATCTCCAGCGGCTCACAGAAATCCGATGGTGAAATCTCCGGACGTTTCGGCATGCCGACCTGGTTGAGGATCAGATGCGGCGGCTTGTCGTTCGGCCGCATCTTGCGCAACGCGTCCAGCATGTTCTTGGCATTGCGCAGGTTGGCGAGATCGGGAACCGCTGTGATGACCACTTCGTCGACACTCGACAGCACCGAGCGTGTCCATTCCGACCATGTATGCGGAACGTCGAGCACGGTAACGGGCGCGCTGCGCTGCAGCACATCGAGCACCGGCTGGAACGCCTGGCCATCGAAATCATAGGCACGGTCGAGCAGCGAGGGTGCCGCAAGCAGGGAGAGATGTTCGGAACATTTCGTCAGCAGGCGGTCCAGGAAGACCTCGTCGAGACGGTCGGGCGCGAAGACAGCTTCGGCGATGCCCTGGGCCGGATCCTGGTCGAAGTCGATGTTCGCGGTGCCATAGGGCAGGTCGAGATCGGCGAGGATCGTCTCGGATGAGAAGAGGTTGGAAATGCCGAAGGCACAATTATGCGCGATGGTCGAGGCGCCAGTACCGCCCTTCGAGCCGATGAAGGCGATGCTGCGGCCGAGCGGCTCGGCTTCCGGATCGACGAAGATCGAGGCCATCGACGCCAGGATATCGGGCATGGCAACGGGCTGGACCATGTATTCGGAGATGCCGTTGCGGATGAGGTCGCGATAAAGCCCGATATCGTTGTAGTAGCCGATAATGACGACTTTGGTCGTCGGATCGCAGACGGCGGCGAGCGGCGCGAGTTCGGAGAGAAGGTTTCCGGCATTCGCCTTGGTCTCGAGGATGATGAGGTTCGGCGTCGGGGCGCCGGAGAACATATTGGCGGCAGCGGCGATGCCGCCGCTGGTGATGCGCATGCTGACCTTTGCCACGCGTCGATCATTGGCGCAGCGTTCCATGACCTGCTGCAGAGCCTCGCTCTCACAGAAGGCATGCACGGAGATGCGCGGCAGCGGCCGCATGTTTTCCAGATCGGCCATGCGCACCGCCTCCTCGGCGTGGCGAAGCTCGCTTTGATTCTTGATTTCGTACTCTATCGCGCTCATCGTCCCGTTCCGCCTCAGAAGCTGCTGTCGCTGCCGGCGACCTCTTCGATCGTCGATGTCGTCGTCCGATATTCCTGGATCGCGTTGTTGCGGCGCTGCGCGTCGATCGGGGTCATGCCGCGGGGCGCCACCAGATCCTCAGGATTGGCGATCTGGGCGGCGAGGTTGTTCTGCGAGGCGCAGCCGAAATTATAATAATTCTGGTTGGTCAAATCGCTAGAGATGTCCTTCGGCCACTGGCCGCATTGCGTGGTGATCGCCGTGGTGCCGGTAAAGCTCAGCCGGATCGGTGCCGCATCGCCGGGGCCGACCGCGGCGTAGGAGGTGTTGACGATTTTCGAGCTTGCGATCCCCCTCCTCGCCAGCTCGGCACGGACCTGATTGCGCAGTTGATAGGCTGCCGCCGAATTGGGCGAGCCTTGCGGCGATAGCACGTAAACCGGACCCGAGGCGCGCGCGATGTAGTTTGCGGCAAAACCGCGAATGAGGTCGCGCTGGGCGTTGGTCAGGCGGCGATCGGTGGAGGCGACGGGAATGTCCACCGTCTGCTCCGCTTCGGTCACGATGATCGGGTGACGCGCGCGATAGTCGTCGGGAATACCGCCGGTCGTCAGCTGGTCATGTGGGCCGGCGCATCCGGAAAGGGCGGCCAGCGACATGGCAACCGTGGCAAAAAGCGCCTTCGAGATTCCGAGGCGGGGTGTCGTCGAATTGATATGGGCCATCACCTGATCCCTGTTCTCTTCCATTGCTGCCGACCGTGCGCCGCTCATTTGTAGATGAACCCAATTGAGCCGTGGAACTGCGCGTCGGCAACGGGCGCCTCGCGGCGGCCATAGACTTTGTTGACTCGGTTGAGGAAGAAGGTTGCACCGTCATTCTCGGGGCTGAAATTGTCGTCCGGCCGGTTGAGCTGATTGCGCGCCACCGGACGCACCAGATAGGGCGTTGCGATGATGACGAGTTCGGTTTCCTGACGCTCGAAACCCTTCTGGCGGAAGAGGGTGCCGAGCAGTGGAATCTTCGAGACACCAGGCGTGCCGCCCATCGTCTGGGAAACGTTGTCGCGGATCAGGCCGGCCAGCGCGATCGAGCCGCCCGAGGGCAGCTCCACCGAGGTCTCCGCCGAGCGGCGCTGATAGGTCGCGCCGCCGCTGCCGGCCACCGGTTCGGAGACATTGGTCTTGATCTGCAGGCTGATGCGTCCCGATGAGAGCACGACCGGCTTGAAGGCGAGGTTGATACCGTAGTTGAACGGCACGACGGTGACGTTGCCGTTGCTGTCGGTTGTCGAATAGAGCTGTTGGCCGCCGGAATTGAAGGTCGCGGCCTGGCCCGATATTGCCGTCAGCGTCGGCTCGGCAAGCGTCTTGACGACCTTGGCCTGCTCCAGCGCGTTGAGGTAGGTCGAAATGTCGTATTTTCCGATCGTGCTCTTGAATAGCGCCGCCAGGCCGCCGCCAACGACGGATGTGGCGCTGTCGGCGCTGGGGCTACCGAGCTGTGCGACTGTCATGCCGGAGGAATTGGAAACCAGATTGTCGAAGCCGAGCTGCTTCAGCACCTCGCGGCGGACCTCGGCGATCGTCACCTTGAGGGTGACCTGGTCCTCGCCCTCGATCTGCAGCAGGTTGACAACCTGCGAGCTCTGACGGGCTTCGGCAAAGAGCGCCACCGAGCTGTCGCCGCCGGTGCCCGATGCCGTCTCGCTTCTGGTCGTCGCTTCGCCGCCCTTCAGGAAGACCTGCGCCAGATCGGCCGCCTGTGTGGCATCCTGCGGGGTGCGCACGGTGCCGGTCAGCACGATGTTGTCGGAGACGATTTCGACGTTGATGTTGGAGTCTGGAATGAATCGGCGGAGATTGACTTCGAGGCCGGAAACGTCGCGCTCGATCTCGATGTCGAGATTGACGATTTCCTGTCCACCGGCGCCGAAGACGAAGATATTCGTCTGGCCGACCTTTTTGCCAAACAGGTAGATGCGCCGCGAGGTGCGGGTCACGGCATCGGCCATGGTCGGATCGGATACGAGGATATCATGCGCATCCTCGGGCAGATCGACGACGACAGCCTTGTTCAGCCCGAGCTTCAGCCGGCGGTGGGCATCGCGGCCGGTTTGCGAGATGCGGACCAGGTTTTCGGAATCGGCGCGCGCCTCGCCTGGTACAAGAAGCAGCGCGAAAGAGGCCGACATTATACCGGAGACGGCGACTGCCAGCGACAGGCAGCCTGTCAGGAGAAGTCCGGCGCGCCGCGTAGAATTGCCCATGTGCACGTCCCTTTACTCCGCCTTCGGCGCTGCGCTGGCATCGGTGACGATGGCGCCCGATTTGATGACCTGGATGCTCGCACTGCCGTTATCGCCGCTCAGCAGATAGTCGGCTGCGCTGGTGTCCTGCTCCTGCGCATCGGCGACCGAGCGTAGCGCGAGCGACAGCCGGTCCGCCATCTGCTGGGCGACAGCGAGCACCTTCGTTTGATCGGGGGTGAGTTCGAGCGTCGCCGTCGTGCCGACCACGGCCTTCGAGCCGTCGTCCTTTTCCTGGATCTGCTGGTCAATGGCCAGAACGCGGACATTGCTCAGCACGGTCTCGGTGATGAGCTTGTTGGCTTCGGTGCCCTTGCGGACCATGATGACGTCGACGCGGTCGTTCGGCAGGATGAAGCCGCCGGCACCTGTTGCCACCGATATCTCGGTCGCGACGGCGCGCTTGCCGGCCGGCAACAGCGAGGAAAGGATGCGGCTGCTGGAATCGGCGACCTTTTCCGGCCGGATCGGTTCGCCTTCGAAGATCGGCAGGCGCACGACGGCACCCTGCAGATCCTTGATCGCATCCGGCTTGTCGGCTTCGGTGATCAGGCCCGGGACAACGGCGCCCTGCGGCCAGGCCATCCAATGAACGGACTGGTCGCTCAGCCTTTCGCCGACCGCCAGATTGGCGCCCGAGACCAGGACGTTGACCGTCGGTTCCTTCTCGATGACCGACTGGACCTGGGTAACGACACCGCCACTGCCTGCCATGCGCATCGCCAGGAGGCCGGCGAGGCCGGCTGCCACCACGGCGACAGCAAGGATTATAAGGCGGGCCGGTTTCATCGATCATTCCTCAGGGCACGATATGTTCGCCCTGCAGAATGCTCAGCAATTGGTATAATTATGGTTAATGGAACGCTTACATTTTAAGTTAACGGGCATTTAAAATGCCGTTATTTCAGGCTTTCCAGCGCAGCTAGGAAGAGCGGCGAAGAAGGGAAGGCCATGAAGCCGCCGATCGCGATGGCGATGCCGTAGGGGATCTTCTTGGCCAGCAGGACCGAATTCGGCACCGGCAGGCCGATGGCAAGGATGGTGTTCGATTGCGCTCTCACCAGCAGGATCAGCAAGGTTATCAGACCGCCGATCATGGCGACGTCGACCATCAGGAAAGCGAGCGATTGATTCAGACCAAACCAGAGCGCGGTGGCGCTCAACAGCTTGGCGTCTCCGCCGCCCATCACATTGAACGCAAAAAGAGCGAAGCAGGCACTAAAGACGATTGCCGCGCCGGCAAGATGCAAACCGATCATCTCCCAGCCCAGGCCGGACAGCGGCGCGAGGATGAAGAAAGAGGCAATCAGGATCAGGGAAACGCGGTTCGGAATCGTCATGGTGAACAGATCGGAAAAGGCCGCCATGGCGAGGCAGAGTGGCAATATCACAAACACTGCAGCGGCGATCATGTGTATACCCCGTCATAACGAGATGCGAAAAGGCTCACGGCCATTCAGCCTGTGAGCCCGCTCGATAGATCAGTCGGAGCCGATCCGGCCGTATAATATGGGCGCCAAGTGGCTGCCCCTATCTTAGTTCGACGCCGTAACGCCGGTGTTCATCTTGGTGCTCAGATTGTTGAACGTGGTGCTGATGCTGTTGCCGAGAGCCGTTGCGCCGGTAATCAGCGCTACGGAAATGAGGGCAGCGATCAGGCCGTATTCAATTGCGGTCGCGCCGGATTCGTCCTTCAGAAAACGGCTAAAAAGCTTGGTCATGGTAACTCCTAACTCCAGTTGATGTTCAGCACGTCCGCCAACTGTTTGCCGTTGATCGGATGGCATCAACCTAGCGAATGGGCGTTTCCATCGGCTTAAAGAAAAGAGTTAACGAGGCGTCAACGAGACACCAGCCCCTTGCAGGGTAAGTATTTTCTTATGCGACTACTTCAATATTTAACAATCTTCCCGGAATAACCGCTGGATTCATCCGGTAATAGCACAGGTCTTACTTCCAACCGGAGCGTGTGCGGTCCTGAGGCCGTGCCAAATCGGATCATTGCGCCTCATCCCGGAACAGGGAGGCGGGCTTAAGGCTTCGTTCACCATTTTTTTCCATTCTATGCGGATATTGCGCTGTGATCGTGAAAGAGGACCAAATGTCATCGAGCGGCAAAACCATTTTCTTTGCCGGCATGATCGCCGTTTTCGGTAATTCGGGAGTTTCCTCGGCCGCAGACGATGACATGCTGCGCGTCTATATGGATCACGCGCGCGTATTGAAGCTCGACCGCCCCGTCAGCAAGGTCATCGTCGGCAATGCCAAGGTCGCCGATGCGACCGTCGCCGACGCCAAGACCATCGTTCTCACAGGACGCAGCTTCGGCACCACCAATCTGGTTCTACTCGATGCCGATGGCAATGCGATCCTCGACGAGCGTATTCTGGTGTCGATCGATGAGGGCAACACGGTGCGCGTATACCGGCAGACCGAACGCTCCGTACTGTCCTGCACGCCGAACTGCGAGCAGCATGCACAGCAGGCGACCACCAGCACTACCTCGCCCTGATTGGCTTACCTCTCTTCTTCGGCCATTCGTTAAAATCGTCGCCTCAGACTGAAACGGAAAATCAACGAACGGACCCTAGTGTGGCGGACAGAGAATGTCGCTCGGGTCCAGGCAATGACGGTAATTGATCAGAAGACGGATAAAGCGCGCGTCTGCGCGCCGTTCCGTTTTTCACGGTTTCGCGCTCTCGGCCGATCGCGCGAGGGTTCCGCGGCGATCGAATTCGCGTTGCTTGCCATTCCCTATTTCCTGGTGATTTTCGCAGTCCTCGAAACCTTCGTCGCCTTTGCTGCCGAGGAACTCGTCTCCAACGCCGTCGATACGATGAGCCGCAAGATGCGAACCGGGCAGATCACCTATAATCTTGGCCGCACGACCGATATGAACCAGGCGCAGTTCCGCCAGGCTTTCTGCGATGAGATCTCGATCCTGATCCGCTGCTCGACGAGCGAAGTGGCTACGCCGAGCAAGCTCTACCTGGATGTACAGACATTCAGCACCTTTTCGGCCATTCCGACGACGATTCCCAAGCTTTCGACCGACAAATATGCCGACCTCAACACGGCGGCCTTCAAATATGCGCCGGGCGGCGCAGGCACCATCAACATGGTCCGCGCCTACTATCGCTGGGAAATCACGGCGGATCTGGTCCGGCCCTATATCACGACGATACGTCCCTCCGACGGTTCGATGCCGAGGGAATATCTGATCATCGCGACCGCGGCCTTGCAGAACGAGCAGTATCCATAATGGCGTTACGCAACCCGTTCAGCAGACTGGTATTGACGGCGCGGCGGCTGGCCCGAGACCGCAAGGGCGCCGGAGCGATCGAATTCGCGATCCTCTTTCCCGTGCTCGTCATGCTCTATATCGGCGCTTTCGAGATCACGATCGGCCTCAGCGTCAGCAAGCGGGTGACACGCGCTGCAGGGACGGTGGCCGACCTCGTCACCCAGCAGCAATCCATCACGAAGAGCACGCTTGCACAGATGCCGTCGGTCGCAACCGCGATCTTCGTGCCTTACAACAACACGTCGCTGACGCTGAAGATCACCGGAATTACGATCGACGCCAGCGCCAATGCGAAAGTGCTGTGGTCGTGGGCGCAGGACGGGACCTCGCCCTATGCCAAGAATACGGCCGTGAGCAATGTGCCGTCCGACATGAAGACCGCCAACAGCTTCCTTGTTCGCACCGAGCTCAGCATCCCCTATACGATGTTCCTGTTTGCGCCGAATTTCCTGCCGGACGGCATGCGCACGATCACCATCAGCCGCAGCTATTTCTACCGCCAGCGGCAAGGCGACTCGATCGCCTGCAGCGACTGCTGACAGCCCTCCCCTTCTTCCCGAATTTGCCAAGCCGGCCGCAGCATTATATGCCTGAGGCTCTGCCGCTCCGACGTCCCTGGGGCCGGCGATCGGCTCTCTCGGGTGTAAAATGGCGCGTGCCTTTCTTTTCGTTCTGGATTCTTTCGGCGTCGGCGGAGCGCCGGATGCGGCGGCCTATGGCGACGAGGGCGCCGATACGCTCGGCCATATCGCCGAGTTCTGCGCAGCCGGAGCCGCAGATCGTGCCGGATTGCGCAGCGGGCCGCTTTCCCTGCCCAACCTGTCGGAACTCGGGCTGATGCAGATCGCCCGATCGGCCTCCGGCCGGTTCCCGGCCGGCATGCCCGTTCCCGAGAAGGTCTACGGAATTTATGGCGCCGCCACCGAAATCTCCCGCGGCAAGGACACGCCATCAGGCCATTGGGAGATCGCAGGAACACCTGTCAGTTTCGATTGGGGTTACTTCCCGATGGAGGGCGAGGCCTTTCCTGCCGAATTCATCGAGGCATTGTGCAGGGAGGCCGATGTGCCCGGCATTCTCGGCAACTGCCATGCCTCTGGAACGGAGATCATCGCCCGGCTCGGCGAGGAGCATATCCACACCGGCAAGCCGATCTGCTACACCTCCTCGGATTCGGTCTTCCAGGTCGCTGCGCACGAGGTGCAGTTCGGTCTCGATCGCTTGCTCACTTTCTGCCGTCTAGCCCGCGGGATGCTCGATCGCTACAATATCGGTCGCGTCATCGCCCGGCCCTTCATCGGTCAGTCCCCCTCGACCTTCCAGCGCACCGGAAACCGGCGCGACTTCTCCGTGCTACCGCCGGAGCCGACGCTGCTCGACCGGCTTATCGAACACGGCCGGCACGTGCATGCTGTCGGAAAGATCGGCGACATCTTCGCGCATCAGGGCATTTCCAGGGTCATTAAGGCAAATGGCAACGATGCGCTGATGGATGCATCGCTCTCAACCATCGACGAGGCCGAGGACGGCGATCTCGTCTTCACCAATTTCGTCGATTTCGACATGATTTACGGCCATCGCCGCGATGTGCCGGGTTATGCCGCGGCACTCGAAGCCTTCGATGCCCGATTGGCCGAAGTCCACAAGAAGCTGAAGCCAGGCGATCTCGTCGTGCTCACCGCCGACCACGGCTGCGACCCGACCTGGCGCGGCACGGACCATACGCGCGAGCGCGTGCCCGTCATCGCCTATGGCCCAGGCATCCGGTCGCGTTCGATCGGCGTGCGCCGCAGCTATGCCGATATCGGCGAGAGCTTAGCGCGCCATCTCGGCATTCCGGCGGGACCGCATGGAAGGAGTTTTCTGTGACGTCGCATTTGAAGAAGGTCGAACTGCACTGTCATCTGGAGGGTGCGGCACCTCCTGAATTGACCGAGGCGCAGGCGCACAAATACGGTGTCGATATCAGCGGCGAGCTTCGCGGCGGCGCCTATGTCTGGCATGATTTCGCAAGCTTCCTCGAATGTTACGACAAGGTTTCCGAGGTCTACAGGACCGAGGAGGACTATGCGCTTCTGACCGAAACCTATCTCGACCAACTCGCCGGCATCAATACGATCTACAGCGAACTGATCGTTTCGCCCGACCACGGCAAACGCATCGGGTTGGGTGCCGACGCCTATATATCAGGCATCTGCGAAGGCATCCGGCGGGCCAGGGAAAAGAGCGGTATCGAGGCCCGGCTGATCGTCACTGGCGAGCGGCATTTCGGTCCGGAGAGCGTGATCGGCGCCGCCGAATACGCGGCAAAGGCCGGCAATCCTCTGATTACCGGCTTCAACCTTGCCGGCGAGGAGCGGATGGGGCGCGTCGCCGACTATGCCAGGGCCTTCGATATCGCCCGCGATGCCGGCCTGGGGCTCACCATTCATGCCGGCGAGGTCTGCGGCGCCTTCAGTGTCGCCGACGCGCTCGATGCCGTGCGCCCCTCGCGCATCGGCCATGGCGTGCGCGCCATCGAGGATCTCGATCTGGTGAAGCGGCTTGCCGATCTCGGCACCGTGCTGGAGATCTGCCCGGGCTCCAATATCGCGCTTAAGGTCTTTCCCGATTTCGCTTCGCATCCGCTGCGCCGGCTGAAGGACGCCGGCGTGCGCGTGACGATAAGCTCGGACGATCCGCCGTTCTTTCATACCTCACTGGAGCGGGAATACGAACTTGCCGCCGAGGCTTTCGGCCTCAGCGACGACGAGATCGATGCGATGACACGAACGGCAATCGAAGCTGCCTTCGTCGACGATGAGACACGCAAGGCCCTGCTCGCCCGACTTTGAGAGCCAAAGGTGGAGCGAGGCTGGGGATGATCGGCGCAAATTGGCCGCCACTCTTGCAGTCGGGCCGATTTCCGTGAAAGAAACATTCGATAGAAAATGAAAGGCTTCCCCATGGACGGCGTCACGGTCATCGATCACCCGCTGGTGCAGCACAAACTCACCATCATGCGGCGCAAGGAGACATCGACGGGAAGTTTCCGGCGGTTGCTGCGCGAAATCTCGACGCTGCTCTGTTACGAGGTGACCCGCGATCTCGAACTGACAATGGAAACGATCGAGACGCCGCTGCAGACGATGGAATCGCCAATCCTCGAAGGCAAGAAGCTGGTCTTCGCCTCGATCCTGCGCGCCGGCAACGGCCTGCTCGAAGGCATGCTCGATCTCGTGCCTTCCGCCCGCGTCTCGCATATCGGCGTTTACCGCGACCACGAAACGCTGCAGCCGGTCGAATATTACTTCAAGGCTCCGGAAGACGTGGCCGAGCGGCTGATCATCGTCGTCGACCCGATGCTTGCAACCGGCAATTCGTCGATCGCCGCGATCGACAAGCTCAAGGAACGCGGCGCCCACAATATCCGCTTCCTCTGCCTGCTTGCCGCTCCCGAAGGCATCCGCAACTTTCGCGCCGCGCATCCCGATGTTCCCGTGTTCACTGCGTCGATCGACAGTCATCTCAACGAAAAGGGCTATATCATGCCCGGCCTCGGCGATGCCGGCGACCGCATGTACGGCACCAAGTAGTTTCAGATTTCGTTTACCAAATCGAAAGCCTTGAAGGCCCGGTGGTTCATTCCGGGCCTTTTTGTTGGCGATATTAGCAACTTGTCAGCACTTGAGGTTTAGCAATTCCGAAGCATGAGGCCCCGCATGAAGCGGGGTTTATACAGGAAGGATTTCTGTTTCATGCTCGTGCGTACCGTCCTATTCGCCAGCATCGCCGCGGTGCTCGCAACACAGGTGCCTTCCTTCTTCGGAGACACCGGCCAGCGGTCTGCTGACGCGCTTTCCGCCAATTACCTATCGACCGAAAGCGACAAGCCCGCGGCACCCGCACCGGTCTCAGGCAGCAATGCGATCCGTCTGCAAGCGGATGCCCAGGGCCATTATACCGGCGGCTTCAAGATCAACGGCAAGTCGGTGCAAGGCCTGATCGATACTGGCGCCACCTATGTCGCGCTCAACGAGACGCTCGCCCGCCGACTGGGCTTCACCGCAAACCAGCTCGATTTCCGCTACGGGGTGAACACCGCAAACGGCCAGACGAAGGCGGCGCATGTGATGCTCGACCGGGTGGAAATCGGCGGCATCCGCGTGCGGGACGTCGAAGCCTTCGTCCTCAAGGACGAAGCGCTGACGACGACGCTAGTCGGCATGAGCTTCCTACAGAAGCTCGCCTCCTATTCCGTCGCCGACGGTTCGCTCAGCCTGAAGCAATAAACCATCAGATCCGGGTCGAGATCACCGGCGGCAGCTCCGGCTTTTCCTTGGTGATGCGGTAATGCGCGGCGAGTGCCGCCGCTGCCCGTTCCGCCGCCGCTTCGTCGGCGGCGTGAACCAGCGCGATCGGTTCGCCGGCGCTGACACGGGTGCCAAGCGGCAGAAGCTCGGAGAAGCCGACGCGATGATCGATCCGGTCGGCCGGATGGCGTCTTCCGCCGCCGAGATCGATGACGCTGATGCCGATACCGCGCGCGTTGCAGGCGGCAAGCCAGCCGGACCGAGGGGCGAGAACAGGTTTTTCCGCAGGCGCCCTGGCCAGATATTTGCCGGGGTTTTCGATAAGATCGGCCGGACCGCCGAGCATGGAGACCATGCGGGCGAAAACCTCGGCCGCCTGTCCCGATGACAGCGCCTTGCGCGCCATCCCCTCGCCTTCATCAGGGGAAGGTGCAATGCCCGATTTCACCAGCATCTCGGCGGCGAAGGCAAGAATGACGGTTTCGAGCCGCGTGTCCGCCTTCCTACCCGCCAGGAAATCCAGGCAGTTGCGCATCTCGACCGCATTGCCGGCTGCATCGGCGAGCGGCTGGTTCATGTCGGTGATCAGCGCCGAGGTCTTCACGCCTGCGCCATTGGCGACCTCGACCAGCGACTGCGCCAGGATCTCCGCCTGGGCACGGTCGGCCATGAAGGCGCCGTTGCCGACCTTGACGTCCAGCACCAGCGTCTGAAGCCCGGCCGCAAGCTTCTTCGACAGGATGGAGGCGGTGATGAGGGGAATGGAATCGACGGTTGCAGTCACATCGCGCACGGCATAGAGCCGGCCGTCGGCAGGCGCAAGGGCCCCAGTCTGGCCGATGATGGCGCATCCGGCCTCCTTCACGACCTTGTGGAACAGGTTCGCATCCGGGGTAATCATATAGCCGGGAATGGATTCGAGCTTGTCCAGCGTGCCACCGGTATGGCCAAGGCCGCGCCCTGAAATCATCGGAACGGCGAGACCGCAGGCCGCAGCGATCGGCGCCAGCATCAGCGAAACATTGTCGCCGACGCCACCGGTCGAATGTTTGTCGGCGATCGGGCGGTCGATATCGGCCCATTGCAGCCTGTCGCCGGAGTCGGCCATCGCCAGCGTCAGGGCGACGGTCTCGGCCCGCGACATGCCCTTGAACCAGACGGACATGGCGAAGGCGCCGATCTGGCCTTCCGACAGCTGACCGGCAGCGAGTGCTGCGATGAAGGACCGGATATCGTCGGGGTCGAGCTCGTCGCCATCGCGCTTACGCCGGATGATCTCCTGCGGGATCATCTCAATAGCTCGACGCCGCAGCCGGTGCAGACTGTGTTCCGCTCAGAACCGCCAGGATATCGTCAAGCAGACTGGAAGCGCCGAAACGGAAGGTCGACGGCATCGCCCAGTCGGGCGCCATGATGGTTTCGGCAAGACTCAGATAGAGCGCGGCATCAGCCACCGAACCGATGCCGCCGGCTGGCTTGAACCCGACCTTGCGGCCGCTTTCGCGAATGGCGCGGATCATGATGTCGGCGGCCTCGAGTGTCGCATTGACGGCGACCTTGCCGGTAGATGTCTTGATGAAATCGGCGCCGGCGTCGATGGCGAGTTCAGAGGCGCGGCGGATCAATGCCGCATCCTTCAACTCGCCGCTCTCGATGATGACCTTCAGAAGGACAAGGCCGGCGCATTCGGCGCGCACGGCCCTGACCATGTCGGTCACCGCCTTCTCATTGCCGGAAAGCAGCTTGCGATAGGGGATGACCAGATCGATCTCGTCGGCGCCGTCGGCAATCGCCTCGCGTGTCTCGGCGGCGACGTCGGCCACTTCCATATCGCCGGAGGGGAAGTTGACGACGGTAGCGATGCGCACGGCATGGCCGATGCCGAGGATATTGCGGGCCTGAGCGACGAAGCGCGGCCAGATGCAGATTGCAGCGCTGTTGCCGTAGGGCGTCTGCGCGCGGGCGCAGAGCACATCGATCTGCGCCTCGGTGCAATCGTCCTTCAAATTGGTGAGATCGAGAAGGGAAAGGGCGACAGCCGCCGTTTCCCGGATGGAATGGCTATTCATCTTTACTTCCTCCGGCCGCAATCATGTCTTTCAATATGGCGGCGAGACGGGCGCCGCCGATGGGCGCCATGTCCTTGGTTTCTTCATGGCTGAGCTCATTGCCGGTCATGCCAGCCCCATAGTTGGTGATAACCGAGGCGGCGGCAACCCTCAGGCCCAGCATTCTTGCAATGATGACCTCGGGCACCGTCGACATGCCGACGGCATCGGCACCGAGGATGCGGGCCATGCGGATTTCGGCGGGCGTTTCGAAGCTCGGGCCCGAAAACCACATATAGACACCGCGCGCCAGCTCGATTTCGAGTTTGGCCGCTGCCCTTTGCATCGCCCCAGCAAGGCCCGCATCATAGGCATTGGTCATACCGACGAAACGATGGTCGCTTTCCTCGCCGATCAGCGGGTTCATGCCGGAATAGTTGATGTGATCGGTGATTTGCATCACCGAACCGGGCGGCAGGTCGTCGCGTAGCGATCCGGCAGAATTGGTCAGGATCAGCGCTTCGACGCCGAGCGCCTTCAGCACCTCGATCGGCAGGCGCATGGCGCTGGCATCGCCCTTTTCGTAATAATGCACACGGCCGGAGAGCATGACGATAGGCACGCCTCCAAGGCGGCCGGCGACGACTTCGCCCGCGTGACCGGAGACGGCACTGACGGGAAAGCCCGGCAGGTCGCGATAGGGAACACGCACGGCGCCGTCCAGCTGGCCGACCAGGGAGCCGAGACCGGAGCCGAGCACGATGCCGTGGCGCGGCTTGATGCCGCCGAGCAAAGCGGCAAGCAGGTTGACTGTCGCCTTCATCCGAGTTCGGTCTCGAAGCTGAAGGGAAGAAGCTCTTCCATCGTCATCGTCTTCTGCACGCCTGCGTCATCACAGAGATAGATCTTCGTCTCCTTGGAGGCGAATTCGGAGATCTTCTGGCGGCAACCGCCGCAGGGCGGGCAGAGCGGCAGCTTCTCGGCAATGACCGCCATTTCGACGATCTTCTTGGCGCCGCCCATGATCATGGCGCTGATCGCCGTCGGCTCGGCACACCACCCTTGCGGAAAGGACAGGTTTTCGATGTTGGCGCCGGTATAGACCTTGCCGTCCTCGGCGCGGATCGCCGCACCGACCGGGAATTTCGAATAGGGCGCATGGGCAAAAGCCATCGCGCCGCGGGCGGCTTCGAACAGGTCGTGGGACATATCAACGCTCCTTCGTATAGGGCACGCCGCCGGCTTTCGGCGGGGTCGCGACGCCGATGAAGCCGGCAAGCAGGACGCAGGTCAGGATATAGGGCAGCGCCTGAAAGACCTGCACTGGCACTTCGCCGATCAGCGGCACCTGCTTGCCCTGCATGAAATTGGCCAGCGCATCGAGGAAGCCGAAGAGCAGGCAGGCAAACATCACCGGCACCGGCTTCCACTTGGCGAAGACGAGGGCGGCGAGCGCGATGTAGCCCTTGCCGGCCGACATGTCCTTGATGAAGGCGGCGGACTGGGCGATTGCCAGATAGGTGCCGGCAAAGCCGCAGAGGATGCCGGCGCACATGACGGCGCGGTAGCGCAGCCAGGCGACCGAGATGCCGGCCGTATCCACCGCACCGGGGTTTTCGCCGACGGCGCGCAGCCGCAGGCCGAAGCGGGTGCGGTAAAGCACCCACCAGGAAAACGGCACGGCAAGAAAGGCGAGGTAGGTCAGAATATTGTTGCCCGATATGACATTGGCATAAAGCGGGCCGAAGATCGGTATGTCGCGGGCGGCATCGGCACCCGGCAGGATGATCGGTGCGAAACGCGCATCCGGCGACAGCTGCGGCGTGCGCCCGCCTTGGCCGAACCAGGCCTGACCGAGCACGATGGTGATGCCGGCGATGAAGAAGTTGATCGCCACACCCGAGACGATCTGATTGCCGCGGTTGGTGATCGAGGCAAAGCCATGCACCAGGCTGAGCGCCACCGAACAGACGATGCCGGCACCGAGCCCGAGCCAGGCCGAATCGGTGAGATAGGCGATGCAGGCGGCAGCAAAGGCCGAGCCCAGCATCTTGCCCTCAAGGCCGATATCGAAGATGCCGGCGCGTTCCGAAAACAGACCGGCAAGGGCGGTGAAGATCAGCGGGATCGACAGGCGGATGGTCGAGCTCAGAACGCTGATGAAGATGTCATAATAATCCATCGCCCGCTCCTTAACCGCGCTTGAACTGTTGGTAGAGCCGCACCATCGCCGGCCGGAACATGTATTCCAGCGCGCCGGCGAAGAGGATCACCAGACCCTGGATGACAAGGATCATCTCGCGGGTGATGTTCGGCATTTCGAAGGAGACCCAATCGCCACCCTGGTAGAGGATGCCGAACAGGATCGCCGCCATGATGATGCCGAGCGGATGGTTGCGGCCCATCAGCGACACGGCGATGCCGACGAAGCCGGCACCACCGACGAATTCCACCTGCAGGCGGGCCGACGAACCCATGACGGGGTTCAGCGCCATCATGCCGGCAAGGGCGCCGGAGAGCAGCATGGCGACAATGACCGTGCGGGCATAGGGGATGCCGGCATAGTCGGCCGCCGTTCGGCTGACGCCCAGCGTGCGCATCTCGAAGCCGAGCTTGGTGCGCCAGATCAGGACCCAGACAAACCAGGCGGCAAGAAGGGCGATGATAAAGGAGACGTTGAACGGCGCAGCACCCAGCTTGGCTCCGAACGTCGTCATGAGCCAACCAAGCTTTGGAAGCTGCCCTCCCTCAAGGAAGGTGCGGGTTTCAGGCGCCATCTTGCCCGGCACGATCAGCACGTGCACCAGCAGATACACCATGAGGGCGGCGGCGATATAGTTGAACATGATCGTCGTGATGACGATGTGGCTACCGCGCTTTGCCTGGAGGAAAGCGGGGATGAAGGCCCAGGCCGCACCAAAGAGACCTGCGCCGATGACGGCGATCGGCATCGTCACATACCAGGGCACGTAACGATCGAGCGCCAGTGCCACCAGCGCGCAGCCGAGACCGCCGACATAGGCCTGGCCTTCGGAGCCGATGTTGAAGAGGCCGGCATGGATTGCCACCGCGACGGAGAGGCCAGTAAAAATGAAGCTCGTCGCATAGTAGAGCGTGAAGCCGATGCCTTCGCCGTTGCCGAGCGCGCCCTCGAGCAGCAGCGACAGCGCGTCTAGCGGGCTTTCGCCGATCAGCCAGACGACAAAACCGGAGATCAGGAAGGCGACGACGAGGTTTAAAAGCGGAATCAGGCCGTAGTTGATCCAGTGTGGTAGCGGAACGGAAGCAGTGCTCATAAAGGCCTCACGCGGCAATGCCGGCCATCATCAGGCCGAGGGTCTGTTCACCGGCATCGGGCGTCTTCTCGCCGACCACATGGCCGGCAAACATGACAAGGATACGGTCTGAAAGGGAGCGGACTTCATCGAGTTCGACGGAGACGAGCAGGATCGCCTTGCCGGCGTCACGCATTTCGATGATCCGGCGGTGGATGAATTCGATGGCGCCAATATCGACGCCGCGGGTCGGCTGGCCGATGATCAGCATCTTCGGATCGCGCTCGATCTCACGGGCAACGACGATCTTCTGCTGGTTGCCGCCGGAAAAATTCGCCGTCTTCAGCCGCGGGTTCGGCGGACGGATATCGTATTTCTCGATCATCTCCATCGCATCCTTGCGGATCGCTTCGAGATCAAGTAGCGGACCTTTGCTGTAGCCCGGGCGCCGGTGATAGCCGAGCACGGAATTTTCGTATTCCTCAAATTTCAGCACCAAGCCCATGTGGTGGCGGTCTTCGGGAATATGGGCGAGACCGAGTTCGCGCAGGCGGGCGGGATCGGCCTTGTCGATCGTCTGGCCGTCGAGAAGGATTTCGCCGGAGGTCGGCTTGCGGATGCCGGCAATCGCTTCCAGCAATTCGGACTGGCCGTTGCCGGCAACCCCGGCAATGCCGACGATCTCGCCGGCGCGCACGTCGAAGGAGACATTGTCGACCATGGTGACGCCGCGATTGTCCTTGACCGAAAGGTTGCGGACGGAGAGCACGGCGGCGCCGGGGTTCGCCTCGCCTTTCTGTACGCGCAGCAGCACGCGGCGACCAACCATCAGCTCGGCAAGCTCCTCCACCGTCGTTTCCGCCGTCTTGCGGGTCGCGACCATCTCGCCGCGGCGCATGACCGAGACGGTATCGGTGATCGCCATGATCTCGCGCAGCTTATGGGTGATGAGGATGATCGTCTTGCCCTGGTCGCGCAGCACCTTGAGGATGCGGAAGAGGTGATCGGCCTCTGCCGGCGTCAACACGCCGGTGGGTTCGTCGAGGATCAGGATCTCGGCGCCGCGATACATGGCTTTCAGGATTTCGACGCGCTGCTGCAGGCCGACCGGAAGCTCTTCGATCAGCGCATCCGGATCGACCTCGAGACCGTATTCCGTTTCCAGCCGCTTGAGTTCGGCGCGGGCCGATGCAACACCTCTCGCCAGCAGCATGCCGCCTTCGGCGCCGAGCATGATGTTCTCAAGCACCGTGAAATTGTCGACCAGCATGAAATGCTGGTGCACCATGCCGATGCCGGTGGCGATCGCCGCCTGGCTGTCGCGGATGGTGACGGGATTGCCGTTGACGCGGATCTCGCCGCTATCGGCATGGTAGAAACCGTAGATGATCGACATCAGCGTCGATTTGCCGGCGCCGTTTTCGCCGATGATGCCGTGGATCGTCCCCCTGGCGACGGTGAGGTTGATGTCCTTGTTGGCATGGACGGCACCGAATTTCTTATCGATGCCGACAAGCTCGATAGCGGGCTTATCTGTCACTGCAGGCTCCAAATAAGAAAAGGGCGTATGGCGAAAATCCCCTCCGCCATACGCCCGATCTCAATCGTCGATCATTTCCGGGCGCGGATCACTTCGGGCAAGCGTTGTCCGAGGTGTAATCGTGAACCTTGATGGTCCCCGCGATGATATCGGCCTTGGCCTTGTCGACGGCCGCCTGCATTTCCGGCGTGATCAACGACTTGTTGTTGTCGTCGATCGCTGCGCCGACACCCTCTTCCTTGACGCCGAGCGCCTGGACGCCACCGGTGAACTTGTCGTTCTTAGTGTCGGTATAGGCGTTGTAGACGGCGAGATCGACGCGCTTGACCATCGAGGTCAGAACAGAGCCCGGATGCAGATGGTTCTGGTTGGAATCGACGCCGATCGAAAGCTTCTTGTTGTCGGCGGCCGTCTGCAGAACGCCGAGACCGGTAGCACCAGCTGCCGCGTAGATGACATCGGCGCCCTGATCGATCTGGTTCTTGGTGAGTTCGCCGCCGCGAACCGGGTCATTCCAGGCTGCACCCGTGGTGCCGGTCATGTTCTGGAAAACTTCGACATCGGCCTTGGCGGCGCGTGCGCCCTGTTCATAGCCACATTCGAACTTGCGGATCAGCGGAATGTCCATGCCGCCGACGAAGCCGACCTTGCCGGTCTTCGATGCCATGCCGGCGAGAACGCCGACGAGGTAAGAGCCTTCTTCTTCCTTGTAGACCACCGAGCGAACGTTCGGTTTATCGACGACGGAGTCGACGATGATGAACTTGGTGTCGGGGAATTCGGCTGCGACCTTCTCGATGGCCGAGGTCCAGGCGAAGGAAACGGCTACCACCGGATTGAAACCGCGGCTTGCAAAGTTGCGGATGGCCTGTTCGCCCTGGGTGTCGCCCGTCGGCTCGAAGTCGCGATAGGCAATGCCGGTCTCGGCCTTGAACTTCTCGGCGCCGTTGTAGGCCGCCTCGTTGAAGGACTTATCGAACTTCCCGCCGGTGCCGTAAACCAGCGCCGGCTTGACATCGGCAGCGAGCGCCGTCGTCGACATGGCAGCCACGGCAAGGAGAGTGAGAAGGGTTTTTTTCATTGTGCAGCCCTGTTGTTGCTATTCGTTAGGGGTCCTCCCGCAAGTCCTTTTCGGACATGTCTGCGGAACCACCGACCTCCCCCCGGAGGCCTGGCTGCGTGCATCCTTGCATGGCTCACGGAAAAATTCACCAGAAATTTTTCAGCTGGTAAAGATTTGCAGCGATTGCCGAAAATCCGTTCTTCGGGGCTGATTTTTAGACATTTCCGTCGTCGGGATGCGAAATTTCCAGCCAATCCGGCAGCCATGTCGGGGCTACGGAAACAATGGAGGCCGATCGGATTCCCGGCCGGGTCGCGGCGGCAAAAGGGCTTGCCTATGCGGTGAAGCGACCAGCCACCGGCGGCTTCTTATAACCGATCATCCAGAGAAGCAGCGCGATCACCAGGAAAACGGCAAAGGCCGGCTGGAGCATCAGCCATTGGAAGATGAAGGTGTAGAACCGCGGGTGGACATAGTAGGAAAGGGAGGATTGCAGCGACATGAGGGTTGTCGGGCTCACATCCTGCCAGGCATCGGAGATCGGCGTCATCACCACTGAGGACGCTGCAACCGATTGGATCGAATCGATGGTCCCGGCAATAACGGCCGCCGCAAGCGCGACAAGGCTGGCCAGACGCAACAGGAAACGCATCAATTCCTCCGACGCTCGTTATGCCAGACAATTCCGGCCGGCCGCGCCATTCTCCACCTTGAGAATTACATAGTCATCGATGATGTGAAGCACAATGGACGGGTCGAGGCGAGTTTTATCTGAAGAAGTCAAAAAACTGTTAGATTTCGGTTGATCGACAAAAATTCATCGGTATATATCGCGCCGTTCCGACGATTTGCTCCTATCCAGGCGCGAACGCCAAAGAAGGACAGGTGGCCGAGTGGTTTAAGGCGCACGCCTGGAACGCGTGTGTACGTGAAAGCGTACCGTGGGTTCGAATCCCACCCTGTCCGCCATACCGCAAGGGGACCCCTTGCATCTTCAGCGACACCGCAAGATTCGAGAAAATCGATTGCGTGCCCGAAGGCGCGTACCCGGAGAACAGTCTGCGCTTGCAGACATCTGCGCTTCTCACCTGACCATGACGAAACCGACTCGAAGAAGCTTGAGGCTCCGACTTGTGGGACAGAACTCAAAAGCCTTTTCGCTCAGCCGCCCGGCGATCGAATTGCCTGCCAAGAACGATCCAACGTGATCACGGTTACGGATACCTATTGGAAAATTTCCGAGATCTCGCTTGTCGCTGAGATTGTATGAAGCCCTCCCTCGGACATCTGAAATTTGCGAGCCAGAACGATGGAGGCATAGCATATTCCAAATGTCCCTAGGCTTTGCGAAACAATAAGCAGTGCCAAAGCCGCGAGGCTTATTTTTCCACCCTGAAAAACAGCAGCCGCTTGGTATGACATAGACGCCGCTATGGCCATCAATAGAAACGGAACGATAGAGGGAAGAATAATCCCGGCAAACAGGCGCAAAAAGGTTGGAACGAAGCCATGTCGGCCCCTGGCAAAGGCATCTGCAAGTCCGCTGGTTGAACCTGCAATTCCGGCAGTCGGCCAGGTTCCGACAAGGGCGAGGAGCGACGGATAGCTAATTGCGAACAGCCCGCCGCATACCAGTACAAGTCCACCCGTCGACAAGGAAGCGGCGCCGAAGGCGAGAGGGAGGCCGATTACGATAGCCATTACGACAAGCACAATGAGGAAATTTTTCCAGATGTAGCTGCCAAACCCAACCATCCCTCGGTTGATCTGCACTCGTTCCGTTCCGCTCAATATGGTATTTTGGGCACAATATCCTAAATATAGCGCAACAAAAAACTGAGTTGAACCGCCACGACTGCTCTCATTGTACTCAGAAAATACTATGACCGCGCAACTTATTGCAACAACAAAACAAATAAGAAACAGATTATGCCTTAGGAAGGAAATCGTGTCACTCAGCATTGTCACCCCTGCTAGCCTGCCGCTCGCTGCCGAGTCGAGATATCGTCATCAAAATACAGCGCTGTCAAATGCAGGGCGCGTCATCAACGTGCTGGGAACCAAGAATATGTCGACGGCCCACAGCGCGTCGAACGATTCCTGATTTTTTACCATGCCGCTTCACCGCGTCTTTGCACGTTTGGGTTTATCTTCTGCCAAACTAAAACACGGAGATTAAACAGGTGGAAGAACTGTCGGTAAAGTCGAAGATCATCAAGTCCGTCTATTTCAGCCAGGAAGACGCGCGGCTCAGGATTTGCTTCAAGAATGGGGAGGAGCGGCTGTTCGAAGGCGTTCCGTCCTCGGAAGCCCATGCGATGACAGTGGCGCCGTCTCCCGGCCATTATTACCTCGACCGGATCAGAACCCGGTTTCGGAGACTGGCTGCCTGACAAGCGGAGGCGCCAGCTTACGTCCCGGAATGCTCCCGATCGGGACAGGTCCGGTGGATATTAACGGCCCTTTAACCCTCCCTGTTATCCTGGTTGGATCGCGTCGGCCGGAAGGCGGCAACGTGTCGGCGCTGCCGGCTTGTTCAGGGTCGGCTAGCCGGGAGGCTCGGTGGCGGACCCCAGCCAGAAAGCCGGGCCTCCCCGTCACGCTATTTTCGTTGATCGTGATCGCATGATCCCGGGTCGTTGCGGTCTCCGTTACCCCTGAACTAGCGATTTGGGGCTAATCCTGTGAAAAACTCCAATCATCGAATCCGGACTCGACAATGTTTTATTAGCATGATTGCATAAATCTATCGGATAGGACCAAGGGGGTGACGATGTTCGAGACTCTGCTTGAGATGCAGGAGCGTGGCGTACGGGACCGTGCGCGTGGCCGCAGCTTGGCCGACAATCCGATGTCGAAGCCGGATATTCTGCCGATCACCGATTTCCAGGAATGGTACTCGATGTTTGACGCCTGGCGCTTCGGCTGGTCGATCGAGGATGCGATGGCGGGGCAAAGCAATGCGCCACGGGATGGCGGCGCATTGTCGCTCGCCTACACCAGAACGGTCTGATCGATCCTGTCCTCGGCGCCGAAGAATTTCAGGTAGCGCTCGACCTCTGCGGGGTCACCCGTCGCCTTCTGCGGATTGTCGGAGAGCTTGACCGCCGGACGGCCGTTGGCGTCGCTGACCTTGCAGACGACCGAGATCGGGTTGAGGCCGGATATTTCGATCGGCGCACAGCCGGAAAAATCGTTCGTCAGGTTCGTGCCCCAGCCGAAGCTCATGCGCACGCGGCCTTCGAAATGCCGGTAGGTATCGATGATGGCGTCGACATCGAGACCGTCGGAGAAGATCAGCAGCTTCTGGCGCGGATCGCGACCCATTTTCTTCCACCAGTCGACAATCTTTTCACCGCCTTCGATCGGCGGGGCACTGTCCGGGCGAAAGCCGGTCCAGTCGGCGACCCATTCCGGCGCGTCGCGCAGGAAAGCGGCAGTGCCGAAAGCATCCGGCAGGACGATCAGAAGGTTGCCGCCATAGAGCTTGTTCCAGTCGCGCAGGATCTTGTAGGGCGCGTTGCGCAGCTGCTCATCGGTTTGCGCAAGGGCGGCAGCCACCATCGGCAGTTCGTGGGCATTGGTGCCGACGGCCTCGAGATCGGAATCCATCGCCAGCAACACGTTGCTGGTGCCGGTAAAGGCCGGGCCGATGCCTTCCTTCAGCGCTTCGACGCACCAGCGCTGCCAGAGGAAACTGTGACGGCGGCGGGTGCCGAAATCGGAAATGCGCAAGCCCGGCAGTTCCTTCAGCCGTTCGACCTTCGACCACATCCTCGCCTTGGCGCGGGCATAGAGCACATCGAGGGTGAAGGGACCGAGCGCCTTCATCGCCGAGCGCGACCGCAATTCGTTGACGATGGCGAGCGCCGGGATCTCCCACATGGTGGTTTCCTTCCAGGCCCCATGGAAATCCAGTACATATTGACCGTCCTTCTTCGACAGCTCGTATTCGGGCAGCTGAAAGTTGGAAAGCCAGGCGAGGAATTCCGGCTCGAAGATCTGGGCGCGGCCATAGAAACTGTTACCCGCCAGCCAGATCATCTCCTTCTTGGCGAGTTTCAGCGTGCGGGCGTGATCGAGCTGTTCGCGCAATTCGCCTTCGTCGATCTCATCGGCAAGGCGCACGCGCTTGGTCCGATTGATGAGGGTAAAAGACGCGTTCACGTCAGGATAAAGCTTCCAGATCATCTGCAGCATCAGAAGCTTATAGAAGTCGGTATCGATCAGGCTGCGAACGATCGGATCGAGTTTCCAGGCGTGATTGTAGACGCGTCTTGCAATATCGGTCCTGGCCATAAAATTCCTGCCCCTGTCCACTCCGGTCAGGTGCTGCCAAATTCCCGGCTATTGCCAAGTCCGGGCCGGCGCACGAACCGGCTCGTGCGCCTTCTTATCGAAAAATCGACAGACAAAGTCCAGATAAAACAACAAGCATCCCGCGGCGCGAATGGCGGCGGGATGCGAGAGGTCATTTACCGAATGCTTATTGGGCCGGCGCTACGGGTTGGGCCGGCGCTGCAGGCGTGACACCAGGGGCGGCCGGCTTAGTGTTTGGCGTCTCGGTCGGAACCGCAGTGCCGTTTTGCAGCGTTGGCGCAGGTGCCGTGGCAGGCTGCTGCGACTGCAGCTGCTGGCCGGGCTGCTGCGGCGCCACCTCGTTTGCTTCGCGCTTGCCCCAGATCTCCACCGGGATCCAAACCACGAAAGCCAACACCAGCGCGGCGAGCAGCACCAGCAGGATGCGATAACCCGTGCGCCCCTGCCTCGCCTTCACCGGGGGGATCTGCTCTTCCTCGTGAAGCTTGCCCTCAGACTTTTCCCAGCGTGTTTCCGTCTGATGTGCCATCATCGTATCCTTCCGCTGTCTTGACGGGCCGATCCGGCCCGAGAATTCCACAGGGAAACGGGTGGCCGTCTGGAAGGTTCCGGGGGCCTAGATCCGGATGATTTTAGGCGCTGACAGGTTTCTGCATGACGCTCTAATAGCCGACGGCGCGGTCGACCACGAATTGCAGCGGCTCGCCGCGCTCGAAACGGGCGATCTGCGTCTCGACATGGCGGAACAGCGCGTTTTCTTCGGAGACCGCCGCGTCGTGCGGCGTGATGAAGACGTTCTCCAGTTCCCACAACGGGTTGTCGAGCCCAAGCGGCTCCACCTCGAAGACATCCAACGAAGCGCCGCCGAGGGTGCCGTCGCGGATCGCGGAAACGATATCGGCTTCGACCTGGCTCTTGCCGCGGCCGGCATTGATGAGGATCGGGCGCCCGAGCGCGCCGTCGCAGCGCAGCTTTTTGAATAGCCCGCTATCATAAAACCCCGTCGTCTCAGCGGTGAGCGGCAGCAAGCCGACAAGGATGTCGGTCCTTGCGAGGAACCCGTCCAATGCGCCGGCATCAAAGGTTTCGACGCCGTCGATCTCCTTGCGGGTGCGCGACCAGCCGATGACGTTAAAACCCATCACCTTCAGCTTGGCGACCACATCCAACCCGAGAATGCCGAGGCCCATGACGCCGACCGTCACCTCCGCCGCTTCCGGCGCGATCAGCTTGGCCCATTGGCGCTGCCGTTGGTGGCTGTCATGGGCATATTGCCCCCGCAGATGCATCAGGCACTGCATGACCACCCATTCGCTCATGCGGGTCGTCAGGCTGCGATCGACGAAACGGACGATCGGGATCTCCGGCAGACCGTCCATGCCGATAATATGGTCGACGCCGGCGCCGCCGGAGAAGATCACCTTGAGGTTTGGCGCCCGTGCGAAAAGGTCGGCATCCGGCTTCCAGAGCAGCGCATATTCGGCCTCGCGGAGATCGCGCATCCGATCGGCCGCATCGGCGAGATTGATGCTGCCGCGATCGGAAAAGGCCGTCTTCAACACGCGGGCGACGCCTTCGGGATTGAACTTGATATCGACGAGAACGGGAGGTGTCGGCATGATCATCTTTACTGCTGCACGGCAGGCGTCGGCACCGCCTCGATGTTGAAAGCGGCCGCCATCAGCGCCCTGGTGTATTCGTCCTTCGGCGCGCGGAAGATTTCCGATGACGGGCCCTGCTCCACCACCTTGCCAAATCGCATGACGATGACGTCGTTGGCGAGCGCCTTCACCACCTTCAGGTCATGACTGATGAAGAGATAGGCGAGATCGTGCTTCCTCTGCAGATCGCGCAAGAGATCGACCACCTGGGCCTGCACGCTCATGTCGAGCGCGGAGGTTGGCTCGTCGAGCATGACGAAGCGCGGTTTCAGCACCATCGCGCGGGCAATGGCGATGCGCTGGCGCTGACCGCCGGAGAATTCGTGCGGATAACGCCAGCGGGTCAGGGGATCGAGACCGACTTCCTCCAGCGCCCAGCAGACGCGCTGGTCGCGCTCTTCCGATGTCAAAGAGCGCTCATGGACCTTCAGCCCTTCGGCGACGATATCGCCGACCGACATTCGCGGGCTGAGCGACCCGTAGGGATCCTGGAAAACCACCTGCAGCTGGTTGCGCAACGGCCGCATCTCGCTGAACGAATAGCCGGCTATATCCTTGCCGACGAAGGCAATTCGCCCTTGCGAGGAAATCAGCCGGGTGAGCGCCAGGCCAAGCGTGGTCTTGCCGGAACCGGATTCGCCGACGACACCGAGCGTCTGCCCGGCACGCAGCGAAAGATCGATGCCGTCGACCGCCTTCACGTGATCGACGACGCGGCGCATCAGCCCTGCTTTGATCGGGAACCAGACGCGAATGTCGGAACCTTCCATCACCATCGGCTTTGCGGGATCGGCAAGCGGCGGCTCGCCGCGTGGTTCGGAGGCGAGGAGGTGGCGGGTATACTCGTGCTTCGGATTGGCGAAGACGTCCTCGACCGTTCCGGTTTCGACGATCCTGCCCTTGGTCATGACGCAGACGCGATCGGCAAATTTACGCACGATGCCGAGGTCATGGGTGATGAACAGCATCGACATGCCGTGCACGGCCTTCAACTGCCGGAGCAATTCGAGGATTTGCGCCTGGACGGTGACATCGAGGGCGGTGGTCGGCTCGTCGGCGATCAGCAATTCCGGCCGGTTGGCGAGCGCCATTGCGATCATGACGCGCTGGCGCTGGCCGCCGGAGAGCTCGTGCGGATAGGCCTTCAAGCGCTTCTCAGGCTCGCGGATGCCGACCTGGTTCAACAGTTCCAGTATGCGCTGGCGCGCCGGCTGGCCGGTGAGGCCCTGGTGCAGCGCCAGGATCTCGGCGATCTGCTTCTCGATCGAATGAAGCGGATTGAGCGAGGTCATCGGCTCCTGGAAGATCATGGTGATGTCGTTGCCGCGCACTTCGCGCAACGCCCGTTCCGACGCTTTCAGAAGGTTCTTGCCCTTGAACAGGATCTCGCCGGAGGGATGGCTTGCCGAGGGATAGGGCAAAAGCCGCAGGATCGAGTTGGCCGAGACCGACTTGCCGGAACCGGATTCGCCGACCAGCGCCACGACCTCACCCTTGGCGATATCGAAGGAGATGTGATCGACAGCAAGCGAGGTCTCGCCGCCCTGATGAAAGGCAACAGAGAGATCGCGGACGGAAAGGAGCGGTTCTGTCATGTCACTCATTGAAACGTCTTCCTCGGGTCGAAGGCATCGCGCACTGCTTCGCCGATGAAGATCAGCAGGGAAAGCATGATCGACATGGCGAAGAAGGCCGTCAGCCCGAGCCACGGCGCCTGCAGGTTGCTTTTGCCCTGAGCGATCATTTCACCGAGCGAAGGGGAGCCAGGCGGCATGCCGAAGCCGAGGAAGTCGAGCGAGGTCAGGGTGGTGATCGAGCCTGAGAGGATGAAGGGCAGGAAGGTCAGCGTCGCGACCATGGCGTTCGGCAGCAGGTGGCGCCACATGATGGTGCGATTGTTGACGCCGAGCGCGCGGGCGGCGCGGACATATTCGAAATTGCGGGCACGCAGGAATTCGGCTCGCACGATGCCGACGAAGCCGACCCAGGAAAAGAGCAGCATGATGCCGAGCAGCACGAAGAAGCCGGGCGGCAGCAGGGCCGCGATGATCAGTAGGATGTAAAGCACCGGCATCGACGACCAGATTTCAATGAAACGCTGCAAAAGCAGATCGGTCCAGCCGCCGAAATAGCCCTGCACCGCACCCGCGGTCACGCCGATGATCGCCGAGCAGATGGTCAGCACCAGGCCGAAGAGCACCGAAATCCGGAAACCGTAGATGACGCGCGCCAGCACGTCGCGGGCCTGGTCGTCGGTGCCGAGCCAGTTGAGATTGCCCAGCGTGCAATCCGGATCGTTCACGGCCTGCGGATAGCCGGCGCAGCGCTCCTCCCTGGTCATCAGCCAGAAGGGGGCAGTCGGTGCCGAATGCGGAATGTTTGAGTTGACCGAGCGGTAGGAATAACGGATCGGCGGCCAGATCATCCAGCCATTGGCATTGATCTCATCCGATATCACCGAGGAACGGTAGTCGGTCTCGGCGAGGAAGCCGCCGAACTTCTCCTCGGGATAGTCAATGAGAACCGGCAAGAGGATCTCGCCCTTGTAGGAGGCGATGATCGGCCGGTCGTTGGCGAGGAACTCGGCAAACAGGCTGAGGACGAACAGCAGCAGAAACAGCCACAGCGCCCAGTAACCGCGGCCATTCGCCCGGAAATTCTGCCAGCGACGGATGTTGGTCGGCGACAGCAGGCCCTTGCGCGGCGGCTTGACGGGCGCTGCAACAGCAGGATTTGCGGCGGCGTCCATCAGACATCCCTCCGCTCGAAATCGATGCGCGGATCGATCCAGGTGTAGATCAAGTCGGAAACCAGGCTGACCGCGAGGCCGAGCAGCGAGAAGATGTAGAGCGTGGCAAAGACGATCGGGTAATCCCGATTGATGACCGAGAGATAGCCGAGACGGCCGAGGCCATCCAGCGAGAAGATGTTCTCGATCAGCAGCGAGCCGGTGAAGAAAGCCGAGATGAAGGCGCCGGGAAAACCAGCGATGATGATCAGCATGGCGTTGCGGAAGACATGACCGTAGAGCACCTGCCGCTGGTTCAGGCCCTTGGCGCGGGCAGTGACGACATATTGCTTCTTGATCTCCTCGATGAACGAGTTCTTGGTCAACAGCGTCGTCGTGGCGAAGGCCGACAGCGAAAGCGAGATCAGCGGCAAGGTGAGATGCCAGAAATAGTCGAGCGGCTTCTGCCACCAGGCCAGCTGGTCGAAATTATCGGAGACCAGGCCGCGCAGCGGAAACCAGTCGTAGAAGGAGCCGCCGGCAAAAAGCACGATCAACAGAATGCCGAAGAGGAAGCTTGGTACGGCATAACCGACGACGATGACGCCGGACGTCCAGACATCGAAGGTCGATCCATCCTTGATCGCCTTGCGGATGCCGAGCGGGATGGAAATCGCATAGGAGAAGATCAGGATCCAGATGCCGAGCGAGATCGACACAGGCAGCTTCTCCTTGACGAGTTCGAGCACGGAGGTATTGCGGAAGAAGCTCTCGCCGAAATCGAAGCGGATGTAATTCCACATCATTTCGCCAAACCGCGTCAACGGCGGCTTGTCGAAGCCGAACTGCTTTTCGAGCTTGGCGATCAGTTCCGGATCGAGGCCCTGGGCGCCTCGATATTTAGAGCCTTCGTCGTTACCGCCGCCGCCGAGAAGATCGCCACCGCCGGACAGACGCTGGTCGGCACTGTCGGCCTGACCGGTCAATTGGGCGATCACCTGCTCGACGGGGCCGCCGGGGGCGAACTGAATGACGGTGAAGGAAATCGCCATGATCCCGATGATGGTCGGGATCATCAATAGCAGGCGGCGAAAGATATAGGCGCCCATCAGCCTTCAGCCTCCGGGAATGATTTTTCTGCCTGCCCGCCGTCCAGTCCAATGCCGCTCAATCCGTCAGCCTTCCGTTGCCGGCCCTGCCGACGTGTCGTGATTCGCTCGTGCCATTTGGAGCCCAGGACCCCTGTATTGCAAGCCCGCTCATTTTGCCGAGGTCGACCACCAGGCATCGGGGAAGCCAAGGCTGTAGGCCGGAAACTCGGCCGGATGCGTGACGGTGTTCCAATAGGCGATGTTGTAGGTATCACGGTAGAACAGCGGGATGACGTAGTGATTTGCAAGCAAGACCCGGTCCATGGCCTTGATCGCAGCGACCTGTTCGTCGCGGTTCGGCGCGAAGATAATCATGCGAATGAGCTCATCCACGGCCGGGTTGGCAATGCCGGCGTAGTTGCGAGAACCCTGCTGGTTGACCGAGCCGGATCCCCAATAGTCGGCTTGCTCATTGCCCGGATTCATCGTCTCCGCCCAGACATTCCAGATCATATCGTAATCAAAGCTGCGTTCGCGGTTGACAGCTTGCGAAGCGTCGACTGTCCGAACCCGCGCATCTATGCCGATTTTCTTGAGATTGCTGGCATAAGGCACCGCCCAGCGCTCCAACATGGCGCTCGACAACAGTATCTCGAAACTCATCGGCTGGCCGGTCTTGGTATTGACCATGCGATTGCCCTTTAGCTCCCAACCGGCTTCTTTCAGAAGAGCAATCGCCTTGCGGAGGTTGTCGCGGCTCTTCTGCGGATCGCCGCCGACGGGATTGGTGTACGGCGTTGTGAAGACCTCCGGGGGAATCTTGTCTTTCAGGCCTTGCAGTAATTCGAGCTCACGCCCCTGCGGCAGACCGGAGGAGGCGAGGTCGGTGTTCCAGAAATAGCTGTCGATGCGCTTGTAACTGTTAAAGGCAACGGTGCGGTTCAGCTCCTCGAAATCGAGGCCGTAGTTCAGCGCCTCGCGGACCCGCTCGTCCTTGAAGAGGTCACGCCGCATGTTGGGTACGAGCGCTTGCAGGATGCCGGTGGAGCGTAGCGGATTTGCAACCTCCTCTTTTTTGACGCGTCCTTCCTTGACTGCAGGAAAATCATATCCCGTCGCCCAGCGGGCAGCCGTAGTCTCCTGCCAATAGTCGCTATTGCCGGCGCGAAAGGCTTCGAACTCGACATCCCGATCACCGAAATAGGTGTAGATGACATTGCGGAAATTGTTCTGGCCGACATTCACATTGAGATCCTTACCCCAATAGTCGTCACGCAGTTCATAACGGATCGTGGCGCCGGGCGAGAAGGAAGCAATCTTGTAAGGCCCGGAACCCATCACCGGCTCCAGAGTCGTCTTGGTAATGTCGCGCGGCTTGCCATCCGGTCCGGCCGCCTCCCACCAATGTTTCGGCACGATCATCAACTGGCCAAGAATGTTTGGCAGTTCGCGGTTGTTCTTCTCGTCGAAGATGAAGGTGACGTCCCGATCGCCGGTCTTTTCCGCCTTGACGACGTGATGGTAATAGTTACCGGCGAGGGGGTTCAATTCCTTGGTCTTGTCCAGGCTGAAGATGACGTCTTCGGGCGTTACCGGCTGACCATCTGCCCATTTCGCCTCCTTGCGCAGGCGAAATGTCGCGCTGGAGACGTCAACGGGATAGGATAGCCCCTCGGCAAGCAGACCGTAGGAGACCAGGAGTTCGTCATCTGCCGGCTTCATCAACGTGTCGTAGGCAAGCGACAGACCTATCGCTGTTTGGCCTTTTGCCAGCAGAGGGTTGAAGGTGTCGAAGGCGCCGCTTGCTGAAAGGCGCAGATCTCCGCCTTTCAGTGCATCAGGATTGACATAGTCGAAATGCGCAAAGCCCGGCTTGTACTTCATCTCGCTGATGACGGAGCTGCCGATCTTAAAGGGCTGGTCCTGACCCGTTGCCGTCATGGGCGCCAAGGCCCCCGCAAGCGATAGAAATACACCGATCTTCGACCACAGAGCCATTCACGCTTTCCCCTGATTATTGATGGGTTCGACAATACGAAAAATACCGGCGAAAAACAGGAGAGAGTTTGGTTTTTGCCGGGCACGCGAAAATTTGACCTGGCTCGGCCGCGTCAAGGTTGAAAGCGTCAGCGGGATCGGGCGAGCGCTGCGGCGATCCGTCACCGCCTGCGGCGATCCCCGCCAGCCAAATCATCGATTCACCAAAATCGCTTTTCACGATAGATTCGACGCAAATCACTTCGGCAGCGGTTCAAGGAAATAGTATGGCTTTCGGCTTCGCGCAGGCTTTCAGGAGATTCGGCAAACTGACGCTTGCCGGCGCAATCGGCGCAGGCCTTGCCGCCGGCGATGTCGGCGCTGAGCAGAAGACGCCAAGCCCAGGCAGCGCCAAAGGCCAGTTCGGCGCCGTCAGCATGCCGACCCAGGGGTCGGCGCAGCCGATCGGCTTTTACGCCAAGGGCTGCATGACCGGGGCGGTGGCGCTGCCGACCGACGGGCCGACCTGGGAGGCGATGCGGCTTTCGCGCAATCGCCGCTGGGGCAATCCGGCGATGATTTCGCTGCTCGAACGTCTTTCTGAGGACGGGGCCAAATATGCCGGCTGGCCGGGTATCCTCGTCGGCGATATTGCGCAGCCGCGCGGCGGGCCGATGTTCAACGGTCATGCCTCGCACCAGATCGGCCTCGATGCCGATGTCTGGTTTACGCCGATGCCGGCGCGCCGCATGACGGCCAAGGAGCGCGAGGACCTGCCCTTCACCACGATGCTGCAGAAGGACAAGTTCCTGACCGTCGACCCGAACGTGTGGACGCAATCGCGGGCGCGGCTGCTGATGCTGGCGGCAAGCTATCCCGAGGTGCAACGCATATTCGTCAACCCGGCGATCAAGAAGAAGATGTGCGACACCTGGACGGGCGACCGCACCAATCTCGGCAAGCTTCGGCCGGAATACGGCCATGACTCGCATTTCCACATCCGCATCAAATGCCCGGCCGGTGCGGCCGGATGCACGCCGCAAGCCCCTGTTGCCGCCGGCGATGGCTGCGACAAGTCGCTCGCCTGGTGGTTCACGCCGGCCCCCTGGGCGCCGCCGAAACCGCCGAAGCCCGGCGCCAAACCGCCGAAGCCGCCGCGCGAGATGATGGTTTCGGACCTGCCGAAGGGCTGCGCCGCGGTGCTCGATGCCGCTGCCGTCGCCTCGATGCAGGCCGCCACCTATAGCGGAGCTTCCGCCGCAAGCGCGCTCACCGCCGCTCCGGCAGCAGAGCCGGCCGCCGATCCCGATGGGGCACTGCCGGATGTCGGGCCGGTTCCAAACGACAAGCCGGCGATACAATGAAGGGCGGCCCGAGACCGAGGCGCCGAGGGAGGGCGCGCTGTCTTTCAAATCGCAAATTCTTGGTATAGAAGCGGTCAAATCGATTGAATTGCTTGGGCGGAGATTGGGTTCATGGCCGGCGGCAAATGCCTTGCATTGATTGCGCATGACCAGAAGAAAGACGACATGGCGGATTTCGCCCGCGCTCACCGGGACATCCTCTCCCGCTGGAAGATCGTCGCCACCGGCACGACCGGCGGGCGGGTGCTCGACGCCGCCCCGGATCTCGACGTCACCAGGCTGAAAAGCGGACCGCTCGGCGGCGACCAGCAGATCGGCGCGCTGATTTCGACCGGCGAGGTCGACGCCCTGATCTTCTTCGTCGACCCCTTGACGCCGATGCCGCACGATGTCGACGTCAAGGCGCTGATGCGGCTGGCGATCTTTTACGATATTCCGATGGCGCTCAACCGCGCGACCGCTATAAAACTTCTTCCCACACTCGAAGCCTGATCAGCACGGAACCGGCCATGCCAAAACCGAACAACAGCACCGCTCCGCTGCCTTTCCCGATCCTGATCGGCGATATCGGCGGCACGAATGCCCGCTTCTCCATCCTGACCGATGCCTATGCCGAGCCGAAGCAGTTTCCGAACGTGCGCACGGCGGATTTCGCGACGATCGAGGAAGCGATCCAGCAAGGCGTGCTCGACAAAACAGCCGTGCAGCCGCGTTCGGCGATCCTTGCTGTCGCCGGCCCGATCAACGACGACGAGATCCCGCTGACCAATTGCGACTGGGTGGTGCGGCCAAAGACGATGATCGAGGGCCTCGGCATGGAGGACGTGCTCGTCGTCAACGATTTCGAGGCGCAGGCGCTGGCAGTCGCCGCCCTTTCGGATGAGAACCGCGAACGCATCGGCGACGCCACCGGCGACCTGATCGCCTCCCGCGTCGTGCTCGGACCGGGCACCGGTCTCGGCGTCGGCGGGCTGGTGCATGCCCAACACAGCTGGATCCCGGTTCCCGGCGAAGGCGGCCATGTCGATCTCGGACCGCGCAGCAAACGCGACTATCAAATCTTCCCCCATATCGAGACGATCGAAGGCCGCGTCTCCGCCGAGCAGATCCTCTGCGGGCGCGGCCTCGTCAACCTCTACCACGCCATCTGCGTGGTCGACGGCATCCAGCCGACGATGAAGGATCCGGCCGACATCACCTCGCACGCACTTGCCGGCAGCGACAAGGCGGCCGTTGAGACCGTCTCGCTGTTTGCCACCTATCTCGGCCGGGTGGCGGGCGACATGGCGATGGTTTTCATGGCGCGCGGCGGCGTCTATCTGTCCGGCGGCATCTCACAGAAGATCCTCCCGGCGTTGAAGAGGCCGGAATTCCGCATCGCCTTCGAGGACAAGGCGCCGCATACGGCGCTGCTTCGCACCATCCCGACCTATGTGGTGACGCATCCGCTGGCAGCGCTTGCCGGGCTTTCCTCCTATGCCCGCATGCCGGCGAATTTCGGCGTCTCGACGGAAGGCCGCCGCTGGCGGCGCTGACCCCGGCGCGCAGAGCAATAGAGCGCCCCTTTCGCGTCCTATCCGGACGCGCGGCGCTCTAGCCAAACCAGTCCCAACTCTTTATAGAGCCGGCAAAAGTACGCGTCGCCCCCGCGCCGCGTTTGGTCCGAGACAGGAAACCTCATTTTTGGAAGCGGCGGAAAGCAGAACGCAGAGCGTCAGCAGCGATACCGTAACCGGCATCCTGAAGCGCATCATCGCTGAAAACGGCCGCGATCATCTCTGGGGCTATGTCTTTGCGATTGCCTGCTTGATCGTGGTGGCGCTTTCGACGGCGTTTACCGCGTGGATCATGCGGGCGATCATCGACGAGGCCTTCGCCAACCGGCGCGCCGACGTCGTCTGGATCATCTGTCTTTCGATTTTCATCGCTTTCGTGCTGCGCGGTTTTGCCAGTTACGGCCAGGCGGTGACGCTTTCCAAAGTCGGCAACGATATCGTCGCGCGTTACCAGCGCCGGCTCTATTCGCATCTGATGACGCTTTCGGTCGGCTTCTTCAGCGAGGCCCGCTCTGCCCATATCGCCGCGCAGGTGAGCCAGAACGTCAGCGGCATCCGCGATGTGCTCAACTTGACGATCACCTCGACGGTGCGCGACCTGCTGACCTTCATTTCGCTGCTGGCCGTGATGATCCTCCAGGATCCGTTGCTCAGCCTTGCGGTGTTCATCATGGCCCCGCCGCTGCTTTATGCGCTGCGTTATGTTTCCAAGCGGCTGCGCTCGGCGACGCGCGAAGCCGTGCATTTGAACAGCCACGTTCTCGGCGCCATGCAGGAGACGATCCAGGGCATCGCCATCGTGAAAGCCTTCACGATGGAAGACGAACTGGAACGCAAGGTCACCAAGCTCATCAAGGGTGCCGAAAACAGGGCGAACCGGATTGCCCGGCTTTCCGAACGCACGTCTCCGCTGACAGAAAGTTTCGCGGGCTTTGCCGTCGCCAGCGTGCTGGCCTATGCCGCCTACCGCTCAATCTACTACAATGTGCCGCCCGGCGCCTTTTTCTCTTTCGTCACGGCGCTGCTGCTTGCCTATGACCCGGCCCGCCGGCTTGCCCGCCTGCAGGTGCAGATGGAGCGTGCCGTCGTCAATGCGCGGATGATCTATGAATTGCTCGACATGGAGCCGCGCCAGCGCGACCTGCCGGATGCCCAGCCGCTGACGGTGACGCAAGCCAGAATCGAATTCCGCAACGTTTCCTTCGGCTATGGCAGTGAGAGCGTGTTGAGCGGTGTGAGCTTCATCGCCGAGGGCGGCGCGACCACGGCGCTGGTCGGCCCTTCGGGGGCCGGCAAATCCACCGTCATCAACCTCATTCCGCGCTTCTACGATCCGCGCGAGGGCGAAATCCTGATCGACGGACAGGACATCGCCCACATCACCAAGAAGTCGCTGCGCCAGCAGCTCGCCTATGTCTCGCAGCAGCCCTACCTGTTCGAGGGCACGATCCGCGACAATATCCGCTATGGCCGGCCGGAAGCGACCGATGCCGAGGTGGAAGAAGCGGCCCGGCTTGCCTATGCGCATGATTTCATCTCAGCCCAGCCGCAGGGTTACGAGACGCCGGTCGGCGAAAACGGCGTGACGCTTTCCGGCGGCCAGCGCCAACGGCTGTCGATTGCGCGTGCCCTGGTGCGCAATGCGCCGATCCTGCTTCTCGACGAGGCGACCTCAGCCCTCGACACCGAATCCGAAGCGGCCGTGCAGAAGGCGCTCGACGAGGCGATGACCGGCCGTACCGTCGTCGTCATCGCCCACCGGCTTTCGACCGTGGTGCGCGCCGACAAGATCGTCGTCATGCAGCAGGGCCGCGTCGTCGAGGAAGGCAATCACGAGACGCTTGCGAAGGTCCGCGACGGTCTTTACGCTCGCCTCAACAATCTGCAGAGGCCTTCGGCCTCAGATTCAAACTGACCTGGTGAGCATGACATGAGCGATGCTGCGATGAAACTGGTGGTGGTTGGCGCAGCCGGGCGCATGGGGCAGACGCTGATCCGGCTCATCCATTCCATTGAGGGCGCCACACTCCATGCCGCAGTCGAGCGCAGCGGTTCGCCCTTTATCGGCAAGGATGCCGGCGAGATCGCCGGTCTCGGCCCGACCGGTGTCATTATCGGCGACGATCCGCTCAATGCCTTTCTGGATGCCGAAGGCGTGCTCGACTTCACCTCGCCTGCCGCAACAACGGAATTCTGCGGCCTCGCCGCTCAGGCCCGCATCGTCCATGTCGTCGGCACGACCGGCTGTTCGGCTGAAGACAATGCCAAGATCGCCGCCGCCGCCCGCCATGCCCGTATCGTCAAATCAGGCAATATGAGCCTCGGGGTCAATCTGCTCAGCGTGCTCGCCGAGCAGGCCGCGCGTGCGCTCGAGCCTGATGACTGGGATATCGAGATCCTGGAAATGCACCACAAGCACAAGGTGGATGCGCCTTCCGGCACCGCCCTTCTGTTCGGCGAGGCCGCAGCAAAGGGGCGCGGCATCGATCTTGCCGCAAAATCCGTGCGTGTGCGCGACGGCCATACCGGCGCCCGGCAAGCCGGCACGATCGGCTTTGCGACGCTGCGCGGCGGCTCCGTCATCGGCGAGCATTCGGTGCTGTTCGCCGGTGAAGGCGAAATCGTCACCCTGTCGCACAGCGCAGCCGACCGCTCGATCTTTGCGCGCGGCGCCATCAAGGCCGCACTCTGGGCGCGCGACAAGAAGCCGGGTCTCTATTCCATGCTCGACGTGCTCGGGCTTTCTTCTTCATAACGATATTGCGGAGGCAAATTCATGAGCGGTACCCTCGTCCTCGTTCGCCACGGCCAGAGCGACTGGAACCTGAAGAATCTCTTCACCGGCTGGAAGGATCCCGATCTGACGGCGCTCGGCATCGAGGAGGCCAATGCCGGCGGCAAGGCGCTTGCCGAATACGGGATCAAATTCGACGTCGCCTACACCTCGGTGCTGGTGCGCGCGCAGCACACGCTGAAGCTCATCCTCGACAAGGTCGGCCAGCCCGATCTGCCAACGATCCGCGACCAGGCGCTGAACGAGCGCGACTATGGCGATCTCTCCGGTCTCAACAAAGACGATGCTCGCGCCAAATGGGGCGAGGAACAGGTGCATATCTGGCGCCGCTCTTATGACGTGCCGCCGCCCGGGGGCGAGAGCCTGCGCGATACCGGCGCCCGCGTCTGGCCCTACTACCTCACAGAAATCCTGCCGCGCGTGCTCAACGGCGAGAAGGTGCTGGTTGCGGCACACGGCAATTCGCTGCGCTCGCTTGTCATGGTGCTCGACAAGCTGAGCAAAGAAGGCGTGCTTGCCCTCAATCTCGCGACCGGCGTTCCCATGGTCTACAAGCTGAAGGCGGATTCCACCGTCGCGTCGAAGGAAGTGCTCGGCGATATGTCCGGCGCACACTGAATTCTGTCGTCCGTGCCAGCCGGAGTCGGCTGGCACCTCATGTCTCAATTCTCGATGGTGAACTGCACCCGGTCGGCTGCGAACCGGCTGATCGAATATTGCACCGGCACGCCATCGAGATCAGTGTTCATCGCCTTTGCGATCAGCAGGATCGCGCCGGGGGTGAGTTCGAGGTCGGCCATATCGGCTGCATTCGCATGGGCGGCCGTCACCTCGGTCGTTGCACGGACATAGTCCGACAGGCCGAGCTCGGCGAAAGCCTTGGTGATCGATTCGTGCTTGCGGTAGGCCTCGCCGATCCCGGCAAAACGCCCGGCAGGAAACCAGCTCGTCGCCTTTGAAACCGGCCGCCTGTCGGCATGGCGCAATGTTTCCAGCCGGATCACCTGCCCCCCTGGCTTGATATTCAGCCAGCGGGCGACCTCGGCGCTGGCCTCCTCCTTCACCTCGTCGAGCAGAAGGCCGCGCATCTCGCGCGCCTGATCGCCGATGCCGGCGGTAAATCGCGTGCGCCGGGCAATCGGGAAATTCAGCCGCTCCTTGCGCTCGATCAGCGTGCCGCGACCTTGTACCGCACGGACGATCCCTTCCTGCGCCAAGGCCGCCAAAGCGCTCCGCACCGTATGCCGGTTGACGCCGAATTGCAGCGCCAGGACCGTCTCCGGCGGCACCATTCCGGTCTCGTCATAGGTACCGCTGCTGATCGCTTCGCGGATCCGATCGGCGATCTGGCGCCAGAGCGCCACGCCCGTCTGCCTTTGCACCTGCTTTAATCCTGGCATTCCGCCCCCGTTCCCACGTCCGATGTCACACGCTTGTCACCACATCGATTTAAGCGTAGGTATATCTTGTATGGTTGTCTATATCAATAGACATTTGAGGAAGCGACAATGATATCAGCGGATAGGACAGGCGCAACGCCACAGACGGCATCCGGGCGCAAACGCGCCGCCGACCTGCTGGCGCGCGCGGAACTGAGCGAACTCTCGGCGGTCTGGAACGCGTTGCCGGAAAAGCCCGCGGCACATCCGGTGCGCGGACCGGAGACCGGGTTGGTGATGGTCCGCGGCCGCATCGGCGGCGGCGGCGCTCCCTTCAATCTTGGCGAGGTCACAGTGACCCGGGCCACGGTCCGGCTCGTCTCCGGGGCGATCGGCCATGCCCAGGCGCTGGGCACCGACCGTGAGAAGGCCCGGCTGGCGGCGATCTTCGACGCGCTCTGGCAGGAGGAGGCGACGAAGGATTTTGTCGAACAGGCACTGCTTTTGCCCGTCGCCGAACGGATCGCCGATGCCGAACGCCGCAAGGCGGACGAGACGGCAGCGACCCGCGTCGATTTCTTCACCATGGTGCGGGGAGACAACTGATGGGACTGAAGACAGAAGCCCTCACAGGTGGCTTTGCCGACCCGGTCTTCCACGCCCAGAGCGTCTTCAAGATGCTGATGGACGGCATGGCTCGCCCCGGCACGATCCACACCGTCCGGCCCGATGTCGCGCCGCCTGTGCCGTTCGGTATTGGCGCCGGCACGATCGCGCTGACGCTTTGCGACCACGACACGCCTGTCTGGCTGTCCCAGGGACTGGCGAAATCGGCCGCGCCGGAGTGGCTCGGCTTCCACACCGGCGCGCCGCTGACCGGTGAAAAGGCTGAGGCCCGCTTCGCCTTCACGGAGGCCGGCACCGCGCTTTGCTCCTTCGGCCTGTTTGCATCGGGCACGCAGGAATATCCCGACCGCTCGACGACTGTTGTCATCGAGCTCGCCGATCTCGAGGGTGGACGCAGGCTGGCGCTGATGGGGCCCGGTATCCAGACTGTGACGGAAATCGCGCCTGTCGGGCTGCCGGAGACCTTCCTGCGGCTCTGGACCGAGAACCGCGCGCTCTTCCCGCGCGGCATCGACATCGTGCTGACGTCGGCCGAGCGTTTCCTCTGCCTGCCGCGCACCACCAAGATCACAGCAACGGAGATCTGAGCTCATGTATGTTGCCGTCAAGGGTGGCGAGGCCGCCATCGCCAATGCCCACCGCCTACTGGCCGACCGCCGCCGCGGCGACCGTTCGTTGCCCGCGATCGGCATCGAACAGATCGTGGCGCAGCTGGCGCTCGCCGTCGACCGGGTGATGGCCGAGGCCTCGCTTTTCGACCGCACACTCGCAGCGCTTGCCGTCCGCCAGTCGCGCGGCGACATGATCGAGGCGATCTTCCTGCTGCGCGCCTACCGCACGACGCTGCCGCGTTTCGGCTATTCCAAGCCGCTTGACACGGCTGATATGACGATCGAACGCCGCATCTCGGCGACCTACAAGGATCTGCCGGGCGGCCAGCTTCTTGGGCCCACCTTCGATTATACCCACCGGCTGCTCGATCCGTCGCTGCTTTCCGACGAGGCGGTCGAGACGCCTGCCCAGCGCACAGCCGAGACCGGCCGCGTCATGCGCGTCTCCGAGATCCTCGGCGAGGAGGGGCTGATCGAGGCCGACGGCGACATGCCTGAGGATCACGAGATCGGCGACCTGACCCGCGAGCCGATGGAATTTCCGATGACCCGCGATCTGCGCCTGCAGGCGCTCGCCCGCGGCGACGAAGGTTTTCTGCTGGCGCTCGGTTATTCCACCCAGCGCGGCTACGGCCGCAACCACCCCTTCACCGGCGAGATCCGTATCGGCGAGGTCGAGGTGGAATTCGACGTGCCGGAACTCGGTTTTGCCGTCTCGCTGGGCACGATCCAGATCACCGAGTGCCAAATGGTCAACCAGTTCAAGGGTTCGGCGACGGCACCCCCGCAATTTACCCGCGGCTACGGCCTGGTCTTCGGCCAGAGCGAGCGCAAGGCGATGGCGATGTCGCTGGTCGACAGGGCGCTTCGTGCCGAAGAGCTCGGCGAGGATATCACCGCCCCGGCACAGGACGAGGAATTCGTCATCTCGCACTCCGACAACGTCCAGGCGACCGGCTTCGTCGAGCACCTGAAGCTTCCGCATTATGTGGACTTCCAGGCCGAACTCGATCTCGTCCGCCGCATGCGTCGCGAATTCGAAGCCGCCCGCAACGCTGGCGAAGACATGAAGGAGGCCGCCGAATGAGCGATCTGGCCAGCTACAACTTCGCCTATCTCGACGAACAGACCAAACGGATGATCCGCCGCGCCATCCTGAAAGCGATCGCCATTCCCGGCTATCAGGTGCCTTTCGCTTCGCGCGAAATGCCGATGCCTTACGGCTGGGGCACCGGTGGCGTGCAGGTGACGGCCTCGATCATCGGACCGGATGACGTGCTGAAGGTCATCGACCAGGGTGCCGACGACACGACCAACGCCGTTTCCATTCGCGCTTTTTTCCAGAAGGTCGCCAATGTCGCGGTGACGACGCGCACAGGCGAGGCGACGATCATCCAGACGCGCCACCGCATTCCGGAAGAGAAGCTCGGGCCCGGCCAGGTGCTCGTTTACCAGGTGCCTATCCCCGAGCCGCTGCGTTTCCTCGAACCGCGCGAGACCGAGACGCGCAAGATGCATGCTCTCGAGGAATACGGCCTGATGCATGTGAAGCTCTACGAGGATATCGCCCATAACGGCCGCATCTCCAAGACCTATGCCTATCCGGTGAAGGTACACGGCCGTTACGTCATGGACCCGTCGCCGACGCCGAAATTCGACAATCCGAAGATGCATATGTCGGACGCGCTGCAGCTTTTCGGCGCGGGACGCGAGAAGCGCATCTATGCGGTTCCGCCCTATACCGACGTCGTCAGCCTGGATTTCGATGACTATCCCTTCGACATCCAGCGCTTCGACAAGCCCTGCGCCCTTTGCGGTGCCGAGGATGTCTATCTGGACGAGGTGGTTCTCGACGACAAGGGCGGGCGCATGTTCGTCTGCTCCGACACCGATCACTGCGAAGACCGCCGCGCCCATGGGCATGCCGGCGAGATGTTGGCCCGGGAGGCTGCAGAATGAGCGATATCCCGCTTCTCAAAGTCCATGACGTTTCGAAATTTTACGGCAACCGGATCGGCTGCCGCGACGTCTCCTTCGATCTCTGGCCGGGCGAAGTGCTCGCCATCGTCGGCGAGTCCGGCTCCGGCAAGACGACACTGCTGAACTGCCTCTCCACCCGGCTGCTGCCGAGCACTGGCAGCGTCGAATACCACATGCGCGACGGCAGCTACCGCGACCTCTACCGCATGAACGAGGCCGAGCGGCGTTTCCTGATGCGCACCGACTGGGGCTTCGTGCACCAGAATCCGGCCGACGGCCTGCGCATGACCGTCTCCGCCGGCGCCAATGTCGGCGAACGGCTGATGGCGATCGGCGACCGGCACTATGGCACGATCCGCGCTTCGGCGATCGATTGGCTGGAGCGCGTCGAGATCGACGCCGACCGCATCGACGACCAGCCGCGCGCCTTTTCCGGCGGCATGCGCCAGCGCCTGCAGATCGCCCGCAACCTCGTCACCGGCCCGCGCCTCGTCTTCATGGACGAACCCACGGGCGGCCTCGACGTCTCGGTGCAGGCACGCCTGCTCGATCTGGTGCGCGGCCTCGTTAACGATCTCGGCCTGTCGGCGATCATCGTCACCCACGATCTCGCCGTCGCCCGCCTGCTCTCACACCGGATGATGGTGATGAAGGACGGCTACGTAATCGAACACGGGCTCACCGACCGGGTGCTCGACGACCCGCGCGAACCCTACACGCAACTGCTCGTCTCCTCGATCCTGCAGGTCTGAGCAATTCAAGACTTTACAGCGTCCTTGCGCGTCTTTTCAGGGCCCGGCGCTGTAAATCCGAAACCAGGAAAGAAGACATCATGCCAACGCCCCTCGTCGTTTCCGAAGTCTCGAAAAGCTTCACCATGCACCTGCGCGACGGCATCAGGCTGCCCGTCGTTTCCAATGTCGCCTTCTCGGTCGCCTCAGGCGAATGCGTCGTGCTCGGCGGCCCATCGGGCGTCGGCAAGAGCTCGCTGCTCAAGATGATCTACGGCAATTATGCCGTCGACACTGGCCAGATCCTCATACGCCACGACGGGCGCATCGTCGACCTCGCCGCCGCCGATCCGCGCACCGTGCTCAACGTGCGGCGCCACACGCTCGGCTATGTCAGCCAGTTCCTGCGCACAGTACCGCGCGTCGCGGCGGTCGATGTGGTTGCCGAACCGCTTGTGGCGCGCGGCGAAGACGCCGCCACGGCACGGGAAAAGGCGGGCGCCCTGCTTGCCAGGCTCAACCTGCCGGAAGCGCTCTGGCAACTTCCACCCGCCACCTTCTCCGGCGGCGAGCAGCAGCGCGTCAACATCGCCCGCGGCTTCATCACCGAGCACACGATCCTGCTTCTCGACGAACCCACAGCCTCGCTCGATGCCAAAAACCGTGCCGTCGTCGTCGGCATGATCGAGGAGAAGAAGAAGGCGGGTGTCGCGCTTCTCGGCATTTTCCACGACGAGGAAGTGCGCGAGGCGGTCGCCGACCGCATCCTCGACGTCCAGCTGTTCTCGCCTGGAAAGATCGCCGCATGAGCCGCAAGCTTGGCATCGAGCCCTATGTGCATGAGACGGCATCCGTCAGCGATTCCACCTTCGGGCGCTATACGGAGGTCTCCGAGCGCTGCCGCATCAGCGAGGCCACGTTCGGCGACTATTCCTACATCATGCAGGATGGCTCAGTCTGGTGCGCAACGATCGGCAAGTTCGTCAATATTGCCGCCGCCGTGCGCATCAACGCCACCAATCATCCGACCTGGCGGGCGACGCTGCATCATTTCACCTATCGTGCCGCCGACTACTGGCCGGACGGCGACATGGAAACCGATTTCTTCGCCTGGCGGCGGGCAAACCGCGTGACGATCGGCAACGATGTCTGGATCGGCCATGGGGCGACCATCCTGCCCGGCGTCACCGTCGGCAACGGCGCGGTGATCGGCGCCGGTGCGGTGGTATCGAAGGATGTCGCTCCCTACGCGATCGTCGGCGGCGTGCCGGCCAAACCAATCCGCGAACGCTTTCCAAGAGAGATCGGCGAACGGATGGACAGGCTTTCCTGGTGGGATTGGGAGCACGACCGGCTGCGCCAGGCGCTGCAGGATTTCCGCAACCTGAGCGCGGAAGATTTCCTGTTCCGCTACGGTGGTTAAACCGCCGATATAGATGCGCAACAAGCGCGGGGATATGTGACAGGACTTACACAAATATGACATGGGAGGTTCATCAAGCGGGACTAATGCGATGCTGACCAAGGCCTGGAGTGCAAAGGGAAAGCATGATGTTCGAGCTGAAGAATGTCACACGTCGTTTCGGAAAAAAGCTCGCCGTCGATTCCGTCACGCTCGACATTCCTCAGGGCCAGATGGTCGGCATCATCGGCCGATCCGGCGCCGGCAAGTCGACGCTCTTGCGCATGATCAACCGGCTGCAGGAACCGAGCTCCGGCTCCATTCATTTCGCCGGCGTCGAGGTCTCCGGGCTTCGCGGCCGGGCGTTGCGCAACTGGCAACGCGATTGCGCGATGATCTTCCAGCAGTTCAACCTGGTGCCGCGCCTCGACGTTCTGACCAATGTCATGCTCGGCCGCCTCAACCACCGCTCGACGCTTCTGAGCCTGCTCAACATCTTCACCCGCGAGGAACGTGTGCATGCCATCGCTGCGCTCGAACGCCTCGGCATCGAGCAGACGGCGTTGCAGGCATCCGGCACGCTTTCCGGCGGCCAGCAGCAGCGCGTGGCGATTGCGCGAGCGCTGATGCAGAACCCGAAGATGGTTCTCGCCGACGAGCCGATCGCCTCGCTCGATCCGCTGAATGCCAAGATCGTCATGGATGCGCTGCGCGATATCAACGAGCGCGAGGGCATCACCGTCATCACCAACCTTCACACGCTCGACACCGCCCGCAACTATTGTGAGCGCATCGTCGGCATGGCCAGCGGCCGCGTCGTCTTCGACGGCAAGGCCTCGGAACTGACCGCCGAGGCAGTGAAGGCAATCTACGGAACGGACAAGGATGGCGCCGGCATCGACGAAACGATGACCTCGACATCCATCAATATCGCTCCCGAGCGGGCAGACAATCAATCCGCCGGCGCCCAACCGCTGGCGCTGGCCGGTCTCTGAGCGAGGCGGCCGCGATCGCGCGCCCGCGTCAAGGGCACACTTCTTCGTAACGGAAGACCGGGGGCACCGGTCAATAGGAGAGACACATGTTGAAGAAAGCACTCTTTGCGGCAACGGCGCTCTTCGCGCTCGCCGGCGCCGCCAACGCGGCAGATCTCAAGGAATTCCGCATCGGCATTCTCGGCGGCGAAAACGAAACCGACCGCCTGCGCAACTATGCCTGCCTTGCCGACCACCTGAAGCAGGAATTCGGCTTCGAGAAGGTGTCGCTGTTCCCCGCCGCCGACTATGACGGCGTTATCCAGGGCCTGCTCGGCGGCACGCTCGACTTCGCCGAACTCGGCGCTTCCGGCTACGCAGCCATTTACATCAAGGACGAGAAAGCTGTTACGCCGATCCTGACGACGCAGCAGAAGGACGGCTCGACGGGTTACTACTCGGTCGGTCTCGCCCTGAAGTCCTCCGGCATTAAGAACATCAAGGACGCCAAGGGCAAGAGGCTCGGCTACGCCGATCCAGATTCCACCTCCGGCTATCTCGTGCCGCTGACGCAGATCCCCAAGGACACGGGCATGCCGAACGACAAGTTCTTCGCCTCGACGCAGTTCAACGGCGGCCACGAGAACAACCTGCTTGCCGCTTATGACGGCAAGGTCGACGTTGCCGTCGACGACTCGTCGGGCATCGGCGAATTCAAGGACGGCTACACCTCCGGCACCTTCCGCAAGGAAGTCGACAAGGGCGCCGTCGATCCGAACAAGCTGGTTGAAGTATGGCGTTCGCCGCTGATCCCGAACGGCCCCCTCGTCGTTCGCAACGCCCTCGGCCAGGACTGGCAGACGAAGCTTGCAGCCTTCTTCACGGCTCTGCCGGAGAAGGATCACAAGTGCTTCGCGGCTGTCGAAGGCGGCGACTACAAGGGTTACGCCCCGGTCAAGCACGACTTCTACAACGCCGTCGTCGAAGTCCGCAAAGCTGCCATCGGCGGCTGATCGGTTTCTGGAATGCGGGGCGGCCGGAAACGGCCGCCCTTTATCTTTGATCGGGCGAGGCGTCCATGACTATTGCCGATACACAGCCGCACATGCAGAGCACGCAGGAGATCGGCACCGCCTGGGAGCGGATGGTCGCCAAGCGCCGCTTCTACACTATCCTCGGCCTGGTTATCTTGATTGCGGCCTTCGTCAGTTCCGTCCGCTTCGCCGACGAGAGCAATGCCGGCCATTTCTTCGACCGCCTGCCGCATATCTTCGACTTCCTGAGCTGGCTCATCCCCAGGGACTGGAACGATGTCTGGCGTGCGCTGTTCGACATTGCGAGCGTCAACGACAAGGGCGGCGAGGAATTCAATTTCGACAAGGGCCGCGTCTACGTCTGGGGCGCTTTCTACATCCCCGAATATTTCGAGCTGATGATCGTCACGATCAACGTGGCGCTGATCTCGACGATCGTCGCTTTTGTCTTTGCCGTTCCCTTGAGCTTCTTTGCCGCCCGCAACCTGACCAGTTCATGGCCGCTGCGCATCGTCGCCAAGCGCCTGATGGAATTTTTGCGCGCCTTCCCTGAGATCGTTATCGCCGGCCTGTTTTCCGCGATCCTGTCGATCGGGCCGGTGGCTGCCATCATCGCCATCACCCTGCACACGATCGGCGCGCTCGGTAAACTCTTCTACGAAGTGGCCGAGAATATCGACATGAAACCCGATGAGGGCATGAAAGCCGTCGGCGCCAACTGGTGGGAGCGCGTCCGCTTCGCCGCTCTGCCGCAAGTGCTGCCGAATTTCACCTCCTATGCGCTCTTACGCCTCGAGATCAACGTGCGCGCCTCGACCATCATCGGCGCCGTCGGCGGCGGCGGCATCGGCGAGGAGTTGAAGCTTTCGATCTCGCGCGGCTTCGGCGCCAAGACGATGGCGCTCGTTCTGCTGCTGTTCGTGACGATCGTCGCCGTCGACCAATTCTCCGCATGGCTGCGCCGCCGCCTCGTCGGCGAGCACGCCTTCCTTCTGCAACATTGAGGCCGCCATGACGGTGATCGACGCAAACCGCATGCATGAGATAGAAACGCGCTATCCGGAATATTTCCACCGGTCGTTCCGCCAGCGTTTCGGCGGGCTGATGATCCTGATCGCGACGCTGCTCTATGGCCTCTATGCCGTCTGGTTCTTCGACCTGCCTAAGCTTTTCGCCGAAGCCCATTGGGAGCGCGTCGGCATCTATCTCAGCCAATGGGTGAGCTACGACGTTCAGCCGGAATTCCGCATCGGGGATGACGGTTCGATCGATATCCGCTATCCACGCTTCTCGCCTCTCGGCGACAATCCGCATCCGGACTGGTTGGTCAACAATCCCGATGGCAGCATCACGGTTTCGATCAGCGGCACCAGCCGCACCGTCACCGTCTCGAAGAGCGAGACGATCGTCACCGCGCATGGCATCAGCGTTCCCGTCGAGGTTTCGAGCGGTGCGCCGAAAGTTGTCGGGCCGGTGCCCGGCTGGATGACCGTCTATGACGACAATGTGCTCGCCGATCTCGGCTTTGCCGGCGACGTCAGCATTTCCGTCGACCGGGTGAAGATCCGCAAGCGTTTCATCGGCTGGGCGAATTTCATCTTCGACACGCAATCGTCCTTCTTCGACAAGCCGGTCGGCGAGGTCGTCAGTCTCATCGTTTCCGGCCCGCGCATCAAGCCCGACCAGTCCAACCTGGCGCTCGCCTTCGACGACATTTGGAACAACAGCGAATGGCAGCACGGCGATGTCTGGACCAAGCTTTTCCAGACGATCGTCATGGCATTCCTCGGAACGCTGCTCGGCTCGCTCACAGCCTTCCCGCTGGCCTTCCTGGCGGCGCGCAACATCACGCCGAACCGGCTGCTCAATCAGATCCTGAAGCGCTTTTTCGATTTCCTGCGCTCGGTCGACATGCTGATCTGGGCGCTGTTCCTGACGCGCGCCTTCGGGCCTGGCCCGCTTGCCGGCAGCGGCGCGATCTTCCTCACCGAGACCGGCACGCTCGGCAAGCTCTATTCCGAAGGGCTGGAGAATATCGACAACAAGCCACGGGAAGGCATCAAATCGACCGGCGCTCAGACCGTGCTCGTCCATCGTTACGGCATTATGCCGCAGATCGTTCCCGTCATCGTCAGCCAGACGCTCTACCAATGGGAATCGAACGTGCGCGGCGCGACCATCATCGGCGCCGTCGGCGCGGGCGGCATCGGCCTCAAATTGTGGGAGGCCATGCGCACCAACGCCAACTGGGAAAACGTCGCCTACATGGTCATCCTGATCCTGATCGTTGTGTTCATTTTCGACGCCGCCTCGAACGCGCTGCGCCACCGGCTGATGGGCACGAAAACCCACTGATATATCCGCTCCAAAGGCCGTGGCGGCGCTGCCGCCATCATCATTCTGTCACGGAAATCTTTTAGCCGGGAGCCTGCTTGCGGTTCGCCGCCAAATCACTGCACATTGCGCTCCCCCGTTTCGATGATCCTCAGGATAAAAGCCTTGCGCTATGCTCTCTATTTCTCGCCGCCGAAGGACGATCCCCTGACCGGCGAGGCGTCGCTCTGGCTCGGCCGCGATGCGTTCACCGGCGAGACCTATTCTGCGTCAGAACATGAGAGACTGGGTGCGGCGGAGCAGTTCGAGCTGACCGCGGATCCTCGCCGCTACGGCTTTCACGCGACGATCAAGGCACCGTTTTCGCTCGCCGCCTCGGTCACCGAGAAGGATCTCATGGCCGTTGCCGAGGATTTTGCCGCGCGCACTGAAGCTTTCGAGATTCCTGAACTCGTGCTGGGCCAGCTCGGTCGTTTTTTTGCCCTCGTTCCCGGTTCTCTTCATCAACCTCTTCAGGATTTCGCCGCGAAGGTGGTAAGGTCCTTCGAACCGTTCCGCGCAACGCTTTCCGAGGCCGATATGGCGCGGCGCAACCCGGAGAAGCTCAGCGACAGCCAGCGCACCCATCTGCAGCGCTGGGGTTATCCTTATGTGATGGAGGATTTCGGCTTCCACATGACACTCACCGGCCAGGTGCCCGAGACACGCGCCGCAGTGATGAAAGCGATCCTGACCGAGCGTTTTGCCGATTTCACCGGTCGGCCGCTTACGATTTCGGGCCTTGCCGTCTTCACCGAAGAAACGCGCGGCGCCCCGTTTAAAGTTCATTCCTGGCTGCCGCTTGCCGGCGCCAAAAGCTGAAAGACCAGACGAGATGAGCAAAGAGACCGTGTTTTCCAACGCCCGCATCGTTCTTGAGGATGACATCCTCTCCGGATCGATTCTCATTCGCGACGGCAAGATCGCCGACATTTCCGAAGGCAACTCGGTAGCCGGCGAAGATTTCGAGGGCGACTACGTCATTCCCGGCCTCGTCGAGCTGCATACCGATCATCTTGAAGGCCATTATCAGCCGCGTCCCGGCATTCGCTGGAACAAGACCGCCGCAATCCAGGCGCATGATGCCCAGATCGTCACTTCAGGCATCACCACGGTGTTCGACTGCCTGCGCATGGGCGCGGACGAGGACGGCGGCTTCGAACATGGCGAGATGCGCGAGATGGCCGACGCCATCCAGTCGGCGGAGAAGGAAGGCCGGCTGCGCGCCGAGCACCTGATCCACCTGCGCTGCGAGGTCTCGGCCGACAATGTGCTCGAACATTTCGCCGATTTCGAAAACGATCGGCATGTGCGGCTGGTCTCGCTGATGGATCATGCGCCCGGCCAGCGTCAATTCCAGACGATGGATCAATATATCTTCTACTATCAGAAGAAGCGCGGCCTGAGCGACGAGGTCTTCGCGCGTTTCGTCGCCAAGCGCCAGGCGGAATCGGCGCGCAACTCGACGCCGCATCGCAACGCCATCGCCAAGGTCTGCGCCGAACGCGGCATCACCGTGGCAAGCCACGACGACGCGACGCTCTCCCATGTCGGCGAGGCGATCGACAACGGCGTGCGGCTTGCCGAATTCCCGACCAGCTTCGACGCAGCCCGCGCCTCGCACGGTCACGGCATGAGCGTGCTGATGGGCGCGCCGAACATCGTGCGCGGCAAATCCCATTCCGGCAATATCGCTGCCCGCGACCTTGCCGAGATGGGCGTGCTCGACGTGCTTTCCTCCGATTACGTGCCGCTCAGCCTGCTGCATGCACCCTTCATCCTCGCCGATGAAGTCGAGAGCATTACCCTGCCGAAGGCGATCGCCATGGTGACGTCGACGCCCGCCCGCACCGTCAGCCTCGACGATCGCGGCCGGATCGCCACCGGACTGCGCGCCGATCTCGTCCGCGTCCACCGTTCGCATGGCGTGCCGGTGACACGCTCCGTCTGGCGCCAGGGACGCCGTGTCGCATGAGCCCTTACGAACCCCATCCAGGAGCCGGAGCCGAGCGCGGCATCATGGTCGTCGTCGTCGGGCCGAGCGGCGCCGGCAAGGACACGCTGATGAACCTCGCCGCGCGGCATTTCGCCGGCCGCGCCGACGTACATTTCACCCGCCGCGTCATCACCCGCCACCGCGACGCCGGCGGCGAAGACCATCTTTCCGTCTCCCTCGAAGGGTTTGCCGCGATGGAGCAGTCGGGCTCCTTCGCCGTCTGGTGGGAGGCGCATGGCTTGAAATATGGTATTCCGGCCGAGGTCTCGGTGGCATTGTCGCGCGGCCATGTCGTTGTCGCCAACGGCTCGCGCTCGGCGCTTCACCGTTTCCAGGCGGCTTTCCCGCGGCTCAAGGTGATCAACGTCACCGCTCGCCCGGAAGTGCTCGCGAGCCGGCTGGAGGCGCGCGGGCGCGAGACGCATGAGGATATCATGGCGCGGCTTGCCCGCGGGCCGCTGACGGTGCGCGGCGACTACGACGTGGCGGAGCTCGACAATAGCGGCTCGCTCGAAGAGGCCAAGCAGAAGATGGTCACGATCCTCGACGGGCTGCTCGCCGAGATTCACTGACCGAGATCGGAAGGAAGCATGCGCGCCATCAAAGTGGTCGACTACGATCCCTCCTGGCCGCTGCTGTTTGCCCAAATCAGCAGTGAAGTCTCTATTTTGCTCAGTGATTCCGTGCTGTCCATCGATCATATCGGCAGTACGTCTGTGCCTGGTCTGGCGGCCAAGCCGAAGATCGACCTCGATATCGTCGTGATCTCAAACGCCGTTCTGCCGACGGCGATCGAAGCGGTGCGCTCTGCCGATTTCGTCTTCCACGGCGACGCTGGAGAGAACCGGTGGGCCTTCACCCGAGATCATGACGGCTACGGGTTCAGGCTCTGTGTCTGCGGACCCGATCATCGCGGACACCAGGAGCGCATCCTGTTTCGCGACTATCTCGTGGATCACCCTGAGAGAGCTGCAGCCTATGCCGACCTGAAACGTCGGCTGGCTGCGGAGGCAGACGGAAATTGGGACTTTTATACCGGCGGAAAGACCGAGTTCGTCAGCGAGACGGTGCGGTTGGCAGTCTCAAGAATGTGAACGGAGTGCGTGGCACACTCCGCGCCTGATTAGTCGCCGTCACCCCGCCCGGAAACGATCTCGCGCTTGCCGACATGGTTGGCCGGGCCGACCAGACCTTCCTTCTCCATGCGCTCCACCAATGAGGCGGCTCTGTTATAGCCGATGCCGAGGCGGCGCTGGATGTAGGAGGTCGAGCACTTCTTGTCGCGCAGGACGACCTTCACCGCCTGTTCGTATAGCTCGTTGCCATCCTCGGAGGCCATGGCGCTCTTGTCGAAGACGGCGCCGGCTTCTTCCTCTTCCGTTTCTTCCTCTTCGTCGGCGGTGACGGTGTCGAGATATTCGGGGCGGCCCTGGGTTTTCAGATGGGCAACGACCTTTTCAACCTCGACGTCAGAGACGAAGGGACCGTGGACGCGGGAAATCCGGCCGCCGCCCTGCATATGCAGCATGTCGCCCTGGCCGAGGAGCTGCTCGGCGCCCTGTTCACCGAGGATGGTGCGGCTGTCGATTTTCGAGGTCACCTGGAAGGAGATGCGGGTCGGGAAGTTCGCCTTGATCGTACCGGTGATGACGTCGACCGATGGGCGCTGCGTCGCCATGATCAGATGGATGCCGGCGGCGCGGGCCATCTGGGCGAGGCGCTGGATCGCACCTTCGATCTCCTTGCCGGCGACCATCATCAGGTCGGCCATTTCATCGACGATGACGACGATATAGGGCATCGGCGTCAGGTCGAGCGCCTGGCTTTCCTCGATCGGGACGCCGGTGCCCTTGTCGAAGCCGACCTGGACCATGACATGGATCGTCTCGCCCTTGTCGCGGGCCTGCGCCACGCGCTCGTTATATCCGTCGATATTGCGGACGCCGAGGCGCGACATCTTGCGATAACGCTCCTCCATTTCGCGCACGGCCCATTTCATCGCCATCACCGCCTTCTTCGGATCGGTGACGACAGGCGTCAGAAGATGCGGGATGCCGTCATAGACGGAAAGTTCGAGCATCTTCGGGTCGACCATGATCAGCCGGCACTGTTCCGGCGTCAGGCGGTAGAGCAGCGACAGGATCATCGTGTTGATGGCGACCGACTTGCCGGAGCCGGTAGTGCCGGCGACGAGCAAATGCGGCATCTTGGCGAGTTCGGCAATAACCGGCTCGCCGCCGATGGTCTTGCCGAGACCGAGCGCCAGCTTGTAGCCGCTCTTCTCGAAATCCTGGCTTTCGATCATCTCGCGGAAATAGACGGTTTCACGAGTGACGTTCGGCAATTCGATGCCGATGACGTTGCGGCCGGGGACGACGGCGACACGGGCCGAGAGCGCCGACATCGAGCGGGCGATATCGTCGGCAAGACCGATGACGCGCGACGATTTCACGCCCGGCGCCGGCTCGAATTCATAAAGCGTGACGACTGGGCCGGGGCGGACATGGATGATTTCACCCTTGATGCCGAAGTCCTCGAGTACACTTTCCAGAAGCCCGGCATTCTGCTCCAGCGTCTCCTGCGACATGATCTCGCCGAGGCGTTCCGGCGGTTCCTGCAGGAGGGCACGCGGCGGAAACTCATAGCCGGATGCGTCGATCTTTTCGGGTCTTGTCACACGACGCGGCGAGGGCAGGACCGCGGCGACGGGCGGCGTAGAACGGGGTGTCGGCGCAGCCTCAGGCGCCAACGCGACTTGAGGAGCTGGCGCAATCTGAGGGGCTGGCGCAGCCTGGGGGGAAGGTACGACCGGTGCCTCGACAGGAATGCGCCGGAGCCGTTCCAGGGATATTGCGGCCGGAGGGCGGACGGCGAGCTTTGCGGAGACCGCGGCGGGCGGCTGAACCGGGCGGGAGGCGACGGGCGCGGGGGCCGGCCGGCCGGGGCGCCATTCCATGATGCGGAACAGCGACGTGATCGATTCGGGCGCAGTCTCGACCTTCGGGAACGAGATCAAGGCAGGCGCGCGAACCGGCTCACCTTCTTCGAAGGCCATGACTTCCCAGAAGGCGAAATCCGAAATGGAAGAAAGCTCGGCACTGGCGCGGAAGGCAGGCGCGGCGGGCCCTTCGGGCAAGGGTGACGGTTGCAGTTCGATCACGTGCGGTGCTGCGGAAAGTTCGTAGGGCTCCGGCAGATAGGCATCGAACGGCACGTCGACGGCGACCGGCTCGATGCGTATCGCCTGCTGTCCAATCTGCGAATCATCCCGAACAAGCTCATTCGGCGCCCGCCGCTTGCTGATCAGCGTTTCCGGCGTGCGGGTGAAACGGACATTCGGCGCGAGAGAAAAATTGCTCTGCCAGATCGGTGCCGCCGGCTTTTCTCCGGGATTTATCTCCGGAAGCTCGGTTTCAATCTCGCTGGAAAAGTCCCCGGCGTCCGTCAAATTGGTTCTGGGAAAACGCATGCGTCCGCTACTCACTCATGCCTAACAAATTGCGACCCTACCGGGATAGAAAAGGAAGGTTAATAAGTTCCTTCCCGCCGTATCGTTCTGATACGGCTCCCGTCGCTAAATCGCTGCGATTTCAGTGAGTTGAGTTAAGCGGAAAAATCTTTGCCAATTTTGTGAGGACCCGAAGTGCGGCGCATCGACTCTGATGATGCGGAGCCTATCAGGCCCTCGTTTTCTGCATGTCGTTTACCCAAGATGCACACATTTGGGCGACATGGATCAATGCGCCTCGTCCCAATTGCTGGCAGCGCGCGCATCGACCCTCAGCGGCACGCGCATTTCGAGCGCCGGCATGGTGGCGTTTTCCATGACCGAGACGATGATCGGCATCGCCTTTTCGACATCCTCGTCCTCGACTTCGAAGATGAGTTCGTCATGCACCTGCAGCAGCATGCGGACGCGATCGCCAAGGCCGACTTCAGCCAGCGCCGGCTCCATCTTGATCATCGCCCGGCGAATGACGTCGGCAGCCGAGCCCTGGATCGGCGCGTTGATCGCCGCACGCTCGTTGAAGGCGCGTACCGACGGGTTGGAAGAGCGGATTTCGGGATAGTTGATTCGCCGCCCGAAGATCGTCTCGACATAACCCTTGTCGCGCGCCATGGCCTTTCGGCTTTCCATATAGTCGCGGATGCCCGGGAAACGCTCGAAATACTTCTTGATGTAGTCGCCGGCTTCCGAACGCTCTATCGATAGCTGATTGGCGAGGCCGAAGGCCGAGATGCCGTAGATGATGCCGAAATTGATCGCCTTGGCGCGGCGACGCACCTCGCCCGGCATGCCCTCGACCGGCACACCGAACATTTCCGACGCGGTCATCGCGTGAATGTCGACGCCATCCTCGAAGGCCTTGGTCAGCTGCGGGATCTCGGCCACATGGGCAAGCACGCGCAATTCGATCTGGCTGTAGTCGGCAGAAATCAGCTTGTGGCCAAGTGTCGAGATGAAGGCGGTGCGGATCTTGCGGCCTTCGGCGGTGCGCACCGGAATGTTCTGCAGGTTCGGCTCGGAGGAGGACAGGCGTCCCGTCGTCGTCGATGCCAGCGAATAGGAGGTGTGGACCCGTTTGGTTTCTGCGTGGACATAGCCCGGGAGCGCGTCGGTATAAGTGGACTTCAGCTTGGTGACCTGGCGCCAGTCGACGATTTTGCGCGGCAGCTCGAAACCGGCGGCGGCCAAATCCTCGAGCACCTGCGCGGAGGTGGACCATTGCCCGGTTTTGGTCTTGCTGCCGCCGGCAAGGCCCATCTTGCCGAACAGGATGTCGCCCAGCTGCTTCGGCGAGCCGATATTGAAGCGCTCGCCGGCCAGCACATAAATCTCGTCTTCCAGCCTGGCGGCGCCCTGGGCCAGCTCGCCGGACAGGCGCGACAGGATCTGCCGGTCGACGGTGATGCCGCGCGCTTCCATGCGCGCCAGCACCGGCAGCAGCGGCCGCTCCAGCCGTTCATAAACGCTGGTCAGTCCTGCCGCCGCCAGCCGTGGCTTCAGCACCAGCCAGAGGCGCAGCGTCACGTCGGCATCCTCGGCCGCATAATGGGTGGCGCGATCGATATCGACGAGATCGAAGGTGACATTCGCTTTGCCGCTGCCGGCCACGTCCTTGTAGGGGATCGGGGTATGACCGAGGAATTTTTCCGAGAGCGGGTCCATGCCATGGGCGCCGGTGCCGGCGTCGAGCACGTAGGAGATCAACATCGTGTCGTCGAAACTCCTGGTCTCGATGCCGTAGCGCTTCAACAGCAGATAGTCGTATTTCAGGTTCTGCGCGACCTTGAGAACCGCCCCGTCCTCCAGCAATGCCTTCAGCCGCGGCAAGGCATCGCGCATGGCGACCTGGTTTTCGACAAGGCCGCCGCCGAGCAGATCGCCGACGCCGTTCTTGTGGGTGAGCGGCACATAGGCGGCGCGGATCTTGGTGCCGGTGGGATCGGCCACATTGTCGGCGATCGCCAGCGAAAAGCCGACAAGCTCGGCCTGCATCGCATCGAGCGAGGTGGTCTCGGTATCGAAAGCAACGAGGCCGGTATCGCGCGCATCGGCGATCCACCGGTCGAGCGTCGCCAGATCGCGGATCGTCACATAGGCCGAATGATCGAAGGGCAGCGTCGCAAAGGCGTCGGCGCGCGCCTTGGCAAGATCGGCGGGTGAGAAGGCGCCTTCGACGGCGGTCTTTGCCTTCGCACGGGCTGGCACCGGCACCGATTCGCCGGAAACCTCGGGGATGCCGCCGGCAACGGGGGCCGGCTCGGCCGCATCGAGATCGGGGCCGTGGGCAGCCTTACCCCATTCGACGTTGACGATCGCCGGTTCGATGGCGTTCGCATCGCAATCGCAGACTTCGGCGACGCGGCGCGTCAGCGTCGTGAATTCCATGGTCTTGAGGAAGCCTATCAGCTTCGGGCCGTTCTGCGGCTCCAGCACCAGCGCGTCGAGATCGAGATCGAGCGGCACATCGGTGCGCAGCCGCACGAGGTCGCGCGAGAGCCTCGCCATATCGATATTGGCGAGGATCGTCTCGCGGCGCTTGACCTGCTTGATCTCGGTGGCGCGTTCGAGCAGCGTGTCGAGATCGCCGTATTCCTCAAGAAGCTGGGCGGCGGTTTTCGGGCCGATGCCGGGAATTCCGGGAACATTGTCGACGGAATCACCGGTCATCGCCTGCAGATCGATCATCTTTTCTGGCGGCACGCCCCATTTCTCGATGACGTCAGGAATGCCGATCTGCTTGTCCTTCATGCTGTCATACATATGGACATTGGGACTGACGAGCTGCATCAGGTCCTTGTCGGAGGAGACGATGGTGACATCGGCGCCGGATGCCTCAGCCTGGCGGGCGTAAGTGGCGATGATATCGTCGGCCTCAAAACCTTCGGTCTCGATGCAGGGCAGGTTGAAGGCGCGGGTGGCTTGGCGGATCAGGCCAAATTGCGGGATGAGCTCCTCCGGCGGGGCGGACCGGTTCGCCTTATATGCGTCGTAAAGATCCTTGCGAAACGTCTTGGCGGAATAATCGAAGATGACTGCAAGGTGTGTCGGCGTCACGCCGACATCGGTATTGCGCGCATCCCTCAACAACTTCCACAGCATGTTGCAGAAACCGGAAACGGCGCCGATCGGCAGGCCATCGGTCTTGCGGGTCAGCGGTGGCAGTGCATGAAACGCCCGGAAGATGAATCCGGAACCATCGATTAGGAAGAGGTGATCGCCTTTTTTCATGGGTGCATGGATAGCGCGGGCACGGGACGAGGTCTATATAAAGTTCGGCGCGCGAAAAGGGTTACGCACCTCTATTCAGAGGCGCAAAGGACGCTGTCGCACTTTGAATGGACGCATAATTTTTTCCTTAAACCGCATTCCGAATCGAGGAATTGTGCAGCGGAGATTCCGCTCACCAAACTGTTACCGATTTGTAACGGTCGCCCTCCCTTGAAAAACCACATTCACAGGCACAAATCCATGTCACCGGCGCTTGATCGCGCCGCGGGTCTGACTACCGGCTTGTCCCCCGCCGCGTCAGGCTTGGACAAAGGCCTTATCCCCCTCTCCGGGCCTTTGTCCCCACTTTAAGGTCGCCATGGCCAACCTCCAGGCCATGGCGACTTTTGTTTTTCCTGGGCACTCGAAATTATCATCGTCGCTTGCATATTTTGAAGCATCGCATGCGATTTGCTGCATTGTCTCCAGCATGGTTTTGAGCCTAACTTGCAATCATGGGATTTAACCGCATGGATTCGGGAGCCTACCTTGCCAGCCAGCTGGCGAAGGGTTTTGCCCGCTCGCTGCACCAGCGCGCGGTCGGGCTCGGTTTTTCTCCGGGCCAGTTCCCCATTCTGCTGGAACTCTGGGCCGAAGACGGGCTGACCCAGAAACAGCTTCTCGAGCGGGTCGATATCGAGCAGGCGACCATGGCCAACACGCTTTCGCGCATGGTCCGCGACGGGTTGATCGAACGCCGGCCGCATCCATCCGATAAGCGGGCGCAACTGCTCTTCCTGACGCCGAAGGCCAGCGCCATGGAGGCCGAGGCGATCGAGACCGCGCGTGAGGCCGACCTTGCGCTGTTTAAAGGTTTTCGGGTTTTCGAGCGCGAGCTGACACTTGAATATATCCGCCGGCTTCTGGAAAACGCCAAGGCGCTCTGACCGGGATTATTTGCTGAGATTATTCGTTGACAAGGCGTGTGCGCCGTCGCGGCGGCATGCCGGGTCCGGCCTGCCGGACGTTTTTACCGACGGCTAGCTTCAAGCTCGGCTCGATATCCGGCTTGCCGAGCAACAGGCCCTGCACCTGTGCGCAACCTTCCTCGACGACGATCTGGCGCTGCATCTCCGTTTCCACACCCTCGGTGACGACGGGCATGCCGAGGCTGTGGCCGAGACCGATGATAGCGCGCACGATCGATCGCGCCGCCGCGTCATGCTCCAGCACGCCGGTGAAGCTGCGGTCGACCTTGATCTTGTCGAAGGGAAACGAGCGCAGGTTCGAGAGCGAAGAGTAACCGGTGCCGAAATCGTCCATGACAATGTGCACCCCCAACCTCCGCAGGCGCTGCAGCATTGCCATCACCCGGTCGCGATCGCGGATCAGCGCTGCCTCGGTGATCTCAAGCTCCAGCCGATCGGGTGCGAGCCCGGTCTCGGCAAGCACCGCCTCGATCCGCTCGCACAGGTTGGGCAGCATGAACTGCACCGGTGAAACATTGACTGCAATCGTCAGCGGCTGCGGCCAGCGCGCGGCCTCCATGCAGGCCTGCCGCAATATCCATTCGCCGAGCTGAACGATCGAACCGCTTTCCTCGGCGACGGGGATGAAAATGTCGGGCTCGGTCATGCCGTGGCCCGGCCGGTGCCAGCGCATCAAGGCCTCGTAGCCGCTGATCTCGCCGCTCTGTGCATTGAGGATCGGCTGATAGTTGACATGGAGTTGATTGCGGATGATTGCATGGCGCAGGTCGCTTTCGATCTGGCGGCGGTTCCGCGCCGCTTCGTCCATCTCCGCGTCGAAGAAACAAGCCCGGCCGCGACCATCATGCTTGACGCGGTAGAGTGCGGTATCGGCATTGTTGCAGAGTTCTTCGGCCGTGCGCCCATCTCTTGGATAGAGCGCGATGCCGAGGCTGACGCCGACGGCTGTGGGGTCACGGGCCGTGTCCATCTCGGCGGCGAATTCGTCGATGATATCAGCCGCAAGCTTTTGCGCCGACGCCGGCTGCTGCCCAGCGGATTGGATGATGGCGAATTCGTCGCCGCCGAGCCGGGCGATCGTATCGCTCTCACCGGCCACCCGGCGCAGGATAGAGGCAACCTTGCGGAGAATGCGGTCGCCTTCGGCGTGGCCGAAGATGTCATTGACGGCCTTGAATCGATCGAGGTCGAGACAGAACAGCGCCACCTCGGTGTTCTTTCGCTCCGCCACCTGCAGCGCCTGCCGGATGCGGGTGTCGAACAGCGACCTGTTCGGCAGATCGGTGAGCACGTCGTGATGGGCGAGATGCTCGATCATCTCCTCGGCCTGCTTGCGCTCGGTGAGATCGCGCACCGCCAGCACCTCGCAATTGCGGCCACGATAAACGATCTTGCTGGAGGTCGCTTCTACGGCAATCTCTCGGCCGGCGCGGGTGTTTAGCAGCGTCTCGCCGGGCCGGTTCTCCCGAGGTCCCTGAACGACCGTCAGCACATCCGAGGGGACCTTACCCGAGAGATCGGCAAGCTTCCAGCCTGATAAGGCCTGGAATCGTTCGTTGGCATCGATGATCCGGCCTTCGCGCAGGATCAGCAACCCCTCCTGCGAGGCATTGGCAAGCCCGCGCAGATCCGTCAGATGGCTTTGGACGAAGACCACGGCAAGTGCGACCAGGATAAGAGCCGTTGCCGCCACCACGACGATCGCCGCAAGCACCCTGGTGTCGAGCACCGATGTGGGAACCTCCATACCGGGGTCCGGAACGAGCGTAATGCTGCCCATCGAAATGAAGTGAAGAGTGCAGATGGCGAGGACGAACACCAGCGATGAGGTGAGGAGACGCCTCATCCCCTTCAGACTGAAAAAGATATGGAAAGCGGCGCTCGACAGAAGCATTCCGGCAAGGACCGCCGTCAGTGTCATCAGAGGATCGTAGAGGATAACAGCCTGCGCCTCGATCGCCTGCATGCCGGTCAGGTGCATGGAAGCGATGCCGAGGGCCATCAGAACGCCGCCGCGGATAGAGGAAAATCTTCCGTCACGTTGCGAAGCGGCGAGGATCGCCACCCATGAGCCGACCACCGACAGGAGAAAGGAAAGCAGCGTCAGGTCGAGCGCGTAGCTGATTGGCGTGCCGCCATCATAAGCGAGCATCGCGATGAAATGCGTTGCCCATACGCCGGTGCCGAAGGCAAAGCCCGACGCGCCGATCCAGAGCTTGCGGCGTCCGGCGTCGCAGTCCTGGGCACGGGAATACAGCAGCATCGCCGCCATGACGCCAACCAGGCAGACCGCGGCCGCCGCCACGACTAGCCGCCAATCGTGATTGTCGCGAATACATGCAATGACCGAAAACATCTGCGCCCCCGAACAGCTGGTTTTGGCCGATGCTATTTAGGTTGTGCTAATTAACTGTAAATTGAATTAGGTCTTTCTTTATTATCGTGAAACGGCCCTCCATAAGACCGATCCACGTCGCTTCAGCACTCTTGCGCCTCCCGCCTGATTTTTACGTTTTCCGCCTCGCCTGCTTTCCTGGTTTGGTCTATCGTCCGGCCAAATTTCGAAAAGGAGTCGAAAATGACCGATATACAACCGGTGCTTTCGCGCGCGGATCAGAACCTTTCATCAAGCCTCGAAAAATTGTTCGAACTGCTGCGCATCCAGTCGATTTCCACCGATCCCGCCTACAAAGCCGAATGCCGCAAGGCCGCCGAATGGCTTGTCGCATATCTCCAGACGCTCGGCTTCGAAGCCTCGGTGCGCGACACACCTGGCCATCCGATGGTGGTCGCCCATCATGCCGGCGCGTCCACCGATGCGCCGCACGTTCTGTTCTATGGCCATTACGACGTTCAGCCGGTCGATCCGATCGAGCTCTGGGAAAACGACCCCTTCGAACCATCGATCAAGGATGTCGGCGACGGCCGCAAGATCCTGACCGGCCGCGGCACGTCCGACGACAAGGGCCAGTTGATGACTTTCCTCGAGGCCTGCCGCGCCTATAAGGAGATCCACGGCGCACTTCCCTGCCGCGTCACCATTCTCTTCGAGGGCGAGGAAGAATCCGGTTCGCCGTCGCTGAAGCCTTTCCTCGAAGCCAATGCCGCCGAGCTTAAGGCCGACTGTGCGCTGGTCTGCGATACCGGCATGTGGGATCGCGACACGCCGGCGATCGCCGCCGCGCTGCGCGGCCTTGTCGGCGAAGAAGTAACCGTGACGGCCGCCGACCGCGACCTGCATTCCGGTCTCTTCGGAGGCGCTGCCGCCAACCCGATCCATATTCTCGTCGAGGCTCTCGCCGGCCTGCATGACGAAACCGGCCGCATCACGCTCGACGGCTTCTACGACGGCGTCGAGGAAACCCCTGAGAACATCAAGGCGTCATGGGAGACGCTGGGCAAGACCGCGGAGAGCTTTCTCGGCGAAGTCGGCCTTTCCGTTCCCTCGGGCGAAAAGGGCCGTTCGGTGCTCGAACTCACCTGGGCGCGGCCGACCGCCGAAATCAACGGCATCTGGGGCGGATATACCGGCGAAGGCTTCAAGACAGTGATCGCCGCCAAGGCTTCGGCGAAGGTTTCGTTCCGCCTCGTCGGCACGCAGGATCCGGCCGCCATCCGCGAGGCTTTCCGCAGCTATGTCACCTCGAAGATTCCCGCCGATTGCTCGGTCGAGTTCCATCCGCATGGCGGTTCGCCGGCTATTCATCTCTCCTATGATTCGCCCGTTCTGACCAAGGCGAAGACCGCGCTTTCCGACGAGTGGCCGAAACCCGCCATCGTCATCGGCATGGGCGGCTCGATCCCGATCGTCGGCGACTTTCAGAAGATGCTCGGCATGGAATCGCTGCTTGTCGGCTTCGGCCTCAGCGATGACCGCATCCATTCGCCGAACGAGAAATACGAGCTCGTCTCCTACCACAAGGGTATCCGTTCATGGGTCCGGATTCTCCAGGCGCTCGCCGCCTGAAGGAAACGCAATAACAAAAAGGCCGGTTAAAACCGGCCTTTCGTCATCCACTCGCTCAGTGCCAGTTCATCCGTGGTCAATGAGAAGCGGGTATGGCAGCCAGACTGCCTCCGAAAGGTTAACGGATCGTTAACGGCGCACGCGATCGCCAGGTTGTCGGAAGCACTGCGCCACATCGATAGAAATTCCCCGTTCAAGCTACGTTCATCACGGACCACTATAAGCCATTGAAAGACAAAGTGAATAATAACGCTCTCGCAAGTGCGGGGCGGTCGTTCCACCTTTCCTTTCAGACGGCAGATGCCAGGCAAGTGCAGCCGGGCGCAGCCCCAAAATGCGCCTATGAGGAGTGAGAAAAGCGTGAAAAATCTGTTTGCTAAAATCGCCGCGGCTGGTCTCTTCATGCTGGCGCCTGTCATGGCGCAGGCTGCCGAGGGCTATTCGACGGCGAACGTCAACATGCGCGCCGGTCCGAGCACCCGATACCCCGCAGTCGCGGTGATACCCGCCGGTTCTTCCGTCGAGATCCGCGGGTGCCTTTCCGACGTCAACTGGTGCGATGTGGAGTTCTACGGCGGCCGCGGCTGGGTATCCGGCCAATATGTGCAGGCTCTCTACCAGCAGCGCCGTATCTTTGTCGGTCCGCAATATTACCGTCCGCTCGGCATCCCGGTCATCCGCTTCAGCGTCGACAATTACTGGGATCGCTACTACCGCAACCGCGATTTCTATCGCGAGCGGGACCGCTGGAGTCGCGGCCCGGACGACTATTACCGCGACAATCGAGATCGCGACATTCGGGATCGCGACAACCGGGATCGAGACAACCGGGATCGCGATCGGAAATGGCGCGACGGGGATCGCAACCGGGACGGCGATAGAGACTGGCGCAATCGAAATGGCAATCAGGATGGGCGCGACGACAATCGACGGGGCGACCGGAGAGATGGAGATCGCAGACCCAATGGCAGGGATTTTGATTGCCGGCCCGGCGATCCCTCCTGCGACCAATGAGATCCAAAGGGGCGGCCGCAGCGCCGTCCCTTTCGAGGTTTTCCCGGGCACCGGCGGGTACGCAAGAAAAAGCCCGGCGCTCCCGAGAGGGATGCACCGGGCCTGATGTCGATCGGCGCGTGTTGAGGGGAGACGGCCGATCATGCGCGGGACGTGAGGGGTTGTCCCGCTTTTCCCTAAACAATCGCGGCGCCAATTGGTTCCGACCAGCAGACAGAAGATGTGCGGCGAACGCAGCGCGCGCATTTCGGCGTCACGCCGATAAAGATCATCCGGCGGCTTTGCTCCGTCCCGTCGAGAGTGAGATTTTTGACAGTCGCCATGACTGGCATCCATGCCTGCAACAGGCCACCGACAAATTGATCTGAGAGCACGCTTGATGCTCTTGTCTTGCGGGATTCTTTGTTGCAGTTTTGAGACGTTGCGGATCGATTTCGATCCGTTCGAGGCTGGACCCTGATGACGCAAGACTACTTGGCTTTCCTAGGGCTTTTCGGCGCTCGGGCAGCCGCGATAGACGTTACCGTATGGCATAAACACAACCCACTCCTTCCTGTGCGACTTACCGATGGGGCGAACCTCAACCCTTCCGGCCAGATCTGGCGCCGCTTTCATCTCGGCGAGTGGGAATATAAGCAGGACCCGGAAACGCTCGACGATTACGAGGCCCGCCAGTTCTGAGCGCCAACGCATGTCGCCCAAAAGTGCGCAGCGGTTTTGGGATAGAGCGCATCGCATATAAAGCAGGAATGACGCGACGCGCTTTTTGGCGCGATCTGCTTTGCTTTCCATAATTAATACCCCGTTAAATCGCCGCATTTACAGTTCAGTCGGATGATCACGGCGCCCGTTGCATGATTCCCTAAATCGGAACCGATTTGGGGATAGAATTATGCAGCCATTCAAAGTGCTACAGCATCCTTTGCGCGTCTGAGAAGACGCGCGGCGCTGTGGAAGAGTGCCGTTGTGCGAAGTCACGCTTCGCGATCGAACATGGGGTGTGACCGGTCGGCGATGGCAGGCAGAAGCAGATCAGGCGACAGAATCGAACCGTCCTTCAACGGCCGCCCGGCACGCGACGATGACGCATTTTCGCTCGATGCCGACGATCGCATTGCCGGAAGCCGATCCCCGCGGCGCGGCGGCTCAAAACCGCCGCCGCAACGTGCCGTCCCTCGGCGGCGGCGCGAGCCGCGGGAGCGCGAAGGCGGCGGCTTTTTCGGCTTCCTGCGCCGCGTGATCTACTGGTGCGTCGTGCTGTTCATCTGGGCCGGCATCGGCGTTGCCGGGCTTGTCGTCTATTATGGCTCGCGCATGCCGAGCGCCAGCACATGGGCGATCCCGGAACGGCCGCCGAACGTCAAGATCACCGCCGTCGACGGCAGCGTCATCGCCAATCGCGGCGCCACCGGCGGCGAAGCGCTGTCGCTCGAAAACATGTCGCCCTATATTCCGGAAGCCGTCATCGCCATCGAGGATCGGCGTTTCTATTCGCATTTCGGCGTCGATCCGCTCGGCCTCGGCAGGGCGATCGTGACCAATTTTACGGCTGGCCACATGGTGCAGGGTGGCTCGACGCTGACACAGCAGCTTGCCAAGAACCTCTTCCTCTCCCCCGAAAGGACGCTGGAACGCAAGGTGCAGGAGGTGCTGCTCTCGCTCTGGCTGGAGCAGAAATACACCAAGGACCAGATCCTTGCGATGTATCTCAACCGGGTGTTCTTCGGATCGAACGCCTATGGCGTCGAAGCGGCCTCACGCCGTTATTTCAATAAATCGGCGCGTGACGTGAACCTCGGCGAGGCCGCGGTGCTGGCCGGCCTGCTCAAGGCGCCGTCGCGACTTTCGCCGGCCCGCGACCCGGAAGCCGCGAATGCGCGCGCCCAACTCGTGCTTGCGGCAATGCGCGAGCAGGGCTTCATTACCGATTCCGAAGTCAAGACCGCGATGTCGCAGACCCCGGCTTCGGCCAAGAGCTATTGGTCAGGGGCCGGACACTACGTCGCCGACATGGTGATGGACGAACTGCCGGGCCTGATCGGCGACGTCAAGGAAGACGTCATCGTCGATACGACCATCGACAAGTCGCTGGAAAAGAAGGCCGAGCAATCGCTGGTCGACGTGCTCGACAAGGAGGGCGGGAAGCTCGACGCTTCGCAGGCGGCCCTCGTGTCGATCGACGGCACCGGTGCGATCCGGGCGCTCGTCGGCGGCAGAGACTATGCGACGAGCCAGTTCAACCGCGCCGTCAAGGCCAAGCGCCAGCCGGGCTCCTCGTTCAAGCCCTTCGTCTATGCTGCCGCCCTGGAGAAGGGGCTGACGCCCTATTCGGTGTTCAATGACGCGCCGATCCGGATCGGCGACTGGACGCCCGAAAATTACGAGAAGAAATACAATGGCGAAGTGACGCTGGCTACCGCACTTGCCAAGTCGCTGAACACCGTGGCCGCCCAGCTGGTAATGTATGACGGGCCGGATCAGGTGATCAAGCTTGCCCACCGGCTCGGCATCGAAAGCGAGCTGCAACCGAACGCCTCGATCGCGCTCGGCACTTCAGAAGTGTCGCTGATGGAACTCACCGCCTCCTATGCCGCCTTCATGAATGGCGGCTACAAGGCGACGCCGCACGTCATCCGCCGGGTGACGACCGCCGAAGGCAAGGTTCTCTACGAAAATACCTATGACAGCCCGCCACGTGTGCTGTCCGAGCAGATCGTCGCCGAAATGGATGCGATGATGATGGGCGTCATCGACAACGGCACCGGCAAGAGCGCCAAGATCCCCGGCTGGCAGGCGGCAGGAAAGACCGGCACGACGCAGAATTCGCGCGACGCGCTCTTCGTCGGCTTCACCAGCAACCTCACCACGGGGGTCTGGTTCGGCAATGATGACGGCAAGCCGATGAAGAAGGTGACCGGCGGCGGCTTGCCCGCCAAGGCCTGGAAGGAATTCATGGTCGCCGCCCACAAGGGACTTTCGCCAGCGCCGCTCTTCGGCAACGGCCAATTGATCGCCGATCCGAACAATGGTCAGCCGATGGCGCAGACAGCACCCGGGGCTGGACAATCTGGAAGCGGGCAACCGATGACGGCCGAAGCGTCGCCTTCGACGATCGGTGGGATCATTTCCGGCGTCTTCGGCGGCAACGACAATGCAAATCGCTATCCGCAAGCGCCTGCCCGACAGCAGGCGGCGACCTCCGGCAACGGCCCGGTTCCGCCTGGAGACATTGCCGGAGGCGGCGGTTCTGGCTACGAGGGCATGGTTCCACCCGGCGATGTCGGGGCGCCACAGACAACCTCTACCGTCCAGCCGCGGCGCACGACGCTGCTCGATCTGATCATGGGCCAGTGAGAGTTTTGCTGCATGCACGGCGCGGGCCCGATGCTCAGAAGCGCGTTGCGTCGGAATTGGTTCAGCGACGCACTTTGGTCTTTGTTTTGATGCACGCCGTTATTCCGGAACCGCTTCACACGTGAGGACGACAGGCATCAGAAATCGGCGGCTTTCCGGACATGGGGCGACCTCCTTCCCGGTGACTGTAAAAAATGAATGCAACACATTCGTTTTGCTGGATTCCGGGCGATTTCTCGCCTTGCAGTCCAGAAAACCGCTCCTTATATACGCCGCATCACCGCAATCACGATTGCGTAATCAAGTAGACCCATCCCGTAAGGGGCTGTCAGGGAAATGCCTTCTCGGGGTTCCGACAGCTTGCTTCAAGGAGAGAATGACATGGCAAAAGTAATTGGTATCGACCTTGGAACGACGAATTCCTGCGTCGCAGTCATGGACGGCAAGGACGCGAAGGTTATCGAGAATGCGGAAGGTGCACGCACGACCCCTTCCATGGTGGCATTTTCCGAGGATAGCGAACGCCTCGTCGGGCAGCCGGCCAAGCGCCAGGCGGTCACCAACCCGACGAACACACTCTTTGCGGTCAAGCGCCTGATCGGCCGCCGCTATGAGGACCCGACCGTCGAGAAGGACAAGCACCTCGTTCCCTTTACCATCGTCAAGGGTGACAATGGCGACGCCTGGGTCGAAGCCAATGGCAAGGGCTACTCGCCCGCACAGATTTCCGCGATGATCCTTCAGAAGATGAAGGAAACTGCCGAATCCTATCTCGGCGAAAAGGTCGAGAAGGCCGTCATCACTGTTCCCGCCTATTTCAACGACGCGCAGCGACAGGCAACCAAGGATGCCGGCCGCATCGCCGGTCTTGAAGTTCTGCGTATCATCAACGAGCCGACCGCTGCCGCACTCGCCTACGGCCTCGACAAAAAAGAAGGCAAGACGATTGCCGTCTACGACCTTGGTGGCGGTACCTTCGATATCTCCATCCTCGAGATCGGCGACGGCGTCTTCGAAGTGAAGTCCACCAACGGCGATACGTTCCTCGGCGGTGAAGACTTCGACATGCGCCTCGTCGAATATCTCGTCGGCGAATTCAAGCGGGACAACGGCATCGACCTGAAGAACGACAAGCTTGCCCTGCAGCGCCTCAAGGAAGCTGCGGAGAAGGCGAAGATCGAGCTTTCGTCCTCGCAGCAGACCGAAATCAACCTGCCGTTCATCACGGCCGATGCCTCCGGCCCGAAGCATCTGACGCTGAAGCTGACCCGCGCCAAGCTCGAGAGCTTGGTCGACGATCTGGTTCAGCGCACGATCGCGCCGGCCAAGGCAGCGCTCAAGGATGCCGGCGTCACCGCCGCCGAAATCGACGAAGTGGTTCTCGTCGGCGGCATGAGCCGCATGCCGAAGGTACAGGAAGTCGTCAAGCAGCTGTTCGGCAAGGAGCCGCACAAGGGCGTCAACCCGGATGAAGTGGTGGCCCTCGGTGCCGCCATCCAGGCCGGCGTTCTGCAGGGCGACGTCAAGGACGTGCTGCTTCTCGACGTGACGCCGCTGTCGCTTGGCATCGAGACACTCGGTGGTGTCTTCACCCGCCTGATCGAACGCAACACGACGATCCCGACGAAGAAGAGCCAGACCTTCTCGACAGCCGAAGACAACCAGCAGGCCGTTACCATCCGCGTTTCGCAGGGCGAGCGTGAAATGGCTGCCGACAACAAGCTGCTCGGCCAGTTCGACCTCGTCGGCCTGCCGCCGTCGCCGCGCGGCATGCCGCAGATCGAAGTCACCTTCGACATCGACGCCAACGGCATCGTGCAGGTTTCGGCCAAGGACAAGGGCACCAGCAAGGAACAGCAGATCCGCATCCAGGCTTCCGGCGGACTTTCCGACGCCGACATCGAGAAGATGGTGAAGGATGCCGAAGCCCATGCCACCGAGGACAAGAAGCGTCGCGAGTCCGTCGAAGCCCGGAACCAGGCCGAAAGCCTGATCCATTCCACGGAAAAGTCGTTGAAGGATTATGGCGACAAGGTTTCCGAGGCCGACCGCACCGCGATCTCGGATGCAATCGCCGCGCTGAAGACGGCTTCGGAAGCATCCGAGCCGGATGCCGACGACATCAAGGCGAAGACCCAGACGCTGATGGAAGTGTCGATGAAGCTCGGCCAGGCGATTTATGAAGCGCAGCAGGCCGAAGGCGGCGCTGCCGGCGATGCCTCTGCGGAAGGCGGCGACAATGTCGTCGATGCCGACTACGAGGAAATCAAGGACGACGACCGCAAGAAGTCCGCGTAATCCGCGACGGCGTGGTTATGCTTCAACATCTGATCCGGCTGCTCACCATGGCAGCCGGAAAATCCATTTCCGGGGTTTAATTCTTAATGGCAAAAGCGGACTATTACGAAACTCTGGGTGTAGCCAAGACGGCGGACGAGAAAGAGCTGAAGAGCGCCTTCCGCAAACTGGCGATGAAATTCCATCCGGACAAGAACCCGGATGACAAGGACGCCGAACGCAAGTTCAAGGAAATCAACGAAGCCTACGAGATGCTCAAGGACCCGCAGAAGCGGGCGGCCTATGATCGTTATGGCCACGCGGCCTTCGAGCATGGCGGCATGGGCGGCGGGGGCGGCGGATTTGCCGGCGGCGGCTTCTCCGACATCTTCGAGGATATCTTCGGCGAGATGATGGGCGGAGGGCGTGCGCGCCAGCGCTCGTCGGGCGGCCGCGAACGCGGCGCCGATCTCCGCTACAACATGGAAATAACGCTGGAAGAATCGTTCGCCGGCAAGACGGCGCAGATCCGCGTTCCCACCTCGATCACCTGCGACGTCTGTTCGGGTTCGGGTGCCAAGCCCGGCACGCAGCCGAAGAATTGCGGCACCTGCCAGGGAAGCGGGCGCGTGCGCGCCGCACAGGGCTTCTTCTCGATCGAGCGGACCTGCCCGACCTGCCACGGCCGCGGCCAGATCATTCCCGATCCCTGCCCGAAATGCCACGGCCAGGGCCGGGTGACGGAAGAGCGTTCGCTCTCGGTCAATATTCCGGCCGGCATCGAAGACGGTACACGCATCCGCCTGCAGGGCGAGGGTGAAGCCGGCGCCCGCGGCGGGCCGGCAGGCGACCTCTATATCTTCCTGTCCGTCAAACCGCATGAGTTCTATCAGCGCGACGGAGCCGATCTCTATTGCGCCGTTCCGATCTCGATGACGACGGCCGCTCTCGGCGGAACTTTCGACGTGGCGACGCTCGACGGCACCAAGTCGCGCGTCAGCGTGCCCGAGGGCACGCAGGCCGGCAAACAGTTCCGCCTGAAGAGCAAGGGCATGCCGGTGCTGCGTTCGGCGCAGTCGGGCGACCTCTACATCCAGATCCAGATCGAGACGCCGCAAAAGCTCACCAAGCGCCAGCGCGAACTGCTGCAGGAATTCGAGCAGCTTTCCTCGAAGGAGAACAATCCCGAATCGACCGGCTTCTTCGCCCGGATGAAGGAATTCTTCGAGGGCTAATGCATGTCATCAGGAAGTGTGCGGCAGTTCCGGGATAACGACATGCCTAAAAACAAAAGCCTAAAGCGCGTCGGATGAATCAAATTTGACGACGGGCTTTGGCCGCAATCGACATCACCATTTCCAAGGCCGGGGACGGAAACGCCTCCGGCTTTCGTTCAGCAGATCCCGATTTGAGACATTTGCCGTGCATCTCCGCCGCCTTGTCCCAGATCGACACGGCCGCGCGCCGGAACACGACTTGCGTTAACGCAGCCACGTGATGTCGCTTGCAAGTTTTCCAAATGAATTCAGTCTCTGCCGTCAGCGCATAACCCGAAAATCAAAATCGATTTTCGATACGCGGCGCTCTACCGGGAACAATTAAACCAAGGGTATCTGCCATGGCGCCAGCCTTTTCCTCCCAGTCCGACGACGTCGACGTTCTCGCCGGCGCCCTCTACACATGGTGCGCCGAGCGCAACATCAAGCTTCGCAGCCAGCAGGGGCTTTCCGTCGCCAGCATCGCGATCGACCTCTATCATGCCGGCCACCAGACGCAGGACGATCTGCTGATGGCGCTGCACGAATGCGACATTCACTAAAACGCGCGACGTAGAATCTCAATCAACAGACATGCGTCCGGTCTTCGTCTTGATGCACGTCGCCTCCCCAAATTGCCGCACGGCTATATGTGTCCAGATATCATCCGGATCCGGGCAGGTCATGCTTTGCGTGGCGCTCGGTGAATCAGGCGGCGGTTTCGACCGCTTGGCCAGTCATCAGGGTGACGATGGTCTTGACCGCTTCCTTGCCTGCCGGCGAGCTCAGTCTGTCGTAGCTCAGCGCCAGCGCATAGGCGTCGGGGCTGAGTTCGATGCGGCTGCCGAATTGCGATATGCCGGCTCCCTCGAAAAGAGCAGATATCTCAACATCAAGAAAAACCGCGATCTGATGCAGCTTGCTGGCGGAAACGCGGTTCGTCCCCTTTTCGTATTTCTGGATCTGCTGGAAAGTCAGTCCGAGTGCTTCGCCAAGCTCGAGCTGGGAAACACGGCGAAGGGCGCGAAACTGCCTTACGTTGCGACCAACGATAATATCAACCGGATCTGGCACTTCATCACTCTCTGATACATAAACCGTTCGTTTACCATATCGTTTTTGCAGGATAACTCAACCCTGCAGTTGCAAACTTCAACTTGCTTTTTTGTGCCTTACGTCACGTCAGCCGCCTGAGGTAATTGTGGCGAAACCCCGAATATCCGGGGTTCGAAGGGACTGAAAGATGCCGTCGCCCATACTGCCTCGGCAACGTTGGCGCCTCCTCCAAAGGTTGTATTTTTAGCGAGAGTTGAACCCGCCTAGCGTCGTGCTCGGAGCTTATCGCGCACCGATCGACAGTAGCGACAACGTTCCGCGGCGACGAAGCTGCGAGCCTTGCCATCAACGCCGCTTAGGCTTAGCTGTCACGCTTCACGATTCCGGACATTCGATGCCGCACAAGGTTGCTCTTTCCCGTCTGAAGCTGACAGATTTCCGCAACTATGCGGCGGCGTCCCTTGCCCTTGACGGTCGGCACGCCGTGCTGACGGGGGACAATGGCGCTGGCAAGACCAATCTCATGGAGGCAGTCTCGCTGCTTTCGCCTGGCCGCGGTCTGCGCCGCGCCGCCTATGGCGACATTACCCGTGTCGGTGCAGCCGGCGGTTTTTCGATCTTCGCCGCGCTCGACGGCATGGAAGGCGAAGTCGAGATCGGCACCGGCATCGAAACAAGCGAGGAAACCACCTCGCGCAGACTGCGGATCAACGGCACCCCCGCCAAGACCGCCGATGAACTGACTGACCATCTGCGCCTTCTCTGGCTAACACCGGCGATGGACGGCCTCTTTACCGGCGCCTCCTCCGACCGGCGCCGCTTTCTCGACCGGCTGGTGCTATCGCTCGATCCCGCCCATGGCCGCCGCGCCAGCGATTTCGAGCGTGCCATGCGCAGCCGCAACAAATTGCTGGATGAAGGCCGTTTCGACCCCTCCTGGCTCGCCGGTATCGAACAACAAATGGCCAGCCTCGGCATCGCCATGGCGCTCGCCCGACAGGAGATGCTCGGCCTGCTGACCCGCCTGATCGAGGAAAGGCCGGAAAGTTCACCCTTCCCCTCGGCAGCGCTGCAGCTCTCAGGCTTCATGGACGGTCAGTTTTCGCGGCCCTCGGTCGACCTCGAGGACGACTATGCGGCAATGCTGGCGGAGAGCCGTTACCGCGACGCCGGCGCGGGGCGCACGCTGGAGGGGCCGCACCGGGCCGACCTCATCGTGCACCACCGCGAAAAAGCGATGGAGGCGGAACGTTGTTCCACCGGCGAGCAGAAAGCGCTGCTTATCGGCCTGGTGCTTGCGCATGCGCGCCTCGTCGGCAATCTCACCGATCATGCGCCGATCCTGCTGCTCGACGAGATCGCCGCACACCTCGACGAGGGCCGCCGCGCCGCGCTGTTCGACCTCATCGACGGGCTCGGCGGCCAGGCCTTCATGACCGGAACGGATCGCGAGATGTTTTCGGCGCTCGGCGACAGGGCTCAGTTCTTCACCGTTGCCGACGGGAAAGCTTTCGAATGACCGAGGCGGCTTTTCCCAGCGCCGGGCGCCATGATAATATCGGCGCTATGGAACCGCTCAGCCCGGACGAAATCGCCCGCTATCACCGCCACATCCTGCTCCCCGAGATCGGCGGCGCCGGCCAGCAGCGGTTGAAAGCCGCCCGTGTGCTGGTGATCGGTGCCGGCGGCCTCGGTGCGCCGGTGCTGCAATATCTCGCCGCAGCCGGGATCGGCACACTCGGTATCGTCGACGACGACCGGGTGTCGCTGTCGAACCTGCAGCGCCAGGTGATCCATGATTCCGGCACGATCGGCGAGTTGAAGACGGAAAGTGCCGCCTTGGCCATCGCCAGGCTCAATCCGCATGTCCGGCTGATCCGCTTCGAGGAACGCTTTTCCCCGGAAACTGCCCGCCGGCAATTGTCCGGCTTCGATTTGCTGATCGACGGCTCCGACAATTTCGACACGCGCTACGCCGCCGCCGATGCGGCGGAGGAAGCACGTATTCCGCTCGTCAGCGGCGCCGTCGGGCGTTTCGATGGCTCGCTGACGGTTCTCAAGCCTTATGAGAGCGCCGAGGACGGGACGCCCAACCCCAGATATCGCGACCTCTTTCCGGAAGCGCCGCCGGCGGGGCTGATTCCGGCCTGCGCCGAGGCCGGCATCATCGGCGCGCTCACCGGTGTCATCGGCACGATGATGGCGATGGAGGCGATCAAGCTCGTCACCGGCACCGGGGAGCCGCTGGTCGGGCGGCTGCTGCTCTACGACGCGCTCAAGGCCCGGTTCGACACTGTGCGCTATAAACGGCGCCGCACGACAGAAAGACAGGGCGGATGACGATTATCCCTCTTGATCATCGTTTCACGCGCTGGGACGAGCTGCTCGCACTCATCCTCGCCTCCTTCGCTTCGATGAACGGCAGGATTGATCCGCCTTCCTCGGCGCTCGCGCTGACGGCGGGGTCGCTGGCGGAAAAGGCCGATGCAGAGATCGGCCATGTCGCCATCGACGGCGACAAATTGATCGGCTGCCTGTTCCTGCGGCCGGAGGCCGATTGCCTCTATGTCGGCAAGCTCGCCGTTCTGCCTGAGGTGCAGGGCAAGGGCCTCGGCAAGCGTCTGCTGGCAATTGCCGAACTGACGGCCGCAAGGCTCGGTCTTCCTGCTTTGCGGCTGGAAACCCGCATCGAGCTTACCGACAATCACGCCGTCTTTGCCGCCTGGGGATTTTCCAGAACCGCCGAAAAGGCGCATCCCGGCTTTGCCAGAACGACATTCGTCGAGATGCGCAAAATGCTTGCTCCTCAGATCCGCATCGTCTGAATCCAGCTCGACGCGGCCTCCTTCAGCGGCCGGGCAGCACCCGGTTCGGCGGCCTGTGGCCGTCGATGAAGGCGCGGATATTGATGATGACCTTGTCGCCCATGTCGATGCGGCCTTCGATCGTCGCCGAACTCATATGCGGCAGCAGCACGACCTTGCCCTCATTGGCGAGCTTGATGAGCTTCGGATTGACGGCGGGTTCGTTTTCGAAGACGTCGAGGCCGGCGCCGGCAATCCGACCCTCCCTCAGAGACTTGATCAGTGCAGCTTCATCGACGACGTCGCCGCGTGCGGTGTTGACGAGATAGGCCGTCGGCTGCAGCAGCGCCAGCCGGCGGGCCGAGATCAGGTGGAAGGTTGCCGGCGTCGATGGACAATTGACCGAAACGATGTCGACGCGGGCAAGCATCTGGTCGAGGCTTTCCCAATAGGTCGCCTCCAATTCGTCCTCGACGGCCGGATTGACGCGTTTGCGGTTGTGATAATGGATCGACAGGCCGAAAGCCTTGGCGCGGCGGGCCACCGCCGTGCCGATGCGGCCCATGCCGACAATGCCGATGCGCTTGCCGTGAATGCGCCGGCCGAGCATCCAGGTGGGAGACCAGCCGGCCCATTCGCCCGGCTTGTCGGTCAGCACGCGCGCGCCTTCGCCGAGCCGTCTCGGAACCGCGAGGATGAGCGCCATGGTCATATCGGCGGTATCCTCGGTCAGGACGTTCGGGGTGTTCGTGACGGTGATACCCTTGCGCGCCGCCGCCTCGACGTCGATATGATCGGTGCCGTTGGAGAAGCTGGCAATCAGCTTCATCTGCGGTCCCGCCTGATCGATCAGCGCCGCGTCGATGCGATCGGTGACGGTCGGCACCAGCACCTCGGCGGCCTTGACCGCGGCGACAAGCTCGGGAACGGAACGCGGCGCGTCGTCGATGTTCAGCTCGGCGTCGAAGAGCTCCCGCATCCGGGTTTCGACGGCATCGGGCAGCTTGCGGGTGATGTAGACCTTCGGTTTTTTCTTCGCTGTCATGGCTGGCTGTGGTGCCTTGTTCAGAGGTCTTTAACCAAGAGGGGTGATAATTTTCCCATCCGGGCATTTTCTACCAGACCCGCACGCGAAGACAAACAAAACTCGCGGTGCGGCCGGGGAATGTCAGAGCCCGGACCGCGAACAGGCCGGGCCTGTCCGCGAATTCGAGCAAACGGAAACTTCCATGCGCAGCAAAGTCCTGAAGTCCTGCCTCGCCCTGGCCATCGCTCTGGCCGCATCCATGGGAACCGTCGAATTTGCCCATGCGCAGGCCGCCAAGGGTCCAAGCGGACTGCCATTGCCGCGTTTCGTCACGCTGAAATCCAAGCGCGTCAACCTGCGCATCGGCCCGGGAACGGATTATGCCGTTTCGTGGATGTACCTGAAATCCGGGTTGCCGGTGGAGATCATTCAGGAATACGACAACTGGCGCCGCATTCGCGATGCGGACGGTACCGAAGGCTGGGTCAACCAGTCACTGCTGTCAGGCCAGCGTGCGGCGATCGCCGCCCCGTGGATGAAGACGAAGGGTAAGGGCGTCTTTGTCAATCTGCGGCGCGAGGCGCAGCCCTCCGCATCGATCGTCGCCAAGCTGGAACCCGGCGTAATGGTGACGATCGGCGAATGCAACGGTGACTGGTGCCGCGCCGAAACCGACGGCGCCTCCGGCTGGGTGGCGCAGTCGGAGATCTGGGGCGCCTATCCCGGCGAAGCCTTCAAATAAGCCCAGCCTGTTTGGCAGCCTCGGAAAGCGAGGTCATCGGGCGCGGGCCGATCTGCTGGATAACGATGCCGGCGGCGAGGCAACCGAGCTTGCCGCAATCCTCCAGAGAGCGTCCCTGCGTATAACCATAGAGGAAGCCGGAGGCAAAGAGATCGCCGGCACCTGTCGTATCCACAACTTCCCTGATCTTGATCGCATCGACGTAATAACGCTCGCGGCCCTTCAGGATGACGGCGCCGTCCTCGCTCATGGTCACGGCGGCGATCTTGCAATCGGCGGCGATCCTGTTCAGCGCCTCTTCGAAATCGTCGGTTTCATAGAGCGACAGCGCTTCCTGGCGATTGGCGAAGACGATATCGACCTTGCCGGAGCGCATCAGATCGAGGAATTCGCCGCGATAGCGGCCGACGCAGAAGCTGTCGGACAGCGTCATCGACATTTCGCGGCCGTTTTCATGGGCGATGCGGGCACAATCGAGGATCGCTTCCTTGGCGCGTGGCGGATCCCACAGATAACCTTCGAAATAGGTGACCTTGGCGTCGGCCACGACGTCGGTCTCGACGTCCTCAGGCCCGAGTTCGACGCAAGCGCCGAGATAGGTATTCATCGAACGCTCGCCGTCCCCGGTGACGAAGATCATCGAACGGGCCGTCGGCGGGAAGGTGCCCTTGGGCCGGGTCTGGTAGTGGACGCCTTGGGCGCGGATGTCGTGGGTAAAGATGTCACCCAACTGATCTGCGGCGACATTGCCGAAATAGGCAGCCTTGCCGCCGAGGTTAGCCACGCCCGCGGCCGTGTTGCCGGCGCTGCCGCCGGAGGCTTCGAGCGCCGGTCCCATGCGCGAATACAGCAGTTCGGCGCGCTCGGCATCGATGAGGTTCATGGCCGCCTTGGTGATCTGGTTGTCAATGAGGAACTGGTCGTCACAACGGGCAATGATATCCACGATTGCGTTGCCGACTGTCAGAACATCGAATCTTGTCATGAAATGGGGAGTCCCGGATTTGTGATAGCCGGGGTTTGGTCTTAGCGAAATTTCTACAGTTTGGAAGGATAAATGGCGGATGGCACATCTATTTCTTCGCAAAACTGCCGCCTATTCGTCATGCCCGTGTCATCTTCAAAATCTAGAAACAGTCGCAAGAAGACCGGCATGAGCAGCTTTCGGTTGCAGCCGGGCGCCCGAGGGATGATCCCTTCGATCTTACCGGCGCGATGCTGACCACGGATGACTGGCAGCTTCGCGATCGGATATCCGGCAGGTCCGGAGCGGAAAAGCGGGCTGTGCCCGCTTTTTTTGCTCTGCGGATGCTGCCGGATTGGCGATTGGCTTTTCAATCCAGAAGGCTTGCTGCTGTCGCGCCGCTACGCCTTCTTAGACGCGCAGCGCCGTAGAACTTTGAATTGCTGGATAATTTTCTCCTTAAACCGATTCCGATTTGAGGAATTATGCAGTAGAGGTTGATACTCCCCCCGCGCAAAGCAGCCTCCCCCATGTCAGCCATCATTCTCGACGTTCTTCCCATCTTCATCCTGATCCTCATCGGCTGGGTGATCGTCCGCAGCGGCCTGATGGCATCGAATGTCGGCGAAGCGCTCAGCGAATTTGTCTTCAAGATCGCCGTGCCGCTACTGCTGTTTCGCACCATCGCCGAGGCGGATTTTCATGGCGCCTCGCCTTTCCGGCTGTGGATCGTCTATTTCTCAGGCGTTGCCATCACCTGGGCGACCGGCCATATCGCCGCCACGCGGCTCTTCGGCCGCGACGAACGGATCGGCGTGCTGGCCGGCGTTTCCTCCGCCTTCGCCAACAATATCTTCATCGGCCTGCCGCTCGTCGAGCGGACCGTTGGCGATGAGGGGCTGGTGGCGCTGTCGATCCTGCTTGCCGTGCATTTGCCGGTGATGATGGTCGCCGGCACCGTGCTGATGGAGCATGCCGAGCGCAAGATCGCCGGCAAAAGCGATCGCAGCATGATGCTCGTGCTGCGCCAGATCGCCGTCAATCTGGTGCGCAATCCGCTGGTGATCGGGCTTGCGGCCGGCATGGCCATGCATCTTTCCGGTCTCACCATGCCCGTAACCCTGGCAACGGTCGTCAAGCAGATCGCCGGCATTGCCGGTCCGGCGGCGCTGATCTCGCTCGGCATGGCGCTGGAGAAATACGGCATTTCCGGCAATCTCGGCATCGCCAGCGTCACGTCAAGCTTGAAGCTGCTGATGCTGCCCGGCTGCGTATGGGCGGCGAGCCATCTCCTCGGCCTCAGCCCCGAATGGACGGCGGCGATCGTGCTGACCTCCTCGGTGCCCACAGGCGTCAACGCCTGGCTAATCGCCAACCGCTTCGGCGTCGGTCATAGCATCGCTGCCTCGACGATCACGGTGACGACGGCGCTCGGTGCAATCACGGTGTCGCTCTGGGCCTATTTCCTGGGTGCCTGAAAAACTCTTTGCACAACAAAAAGCCCGGCTTCGCGGGCCGGGCTTCTATGACATGCGATTATTCCGTCCGCGTCACTGCGTCGCGGTCGGCAGCGGCACCGGCGAATCGGCGAGCGTGTGCAGGTAGAGGATAACGTTGGCGCGATCCTGATCCTTCGGCAGACCGGCAAAGCCCATCGCCGTGCCGGGAACATCCTTCTTCGGCGCCATCAGGAACTTGTTGAGAAATTCGAAGGTCCACTTCTCGCTGCTGCCCTTGGAAAAATCCTTGATGGCAGTGGAATAGGCAAAGCCCTCATGCGAGGCGATCGGGCGATCCACGACACCAAAGAGGTTGGGACCGACCTTGTTCGGTCCCCCTTTGGTGCCGTCATGACAGGCCTGACACTTCTTGAAGACCGTTTCACCGGCCTTGGCATCGGCAGAAGCGAGCAATTGCGCGATCGGAACGGCAGCAGCGGCAGGCGCAGCTTCGCCACCAGCGGCGGGCGCCTCTTCGGCAACGATCGCGAAACCTTCCTTTTCCGGTGCTTCGGAATGGAAGATCCCTTCGGACGCGATGGAGACCGACATCAGAACGAAAATCGTTCCGAGCAGCGCCCCAACGGCCGTATTGACGTATGAATTCATCTGCAATGCTCCCCTTGCAGCCGGCAGACCATAACCCGACCATCTTGAAATCGCGCGGAACCTATGTCTTTTGGCTGATCGTTGCAACTGTCTAAATGGTCTTGTGCGTGAGACTTTTTGACACTTTTCAGCCCGGAATAGAAGGCCCGACCAATGAGTGATTCAAATTTAGATGACGTGCTTGTATTGATCCCGGCGCGTATGGCCTCCACCCGACTTCCGGGCAAGCCGCTCGCCGATATTTGCGGGCTGCCGATGATCGTCCAGGTGGCGATGCGCGCCAGGGAGGCAGCCATCGGCCGCGTCGTCGTCGCCGTCGACGACGCCCGGGTGTTCGATGCCGTTTCGGCCGCCGGCTTCGAAGTCGTCATGACCAGCAGTGATCATCAATCTGGTTCCGATCGGATCTTCGAGGCGCTGAAGAAAGTCGATCCTGCCGGCAGGGCAAAATTCATCGTCAACGTCCAGGGCGATCTGCCGACGATCGATCCGGAAACCGTGCGCGCGGCTTTGCGCCCTCTCGAGAACGAGGCGGTCGATATCGGCACGCTGACGACCGAAATCGACAATGAAGCTGATAAAACCGCGCCGCATATCGTCAAGGTTGTCGGTTCGCCCGTTTCCGACACCCGACTGCGCGGGCTCTATTTCACGCGTGCGACGGCACCTTACGGCAAGGGCCCGCTCTACCACCATATCGGCCTTTATGCCTATCGGCGCGCGGCGCTGGAACGGTTCGTCGCGCTCGGGCCTTCAACGCTCGAAAGGCGCGAATCGCTGGAGCAGTTGCGGGCGCTGGAGGCCGGCATGCGCATCGACGTTGAGATCGTTGACACGGTTCCGCTCGGTGTCGATACTCCCGCCGACCTCGAAATAGCGCGGCGCATCCTCTCCGCAAAGTCGAACTGACGGAACCATCATGAACATCAAGACCAACAGGATCGCCTTCCAGGGCGAATTCGGCGCCAATTCCGACATGGCCAGCCGGGACATGTTTCCGACCATGGAGCCGCTGCCCTGCCAGACCTTCGAGGATGCGTTCACGGCGGTCGACAACGGCGACGCCGATATCGGGATGATCCCGATCGAGAACACGATCGCCGGGCGCGTCGCGGATATCCATCATCTGCTGCCTGAATCGCGGCTGCACATCATCGGCGAGTATTTCATGCCGATCCGCTTCCAGCTGATGGTGCTGCCGGGGGTGACCAAGGACGAGATCCGCACCGTGCACAGCCACATTCACGCGCTCGGCCAGTGCCGCAAGATCGTTCGGGCCAATGGCTGGAAGCCTGTGATCGCCGGCGATACGGCAGGCGCGGCAAAGCTGGTGAAGGAAACCGGCGACCGCTCGATGGCCGCCCTGGCGCCGCGGCTTGCCGCCGATCTCTACGGGCTCGAGATCATCGCCGAAAATGTCGAGGATACCGAAAACAACGTCACCCGCTTCGTCGTGTTGTCGCGCGACGAGGAATGGGCGCAACGGAATTCGGCGGACGAAAAGGTCGTTACCACCTTCGTCTTCAACGTTCGCAACATTCCGGCCGCGCTCTACAAGGCGCTCGGCGGGTTCGCCACCAACAATATCAACATGACCAAGCTGGAAAGCTATCAGCTCGGCGGAAGATTCGTGGCGACACAGTTCTACGCCGATATCGAAGGCCATCCGAACGATCCAAACGTGCGGCGGGCATTGGAAGAACTGCGGTTCTTCTCCGAGAAGGTGCGCATCCTCGGCGTCTACAAGGGGCATGCGATGCGAGGCCTGCTTTAGTTTTTTGCATATCGCCCGGAACCACCTTCCGGGCGGCATGCATGAGAGGCCTCGCATATCAGCTATTATTTATCCGGCTCACAGACACGCAGGCGATGACCATCCGGATCGAGCACGACGAAGGTCGGGCCGAAGTCCAGTTCGGTTAGTTCCTGGGCGATCGGCAGGCCGCGCTTGCGCCAGTCCTCATAATGGTTGGCGACAGCATTTTCCCCCGCAACCATGAAGGCCACCTCCCCGCGGTTGCCGATGGCGGAGGGCTGCGGTTCGACCTTGCTGCGCCGCCAGAGGCCGAGGGTGAAGCCGCCATCGAGCGGAAAGGCGACGAAATTCGGTGCTTCCACGGTCGGTTCGCGGTTCAGGAGGTTCCGGTAGAAGCTTGCGCTTTCGCCGGGGTCCTTGACGTAGAGGATAATCAGATTGGGGCTGGTCATTTTGGTTCTCCCGGTGGTGTTAAATGGTGGACGAGGAATTACCTGCTGCCAATTTATGGCAGCAGGGCACAAAGGGCGTTGCCGAAGCAACGCCCTCGTCTCCTCGCGGATGCGGATAACGATGAGGTGGCCTAGAGCGGGAAACCATCCTTGTGGCGTGGGTTGCGCCCATCCATGAAGCCGAGGTCGCGCTTCAGATAGTCGGGTGTCGCTTCAACGTCGAGCTTGGAGCGGCTTCCCCCGGGGATCCAGAAAAAGCTGATGGCCAGGCGCAGCAGGCCGGAGCGTGCCGATTGGCGGACGTCGGCGAAAGTTTCGGCCGAAATGATGTCGGCAAAGCTATCAGTGGCGAAGCGGTCGCCGGCCCGCTGAATGACTGGAGGCATTGCCATGATCAGTACTCCTTCCTGTTGAATTGGTACTGATGATAACCCCGACTGCTGACAGTTTATGGCAGCAGCGTTTCAGTTCTCGAGCGGCACGTCCTGCTCGCGCCATTCCTTGAGAAGAACCGTGCGGCGGCGCGGATAACGCACCTCATGCAGCGTCATGTCGATGATGCGGTCGGTGCGGAAATGGCGGAAGTCCTGGCGCAGTTCGCACCAGGCCATGAGGACGCGTACATGCTCGAAATAGCCGAGTGCGAAAGGCCAGACGCGGCGACGCGAGATCCGGCCCTGCTCGTCGCCATAATGCAGTTCGAGGATCCGCTCCAGGCGGATCGCCCGGCGGATGGCCGAGACATCCGCCTTGTCCTCGTCCCGGCGTTTGGGGCCGACGAAAAGGGCTGCCGAATCGATCATCTCCCGCATATCGGCCGGCAGCACGGCGGCAATCTTGGCGAGCGCATCGGCGCCGGCGCCGGCCAGGCGCGGTTCGGCGGCGCGGGCGACCCAGCGCGAGCCGAGCACCAGTGCTTCCAGCTCCTCTTCGGAAAACATCATCGGCGGCAGCATGAAACCCGGCTTCAGCACGTAGCCGATGCCGGCTTCGCCTTCGATCATCGCACCCTGGGCCTGCAGGCTGGCAATATCGCGATAGAGCGTGCGCAGGCTGACGCCGGTTTCCTCTGCAAGCACGATGCCGGTCACCGGCCGCCGGTAACGCCGGAGCGTCTGGAGCAGCGTCAGCAGCCGTTCCGAGCGGGCGACCGGCATGGCGTTACCGCTTCCACTCCACCCAGTCGCGCATCAGGCGGTGGGCGATCGCCCCTTTCGGCGGAGAGGCCTTGCCTGTCGCGCTCGGGCGTTCCAGCATCTCGATCGTTTCCTCGCGGGTGAACCAGCGGCAATCCTCCAACTCCGTCTCGTCGCGGGTGATTTCGGCGGATCTGGCCTCGGCGTAACAGCCGATCATCAGGGAATGTGGCATCGGCCAGGGCTGCGAGGCGTGGTAGCGGATGCGGCCGGTGCGGATGCCCGATTCCTCCAGCGTTTCGCGGCGCACGGCGTTCTCGATGGTCTCACCAGGTTCAACGAAGCCAGCAAGACAGGAATACATGCCGGGCGCGAAATGCGGACTGCGGCCGAGCAGACAGAGGTCGCGGCTCTCATCGATCGTCAGCATGATGACGACAGGGTCGGTGCGGGGGAAGATCATGTGTTCGCAGGCAGCGCAGACACGTTTGTAGCCGCCGATGTGGATCTCCATCGCCGAGCCGCAACGGCCGCAGAAGCGGTTGTCGCCATTCCAGCGGATGAGGCTCGCGGCCTGGGCGAATTCGCCGAGCAGCACCTCGTCGATCAGCATTTCGCGAAACAGCGTGCGGCCGTCGGCAGGCTTGTATTGGCTGGTGAGATCGTCGACGTCGATACCGACGGGAACCGCAAGGCGCGGCTCGCCTGATTTGCGGTAGCCGAGAAGCACCGTCTCGTCCCAATTCGGCCGAAGCTCCTGAAGCTCATAGCGGGCAAAGAGCGGATCGAGCACCTGGCCGTCATGCTTCAGCACCAGCTTGTCGCCGGCGAAGGCGAAGATATGCGTGCCCTCCTTGGCCAGCGCTTTTTCGACGGAGCGTTCGTCGCGATGTTCGGAATCGCGATTGAGGTCGTTGGCGGCAAAAGCCGTGAGATTGCTGGGCTCCGGATGCGGCACATCCGAATCGAAAAGCGAATGACTCATGATGAAAGGGCTTCCCGCAGCTTCGCTGTGAATTCGTCTCTCTTTTCGTCTTCGTAGGGTTCCGCGCGTCCGAAGCCCCAGACGGGACCCGGCCAGTTGGCATCGCCTTCGAAGCGGGCAATCACATGAACATGAAGCTGGCGGACGATATTGCCAAGAGCCCCGATATTGATTTTTGCGGCACCGGTGATCTGCTTCAGCGCCGTGGCAGTGAGCTCGGTCTCGAAGGCAAGCAGCACCTGGTCGAGCGGCGTCAGCTCGAAGATTTCGGTGATGCCTGCCCGGCGCGGCACGAGAATGAGCCAGGGCCAGCGGGCATCCCTCGACAATCTCAGATCACAGAGGCCCGTGATCATGATGCTGACGCTGTCGTTTTCCAGCCGAGGGTCAAGCATAAAGCCGTTCAAGGGCATTCCTCCTGTCTTTTCCAACGACTAGCAGTTTTTTATCATGTTGGCTTGCTTTTGATGACGATATTGCCGATATGTGCATTCGGGAGGTTGGTGGTGGACGAGCCACTCGCCAACCGGGTCAGGTCCGGAAGGAAGCAGCCCTAACGAGCCCGGCACGGGTCATCGTGCCAGCCTCCCACCTTCTCTCCACGAAGTGCCCGACGATCCGGGCGACAAGCAGGGCGATGAGCGACACCGAGCGACAATCAAAAGATGCCGCCTCGACGGGCACCGGATACCGGGTGCTGGCTCGCAAATACCGCCCCAAGGATTTCACGGACCTGATGGTCGGCCAGGAGCCGATGGTCCGCACCCTTACCAACGCCTTCGAGACCGGCCGCATCGCCCAGGCCTACATGCTGACCGGCGTGCGCGGCGTCGGCAAGACGACGACTGCGCGCATCCTGGCGCGAGCGCTGAATTACAAGACAGCTGATGTCGACAAGCCGACGATCGACCTTCGCACGCCCGGCGAGCACTGCCAGGCGATCATGGAAGGCCGGCATGTCGACGTGATCGAGATGGATGCCGCCTCCCATACCGGCATCGACGATATCCGCGAGATCATCGAGCAGGTGCGCTACCGGCCGGTTTCGGCGCGCTACAAGGTCTACATCATCGACGAAGTGCACATGCTGTCGACGCAGGCCTTCAATGGCCTCTTGAAGACGCTGGAAGAACCGCCGGAGCATGTGAAGTTCATCTTCGCCACGACCGAGATCCGCAAAGTGCCGATCACCGTGCTGTCACGCTGCCAGCGCTTTGACCTGCGCCGCATCAGCGCGTCGGATCTCGTCGGGCTGTTTTCGACGATCGCCGCCAAGGAAGGCATCGAGGCGGAACCGGACGCGCTGGCAATGATCGCGCGTGCCGCCGAAGGCTCGGCGCGCGACGGGCTGTCGCTGCTCGATCAGGCGATCGCCCATGGTGCCGGCGCCGTGCAGGCGGAAGCCGTGCGCGGGATGCTCGGTCTTGCCGACCGCGCCCGGATCGTCGATCTCTTCCAGCATGTCGTCCAGGGCGACGTGGCCGCAGCCCTCGGCGAATTCCAGAGCCAGTACGAGGCCGGCGCCAATCCCGTGGTGGTGCTGACCGATCTTGCCGATTTCACCCATCTGGTGACGCGGCTGAAATATGTGCCGGATGCGGCGAACGACCCCTCGCTCAGCGAAGTCGAGCGCACCAAGGCGGCGGAATTCGCCAAGGGCGTTGCGGTAACGACGCTGTCGCGCATCTGGCAGATGCTGTTGAAGGGCATTCCGGAAACGGAAGGCTCGTCGCGGACGGCAGGTGCGGCCGAAATGGTGCTGATCCGGCTGGCGCATGCCGCGCATCTGCCGGCGCCCGAAGACGCGGCGCGGCGGCTTGCCGAATTTTCCGGCGACAATGCCGGCCCGCGGCCCGCCTCCCCGCCTTCAGGCAGTGGCGGCGGCAACGGCACGCGGGTTCCCTATCAAAGCAGTGTCGCGGCACGCGCGCCGGAAATCGCACCGAGCAAACCACAGGCGTCCGCGCCGGTGGCAATGCTGCGTGCGGTGCCGAGCAGCCAGCCCGAGACGATGCCTATCGGCCGAATCGAGACGAAACCGGCGGAAGCGCTAAAGTCGCTCGTCCAGATCAACTCGGTCAGCGATATCGTCGATCTTGCCGCCGAGAAGCGCGATCCGAAGTTGAAGGCGATGGTGCGCGCCTTTGTGCGCCCGGTCCGGATCGAGCCCGGCCGCCTTGACGTCAGCCTGACCGAGGGCGCGCCGACGACACTGCTCAACGAGCTTGCCGTCAAGCTGAAGGAATGGACCGGCATTCACTGGATCGTCAGCCTCAGCCGCGAAGAGGGCAAGCCGACGCTGGTGGAAGCGGAGGCCAGGACCCGGGAGCAGCATGTCATCGACGCCCGTCAGGACCCTGACGTGGCAGCGATCCTGGCGCATTTTCCAGGGGCGAAAATCATCGACGTGCGCGTGCGGGCGCCCGAACCGGAAGAGGAAGGCGAGGCAACGCCACCGGCCGCCGCCGAATCCGAGGAAGGCGACATCCTGCCTGGCGACGACATAGAGTTCTAGAGTTTCAACAAGGAGCAAGACGATGCGCGACATCATGGGCATGATGGGCAAAGTCAAGGAAATGCAGGCCAAGATGGAGCAGATGCAGGCGGAGATCGCCGAGCTCACGGCCGAAGGCAAGGCCGGCGGCGGCCTCGTCACTGTGCTCATCTCGGGCAAGGGCGAGCTGAAGAGCCTGAAGATCGACCCATCGCTGTTCAAGGAAGACGATGTCGAGATCCTCGAGGACCTGATCGTCGCCGCCCACAAGGACGCCAAGGACAAGGCCGAGGCGCTCGCCGCCGAAAAGACCAAGGCACTCACCGCCGGCCTGCCGATCCCGCCCGGTTTCAAGCTGCCGTTTTGATCGAGCCGCAAACAAAATAGGCCCGCGCCTATGCCCAGTGTTCGTGCGCGGCTTCCAACACTGCTTTCAGTTTGTAGTGGATCGGTGATGCGAGATATCTCGCCCGGTCCACCTCAGACAGCCGCCGGCCGAAGGTTTCCATTAGCTCCGGCATCGTCACCTTCTCTCCCGCAAATGGTTGGTGATCGACCGGCATTCCGGCCTCGGCCACCCCACCCCTGATCACGCGGCAATAGATGCCGGGACGGGCGGCGGCGGTGTAACGCTTGACGAATGTCGGATCGTCCATCCTGGCGGCGAAGGTAGCGCAGGGAATGCGACATGAGGTGACTTCTAGGACGAGATCGCCCGCGGCAAAGCGGTCGCCGACGGCGACGTCGCGGTTGTCGAGATCTGATATCACCATGTTTTCACCGAAAGTGCCGGGCTCGTATGGCCGGCCAAGCTCCCCGCTCCACCAGTCGAGCGTCAGCGACCCCTCGACATAAACTGCCTGATCGACTCCGCCATGGTGTTTTCGGTTGCAGATGGCATCACCGACCAGTCCTTCAGCATCGATTATCACCGCGCCGTTGACGGCATGCTTGAAGATGCCGGTCTTATAGCTCTTGCCCGGCAGTTTTTCCGGATTGCCGGTGCACAGCGCCAGGATTTTCATGGGACGGCCGATCCTTCCGCGATTCCGTTTTCGTTCCATATCAGTTAAGAACGGCGCATGGCAAAACGAGTCACCGGCCCCGAAATCGAAAAACTCATCCAGCTTCTGGCGAAGGTGCCGGGCCTCGGGCCGCGCTCGGCACGCCGGGCGGCACTGCATCTGATCAAGAAGAAGGATCAGCTGCTTGGCCCGCTGTCGAATGCGATGGGCGAGGCCTATGACAAGGTGAAGATCTGCTCTCGCTGCGGCAATGTCGATACCGTCGATCCGTGTACCGTTTGCACCGACACGCAGCGCGATCAATCCATCATCATCGTCGTCGAGGACGTATCGGACCTTTGGGCGCTGGAGCGGGCAGGCGCAATGAACGCCGCCTATCATGTGCTCGGCGGTACGCTGTCGCCGCTTGACGGGATCGGGCCCGACGATCTCAACATTCGCGGGCTGATCGACCGGATCGGCGAAGGTGGCATCCGCGAGCTGATCATCGCCGTCAATGCCACCGTCGAGGGCCAGACGACGGCGCATTACATCACCGACCAGTTGCAGGGGCTCGAGGTGAAGATCACCCGCCTGGCGCACGGCGTGCCTGTCGGCGGCGAGCTCGACTACCTCGACGAGGGTACACTTGCGGCGGCCCTTCGGGCGCGGACGGTGATATGAGAGGCTTGGGTATGGCGCACCGCACCCCCCTCTGCCCTGCCGGGCATCTCCCCCACAAGGGGGGAGATCGGCTAGGGGGGACCTCTTGCCTTGATCAACGGCCACAGATGGCCGAAACCGCTTCGCTCACGACCAAGATTCCGCGAAGCCGGCGCTTCTTGCCGATCTCCCCCCTTGTGGGGGAGATGTCCGGCAGGACAGAGGGGGGTATTCTACGGCGGCTGCGGATATTCGCACTCGCTGCAATGGCCGCTCTCCTACCCCTCCCCGCCCTCGCAACCCCTTCGAAAGCCGATGTCGAAGCGCAGTTCGAGACGTGGGTGCAGAAGGACCTCTGGCCCGAGGCGAAGGCAAACGGCATTTCGGAGAAGACCTTCCAGGCCGCTTTCTCCGGCATTAGGCTGAATTGGGACCTGCCCGATCTCGCGCCGCCCGGCTTCCCGCCGCCGAAGGAGCAGAAGCAGACGCAGGCGGAGTTTTCCTCGCCCGGTCCCTATTTCAACGAGGACCATCTGAAGAGGCTTGCCGCGACGGGGCGCGGCTTTGCCGCGCAATATGGTTCGACGCTGAAGCGGATCGAGAAGACCTATGGCGTGCCGGGCTCGATCGTGCTTGCCATCTGGGGCCGGGAGACCGGCTTCGGCGCGGCGAAGATCCCGAATTCGGCGATCGAGGTGCTGGCGACCAAGGCTTTCATGTCGACGCGTAAGGAGATGTTCCGCACCGAATTGGTGGCGGCGCTGCATATTCTCGACGGAGGCGACGTGACGCCCGCCGATTTCAAGGGTTCGTCGGCGGGCGCGCTTGGTCAGCCGCAGTTCATGCCGACCAGCTATCTGAAATATGCCGTCGATTTCGACGGCGACGGCCATCGCAACATCTGGACCTCGGTGCCGGATACGCTCGCCTCGATCGCCAATTTCCTGGTCAAGAAAGGTTGGCAGCGCGACCGCGACTGGGGCTTCGAGGTATCGATACCGGAGGCGGTCTCCTGCGCGCAGGAAGGCCCCGACCTGGCAAAGCCGCTGTCGCACTGGGCCTCGCTCGGCATCGACCGCATCTCCGGCAAGGGTTTTCCATCGGGCGAGATGAAGGCTGAGGGCATGATGCTGGTCCCGGCCGGCCGCGACGGGCCGGAATTCGTCGTCACGCCGAATTTCTACATCATCAAGGAATATAATAATTCCGATCTCTACGCGCTTTACATCGGCAATCTCGCCGACCGGATCGCCGATAATGGCGGCGCCTTCCAAGGCCGATGGGGAGATGTCGGCAAGATGCTGCGCTCGGATGTCGCCGCCATGCAGAAGGCGCTGGAACGGCAGGGCTACGATGTCGGCGGTTCCGACGGCCTGCCGGGCTACAAGACCCGGCGTTCGATCGGCCAGTGGCAGGCGAAGAACGGCATGAAGCCGACCTGCTTTCCCGAAGCCACGATGAAAGGCAAGTTGAAATAAGGATTCAGAGCGTGCGCTTCAGCCCCTCATGGCTGGCGACGAAGCCGAGCTTCTCGTAGAAGCGCATCGAGCCTGCTCGCGTCTTGTCCGATGTCAGTTGCACGAGGCCGCAGCCGCGCGCGGCGCATTGGCCAATCGCCCATTCGATCAATTCTGCGCCGAGACCCGAGCCGCGACGATCGCTTGCAACACGCACACTTTCGATCTGACCGCGCCACATGCCCGTCCTCGACAGGCCGGGAATAAAGCTCAGTTGCAGGCAGCCGACGACCCGATCGGCCGCATCGATTGCAACGGCCAAAAGCTGATTGGCATCCGCCTCGATCGCGGCAAAGGCCGAGAGATACCGCGCATCGACGGGGTCGGCGACGATTTCCCTGGTGCCGCCAAGATCGTCGTCGGCCAGAAGCCGGACGATGGCGGCGAGATCGGATTGGCGGGCGAGCCTGAAACTCATGCTTGGCCTCAATGATGCAGATCGATCGGCGCCTTGTGGAAGACATCGTCGCCCGGCGGGATCGCCTGGCGTTCGATCATCCGGTGAACATGCAGCGGACCTTCGCCGCGGTGAAGCGCACGCAGCCTGTCGGTGTTTTCGGCATCGGCCTGCGTCCGCCGCTGGTTGTGTCTGATGTATTCGACCCAGGTCGGCGTATGGTAGGTTTCCGTCCACAGTCCGGGGTTTTCGAGATCGCGCATCAGCGCCCAGTTGCGGGCGCCATCGCGGATGCGGATACGGCGCCGTTCGCCCATCAGCTCCATGAATTCGGCCAGGTCGTCATCTCCGATCTCATAATCGACCTGAATGACGATCGGGCCGCTGCGCGGCGTAATGTCGAGACTGAGGGCCGGCTCGGTGAAGCGGTTCAGCGGATCGAGATTGAGCGAGGCGAAGGCCGGCATGGAAAAACGCAGGCCGATCACGATGCCGAGCAGCATGACGGTCGATGACATCAGCAGCGCATCGGCGACGCCGTATCGATCGGCGGCAATACCCCATAGCCAGCTGCCGCCGGCGATGCCGCCAAAGGTAACGGTCTGGTAGAGTGACAGCGCGCGGCCGACCACCCAGCGCGGCGTCGAAAGCTGGACGATGGTGTTGAAGAGCGAAAGTGCGGAAACCCAGCAGGCGCCGGAGACGAGCAGCCCGGCAGAGGTAAGGACAGCGCTTGGGCTGAAGGCGGCGATGACGGCGCTCAGCGCGAAGCCGGCGAAAGACAGGCGGATGATCATCTCGCTGGAAAGCATTTGGCGCAGTCGCGCATTCAGCACCGCCCCGCCGATCGCACCGATGCCGAAGGCGCCGAGCATGAAACCATAGGTCAGCGGGCCACCGCCGACGAGATCGAGCGCGACGATCGGCAGCAGCGCCAGGATCGAGCTGGCGCCGATGCCGAAGAGCAGTCCCCTGAGGAGAACCTTTTCGAGATTGGGCGACATCGAGACATAACGCAGGCCAGCGAAGATGGCGCTGCCGAGCGCCTCCCGCGGCAGAGTCGAGACCGGCGTGCTCGGCCGCCAGCGCAGCAGGGCATAGATCAGCGCGAGGTAGCTTACGGTGTTCACTGCGAAAGCTGCAGCGGCGCCGGCTGCGGCGACGATGACGCCGCCGATCGCCGGCCCAACGCTGCGAGTAATGTTGAAACCCATGCTGTTCAGCGTGACGGCGCCCGGCAGATCGGCGCGCGGCACCATGTCGCCGACCGAGGCCTGCCAGGAGGGATTGTTGAGTGCTGTGCCGCAGCCGATCAGGAAGGTGAAGAAGAGCAGCAGCCAGGGGGTGATCCAGCCGAGAAGGGCGAAGATCGTCAGCAGAGCCGAAACCGTCAGCATCATGCATTGCGCCGTCAGCATGACCCGCCGGCGGTCGTAATTGTCGGCGAGCGCACCCGATATCAGCGAAAACAGCATGATCGGCAGCGCCGTCGAGGTCTGCACCAGCGCGACCATATCCTCCGAGGCGCTGATCGTCGTCATCATCCAGGCAGCACCAACCGCCTGGATCAGGCCGCCGAAATTCGAGGACAGGCTGGCGAACCAGATGGTGCGGTAGGTATCGTGCCGCAGGGGCGCCAATGTCGACGAAGTGTAGGCCACGATTTCTCCGCTTTTGTTGTTGCGCCGCAACGGCAATATATGCGCAAGATCGGCGCTGGCCATAGGCCCACCGACGTCACCCGACACGAATTGGCGGAATCAGCCGCAGACCTTGCAATTTCGGAAAAACCCGACTATATGGCTCTCAAATTCTTGATCGCTTGATGAAGAGTGGGCCGCAAGGACCCGCTCTTTTTTATTAGCGCGATCCCTAAAAAGCATGAAATTGCGAGGAGCGCACCGCTTGTCGGACATGACAAACGCAGGCAACGAACTTGAGCCGCGGCTGATTACCGAAACCGGGCTCGACCAGCGTCTTGCCGATATCATCGAACCTGTCCTCATCGGCATCGGCTTCCGGCTTATCCGCGTCCGCATGCTGAACCAGAACGGCGTGACGATGCAGGTGATGGCCGAACGCAACGACGGGACGATGACGGTTCAGGACTGCGAAGAAGTCTCGATGGCGATTTCTCCTGTCCTCGATGTGGAAGATCCGGTCGATAAAGAGTATCATCTCGAAGTGTCTTCGCCCGGCATCGACCGTCCGATGGTGCGGAAATCCGATTTCGTCCGCTGGCAGGGCCACCTTGTGAAATGCGAGACGTCGATCTTGATCGACAATCGCAAGCGCTTCCGCGGCAAGATCGTCGAAGCAGGCGTCGATGGTTTCACGCTCGAGCGTGACCAGGTCGCTTACGGGGAAGAGCAGAAGGTCACCATTCCCTTCACGGCGCTTAGCGATGCGAAGCTCATTCTGACCGACGACCTGATCCGCGACGCGTTGCGCGCCGATAAGCTGGCGAAAGCCGAGGCCGCCAACCAGAACGAAGCGGACGACCAGGAATAACCGATCAACAGACCGCTACAGGGACGGGAACCCTGGAGTAAAGACGGAGAAACAAGACAATGGCAGTCAGTGCGAACCGGCTCGAACTTCTGCAGATCGCAGATGCAGTGGCGCGCGAAAAGGTCATCGACCGCGAGATCGTGCTGGCCGCAATGGCCGACGCCATCCAGAAGGCGGCACGCTCCCGTTACGGCACCGAGTCCAACATCCGGGCCGATATCAATCCGAAGACCGGCGAAATCCGTCTGCAGCGCCTGCTCGAAGTTGTCGACAAGGCTGAGGATTATTCGACGCAGATCCCGCTGGAGCTTGCCCGCGACCGCAACCCGGACGCCGCACTCGGCGATTTCATCGCCGATCCGCTGCCGCCAATGGATTTCGGCCGCATCGCCGCACAGTCCGCCAAGCAGGTGATCGTGCAGAAGGTGCGTGAAGCCGAGCGCGACCGCCAGTTCGACGAATTCAAGGATCGCGTCGGCGAAATCGTCAACGGCACCGTCAAGCGCGTCGAATATGGCAATGTCATCGTCGATCTCGGCCGTGGCGAAGGCATCATCCGCCGCGACGAAATGATCCCGCGCGAAAACGTCCGCTATGGCGATCGCGTCCGTGCCTATGTTTATGATGTCCGTCGCGAGCAGCGCGGCCCGCAGATTTTCCTGTCGCGTACGCATCCGCAGTTCATGGTGAAGCTGTTCACCATGGAAGTGCCCGAGATTTACGACGGCATCATCCAGGTGAAGTCGGTCGCCCGCGATCCGGGCTCGCGCGCCAAGATCGCCGTGATCTCGAACGATAGTTCGATCGATCCGGTCGGCGCCTGCGTCGGTATGCGCGGCTCGCGCGTTCAGGCCGTCGTCGGCGAACTCCAGGGCGAGAAGATCGACATCATTCCGTGGTCGCAGGACCCGGCGACCTTCGTCGTCAATGCCCTGCAGCCGGCCGAAGTCGCCAAGGTCGTTCTCGACGAGGATGCCGAGCGTATCGAAGTCGTCGTTCCCGACGAGCAGCTGTCGCTTGCGATCGGCCGCCGCGGCCAGAACGTCCGGCTCGCCTCGCAGCTGACCGGCTGGGACATCGACATCATGACGGAGGCCGAGGAATCGGAACGCCGCCAGAAGGAATTCAACGAGCGTACCAACCTGTTCATGGATTCGCTCGACGTCGATGAAATGGTCGGCCAGGTTCTGGCCTCTGAAGGCTTTGCAGCGGTCGAAGAACTGGCTTATGTCGATCTCGACGAAATCTCCTCGATCGACGGTTTCGACGAAGAGACGGCGCAGGAAATCCAGCAGCGTGCCCGCGAATTCCTCGAGCGTCTCGAAGCCGAGATGGACGAGAAGCGCAAGGCGCTCGGCGTTCAGGACGAGCTGCGCGAAATCGACGGTATCACCGCCCAGATGATGGTGGCGCTCGGCGAAGACGGCATTAAGTCGATCGAGGACTTTGCCGGTTGTGCCGCCGACGACCTCGTCGGCTGGACGGAACGCAAGAACGGCGAAACGAAGAAGTTCGAAGGCCTGTTCTCGAAGTTCGACGTCTCGCGCGTCGAGGCCGAACAGATGATCGTCCAGGCCCGCCTTTCGGCCGGCTGGATCACGCAAGAGGACCTGGCTAAGGGGACCGAAGAAGAGGTCGCCGAAGCCGAACAGGAAGTATGATGACCGCGCATGAGCCGGACGCTCTCCCTGATGAGGACGACGATCTTGCAGGTTATGACGTGAACGGACGCATGTGCATCGTGACGCGCGAAAGCGGATCGCCGGAAGAGCTGATCCGCTTCGTTGCCGCTCCCGATGGAACTATTGTCGCCGACCTGAAGCGCGAGCTTCCGGGACGCGGATGCTGGGTAAAGATCGACCGGTCGCTGGTCGACAGGGCGGTGGCGAAGAAACTCTTCGCCCGCGCGCTGAAAATGGATGTGAAGGCGGCAGACGATCTCGGCGCGAGCGTCGATCGGCTGCTCGCGGCGCAATTGATGCAGATGATGAACATGGGGCGGAAAGCCGGCCAGTTCGTCAGCGGATCCTCGAAAGTGGATGCCGCAGTTAGAAGCGGGGCAGCGCTTGCGGTGTTCCATGCGACTGATGCAGCGGACGACGGCGTCCGAAAAATCGACCAGGCCCGCAAGGCCTGGCACCTCGGAATGGAGACCGAGGAGGAGATACCTTCCTTCCGTCTCTTCTCGGAGAGCGAAATGGAAGGCCTGATGGGTCAGAATGCTTTTATCCATGCCGCAGTGCTTGCAGGGCAGGCGGGTGAGGGTGTAGTGAAGCGCGCAAAGATGCTCGAACAGTACCGTATTGGCGGTCAGTCCCGGGCAGCAGCGGGCGGCGCTGGCCGGCAAAAACAATGAGGCGGTCACCGGCATCGGCCGGTCGCATCCTCATTGATCGACAGTATTGAACGACAGGGTCTGATCTAGTCATCGCTCCCTGTCCGAAGGAACGGGAACGAATGACCGATAGTAACGACGACAAGACAATCAGCGTGACGGGCAAAAAGACGCTTACCCTGAAACCATCGGGGATGAGCCAGGGCACCGTTCGCCAGGATATGGGTCGAGGTCGCACCAAGGCGGTTGTCGTCGAGACCCGCAAGCGGCGCCCGATGCGCCCGGAAGACGAAAAGCCGATCACACCTGCCGCTCCGGTGGCCCCTGTGCGTGCTGCCGAACCGGCGCCTGCGCCTATGCAGGCGCGCCCGCAGCAGCCGACGCCGGCACCGCGGATCCAGCAGGGCAACAACAACCAGACGAACCAACGTCCGCAGCAGTCCCACCAGGCGCCGCGCCAGAACGATCGTCCGCGTCCGGTAGTGCTGAACCATCTGTCGCCGGAGGAAATGGACGCCCGCCGCCGTGCGCTTGCCGACGCCCAGGCGCGTGACGCCCAGGATGCGATCCGCCGCGCCGAGGACGAAAAGCGCCGTGCCGCCGAAGAGGTTGTCCGTAAGGCAGCCGAAGCAGAAGAAGCTGCCCGCAGGGCCGCTGAAGACGCTATCCGACAGGCTGAGGCGCCCGCCGCCGTTGCTGAACCAGCAGCCGCGGCACCGGCTCCGGCCGAGGCAAGCGCCGACGCCCCACAGCCGCAGCAAACCGCATCGTCGGCACCAGCTGTGCGCCGGCCCGATGCGGCCGGAGCACCGGCTGCTGCCCGTCCGGCAGCGGGCGCTGCCGTTCCCGGCGCCGTTCGCGGCCGTCGCGACGAAAAGGAAGAAGAAGATCGGGGTGCCGCGCGCGGTGGTCCGGTCCGTGGCCGTGTCGTTCGCCCGGAACCGGCAAAGCCGGTCACCACGCGTCCGAAGACGGATGAAGAGCGCCGTCGCGGCAAGCTGACGATCTCCACTGCCAACGTCGACGGCGACGACAATGCCCGCGGGCGTTCGCTCTCGGCGATGCGCCGCCGGCAGGAGAAGTTCCGCCGCGGTCAGATGCAGGAAACCCGCGAGAAGATCTCCCGCGAGGTAGTTCTGCCAGAGACCATCACCATTCAGGAACTGTCGCAGCGCATGTCCGAACGCGCTGTCGACGTCATCAAGTACCTGATGAAGGAAGGCCAGATGATGAAGCCGGGCGACGTCATCGACGCCGACCTTGCCGAACTCATCGCCGGCGAATTCGGCCATACGGTCAGGCGCGTGTCGGAATCCGACGTCGAACTTGGTATCTTCAACGTGTCCGACGAGGATGGCGAACTGGTTTCGCGCCCGCCCGTCGTCACCATCATGGGCCATGTCGACCACGGCAAGACCTCACTGCTCGACGCCATCCGTCATGCCAACGTGGTTTCCGGCGAAGCCGGTGGCATCACGCAGCATATCGGCGCCTATCAGGTGGAGCAGAGCGGTCAGAAGATCACCTTCATCGATACGCCCGGCCACGCCGCCTTCACGGCAATGCGTGCCCGCGGTGCGCAGGCGACCGACATCGCGATCCTGGTCGTCGCAGCCGACGACAGCGTGATGCCGCAGACGATCGAATCGATCAACCACGCCAAAGCGGCCGGTGTTCCGATCATCGTTGCGATCAACAAGGTCGACAAGCACGAAGCCGATCCGCAGAAGGTGCGCAATCAGCTGCTGCAGCACGAAGTCTTCGTGGAATCCATGGGCGGTGAAGTGCTCGACGTCGAAGTTTCGGCAAAGACCGGCAAGAACCTCGACAAGCTGCTCGAGGCGATCCTGCTGCAGGCGGAAATTCTCGATCTCAAGGCCAATGCGAACCGGACTGCTGAAGGTACCGTCATCGAAGCCCAGCTCGATCGCGGCCGTGGTTCGGTCGCGACCGTGCTTGTCCAGAAGGGCACGCTGCGTCCGGGCCAGATCATCGTCGCCGGTGACGTCTGGGGCCGCGTGCGCGCGCTTGTCACCGACAAGGGCGACCATGTGAAGGAAGCAGGTCCGGCAACCCCGGTCGAGGTTCTCGGTCTTTCCGGTACGCCGCAGGCGGGCGACAAGTTCGCCGTCGTCGAAAGCGAAAGCCGCGCCCGCGAAATCTCGGAATATCGCCAGCGTCTTGCCCGTGACAAGGCGGCTGCCCGCCAGTCGGGACAGCGCGGTTCGCTGGAACAGATGATGATGCAGCGCCAGAGCGTCGGCATCAAGGAGTTCCCGCTGGTCATCAAGGGCGACGTGCAGGGCTCGATCGAAGCGATTGCCGGCGCGCTCGAGAAGCTCGGCACCGACGAGGTCCGCGCCCGCATCGTCCATTCGGGCGCCGGTGGCATCACCGAGTCGGATATTTCGCTCGCCGAAGCGTCGAACGCGGCCATCATCGGCTTCAACGTTCGTGCAAATACGCAGGCACGTCAGTTCGCCGAGCGCGAAGGCATCGAAATCCGCTACTACAACATCATCTACGACCTGGTGGATGACGTGAAGGCAGCGATGTCGGGCCTCTTGTCTCCGGAACGACGCGAAACCTTCATCGGCAATGCCGAAATCCTCGAGGTGTTCAACATCACCAAGGTCGGCAAGGTCGCAGGCTGCCGTGTCGTCGAAGGCAAGGTCGAGCGTGGCGCAGGCGTCCGCCTCATCCGCAACGACGTCGTCGTTCACGAAGGCAAGCTCAAGACCCTCAAGCGCTTCAAGGACGAAGTGTCCGAAGTGCCGATGGGCCAGGAGTGCGGCATGGCCTTCGAAAACTACGAGGATATGCGCGCCGGCGACGTCATCGAGTGCTTCCGCGTCGAACATATCACGCGCACGCTCTAAACCGCTGCGGCTGAGCGCAGCATCAGCCTTCCGAAAGCCATTCGCCAGCCGGCGGATGGCTTTCGGGTACCTGCGACTTGACCTTTTCTGCCAAAAGAGTCATGGACGCTCTCCTTTGACGGGTTCGATTCCCAGCCGCATCGGCAAATAGAGATAACAATGACCAGATCGACTTCTTCCGCGCCTTCGCAGCGCATGCTGCGCGTTGGCGAACAGGTTCGCGCCGCGATCACCCAGGTATTGCAGCGCGGCGAAGTGCGCGACGACGTCATCGAAGCGACCGTGATCTCGATCTCGGAAGTGCGCATGTCGCCCGACCTCAAGATGGCCACCGCCTATGTGACACCGCTCGGCGTTTCCGACCACAGCATCGTCATCGAGGCGTTGAACCGTAATGCGAGGTATATCCGCGGCAGGCTCGGGCAACAGCTTCGGCAGATGAAATACATGCCGGAGGTGCGGTTCCGCGACGATACCAGCTTTGACAACTACAAGAAAATCGACGAGCTGCTGCGTTCGCCCGAGGTGCAACGCGACCTCGACGGCGATAATGACGAACAATAAACAGAAGAGACGCATGTCCAAACCACGCAAACCCAAGGGCCGGCCGATTTCCGGCTGGCTGATCCTCGACAAGCCGGTGGATTTCGGCTCGACGGAAGCCGTTTCCAAGATCAAGTGGCTCTTTAAGGCGCAGAAGGCCGGTCATGCCGGCACGCTCGATCCGCTCGCCTCCGGCATGCTGCCGATCGCGCTCGGCGATGCGACCAAGACCGTTCCCTATGTGATGGACGGCCGCAAAATCTATGAATTCACGGTCAGCTGGGGCGAGGAACGCGCGACGGACGATCTCGAGGGCGACGTGACCGAAAGCTCGGACAAACGCCCGAGCGAACAGCAGATCCGCGATATCCTAGCCAGCTATATCGGCACCATCAGCCAGGTGCCGCCGCAGTTTTCGGCGATCAAGATATCGGGTGAACGCGCCTATGATCTGGCGCGCGAAGGCGAAGTTGTCGAGATCCCCTCGCGCGAAGTCGATATCTTCCGGCTGACATTGCTCGCCTGCCCGGATGCCAATACCGCGCATTTCGAAGTCGAATGCGGCAAGGGCACCTATGTCAGGGCGCTCGCCCGCGATTTCGGCCGGGAGCTCGGCTGCTATGGCCACGTGTCCGGGCTGCGGCGCACCTTCGTCGCGCCGTTCGCGGAAGAGGCCATGGTGCCGCTCGCAGACCTTGTGGCGCTGGAGGCAATCGAGGATATGGACGAGCGGCTTGCCGCCCTCGATGCGCTGCTGATCAACACCTGCGAGGCGCTTTCCGCCCTGCCCCATCTCGTCATCAACGACGATCAGGCGCACCGGCTGAAGATGGGCAACCCGATCCTCGTGCGTGGCCGCGATGCGCCGGTTGCCGAAAGCGAAGCCTATGCGACGGCCCGCGGCAGGCTGATTGCGATCGGCGAGATCGGCCAGGGCGAGTTTCGCCCGAAGCGGGTTTTCGGCTGAGTCTGTACAGCTAACGATTGTCAGGCGTTAGCGATGCAATATCTTCCTTTCGGGCCGTGGCGGCCCGAAGGGCCATGGCGGCCCGACAAGGGGATGATTATGCGCGCAACCACTATCGGCATACTGACGTTCTTTTCGATGTTCCTGACTGTTGCCGGCGCTCAATCCGCCGAGCGCTGGGCCGAGCTCCCGGCCTTTCCTGCAATGCCCGTGCCGAAGACGAGCGGCATGGCCGATGTGAACGACATCAAGATGTATTACGCCGAATATGGTGAAGGCGACCCGATCCTCTTCATCCATGGAGGTCTTGGAAATGCCGAGGTCTGGGGTCATCAGATCGCCGATTTTGCCAAGGATCATCTGGTCATCGTTGCCGACAGCCGCGGACATGGGCGCTCGACGCGCAGCCGACAGCCCTTCGGCTACGATCTGATGACATCGGATTATGCCGCGCTTCTCGACCATTTGCAGATCGGCAAGGTGACGCTGGTGGGATGGTCCGACGGCGGCATTATCGGCATCGACATGGCGATGAAACATCCGGAAAAGCTGACGCGCGTCATTGCGCAGGCCGCCAATGTCACCACCGACGGCGTCAAGCCTGACGTCTTGAGAAACAAGACCTTCAACGACTACATCAACGTCGCCGGTGAACAGTACCGGAAGCTGTCGCCGACGCCGAACGAATATGATGCCTTCGTCACCCAGATTTCCGAGATGTGGGCGACACAGCCGGCCTGGACGGCGGCGGACCTTGGAAAGATCACGATACCGGTCACGCTCGCCATCGGCGACCATGATGAAGCCGTGAAGCTCGACCATACGGAGATGATGGCCAAAGAAATTCCGGGCGCAAAGCTCGTGATCCTGAAAGACGCCAGCCATTTCGCCATGCTGCAGGATCCCGCAGGTTACGATGCAATGATCCGGGAGGCCATGGCGGGCCGCTGAAAACCGCCGCGGGAGCTCCCCTCTTTCCATCGCTGCTTATTTGGTTTATAGGCAGCGCCAGCGTCAGGTTCGCCTGCTCGCATTCACGGCCAAAGCTGGACGACATCCCGGCTTTTGGCGACCTTTATCTCCTCTCTTAGAAAGGATCACCCGATGTCGATCACTGCTGAGCGCAAGTCTGCGCTGATCAAGGAATACGCAACCGTCGAAGGCGATACCGGTTCTCCGGAAGTCCAGGTCGCGATCCTGACCGAACGCATCAACAACCTGACCGGACACTTCAAGGACCACAAGAAGGATAACCATTCCCGCCGTGGCCTGTTGACGATGGTTTCGAGCCGCCGCTCGCTTCTTGATTATCTCAAGAAGAAGGATGAAGGCCGCTATTCCAAGCTGATTTCCAGCCTGGGTATCCGCCGCTAAGATTGTCCGGCGGGCGCTTTCCAAGTGCCCGCCGGATCTGTTTCGGGACATGGTTCCCGATGAAATGTTCCAGCCGCGCCCTATCTTCAAGCGGTGGAAAAGACCGGCGGACCCGGATGGGCCGGTTCTGCCAAACCAACCGTTGACCTGTCATGGGGCAGGATTGCCGGATGCTTTCGGCCAAGGCTTCTCGAGGCTTTGGCTTGGTTTTCTCAGGGACCCTCGGATTTATCGAGGAAACCAAGGATGAAAAGCCTCCCGTTGTCTTGCCCGTGATACGTCACATTATTTGCGGTCGACTGTGCGCTGCGCCTTGATATCGGCGATGGCGCGTGCTCCCGCATTGAAGGACAAGTCATGTTTAATACCCACACAGTCGAAATCGAGTGGGCCGGCCGCCCGCTGAAGCTCGAAACCGGCAAGATAGCCCGTCAGGCCGACGGCGCGGTTCTCGCCACCTATGGCGAAACCGTGGTTCTCGCCACCGTCGTTTCCGCCAAGGCTCCGAAGCCCGGCCAGGACTTCTTCCCGCTGACGGTCAACTATCAGGAAAAGACCTACGCAGCCGGCAAGATCCCCGGCGGCTACTTCAAGCGCGAAGGTCGTCCGTCTGAAAAGGAAACGCTGGTTTCCCGCCTGATCGACCGCCCGATCCGCCCGCTGTTCCCGGAAGGCTACAAGAACGACACGCAGGTCGTCGTGACCGTCGTTCAGCACGACCTTGAAAACGATCCCGACGTATTGTCGATGGTTGCTGCGTCTGCAGCGCTCACGCTCTCCGGCATTCCCTTCATGGGCCCGGTCGGCGGCGCGCGCGTCGGCTACATCAACGGCGAATATGTTCTCAACCCGCATCTCGACGAGATGGACGAATCGAGCCTCGACCTCGTCGTCGCCGGCACCTACGACGCCGTGCTGATGGTCGAGTCCGAAGCCAAGGAACTGAACGAAGACGTCATGCTCGGCGCCGTCATGTTCGGCCACAAGGGCTTCCAGCCGGTTCTCGACGCGATCATCAAGCTCGCCGAAGTTGCCGCCAAGGAACCGCGTGATTTCCAGCCGGAAGACCATTCCGAACTCGAAGCCGAAATGCTCAAGCATTTTGAAGCTGAACTGCGCGAAGGCTACAAGATCACCCAGAAGGCTGATCGCTATGCAGCCGTCGACGCCGTCAAGGCAAAGGTTAAGTCTCACTTCTTCCCCGAGGGCGTCGAGCCCAAGTACAGCGCCGAAGTCATCGGCGCCGTCTTCAAGCATCTGCAGGCGAAGATCGTTCGCTGGAACATCCTCGACACCAAGAGCCGCATCGACGGCCGCGACCTCGAAACCGTTCGTCCGATCGTTTCGGAAGTCGGCCTCCTGCCGCGCACACATGGTTCAGCGCTGTTCACCCGCGGTGAAACGCAGGCGATCGTGGTTGCCACGCTTGGCACCGGCGAAGACGAGCAGTATGTCGACAGCCTGACGGGCATGTATAAGGAGCGCTTCCTGCTCCATTACAACTTCCCTCCCTACTCGGTTGGCGAAACCGGCCGCATGGGCTCCCCGGGCCGCCGCGAAATCGGCCACGGCAAGCTCGCATGGCGCGCGATACGTCCGATGCTGCCGACGCCTGAGCAGTTCCCCTACACGCTGCGCGTCGTCTCCGAAATCACCGAGTCGAACGGCTCGTCCTCGATGGCGACCGTCTGCGGTACTTCGCTCGCTCTGATGGACGCCGGCGTTCCGCTGGCAAAGCCGGTTGCCGGTATCGCCATGGGTCTGATCCTGGAAGGCGATCGCTTTGCCGTGCTCTCCGACATTCTCGGTGACGAAGACCACCTCGGCGACATGGACTTCAAGGTTGCAGGGACCGCCGACGGCATCACCTCGCTGCAGATGGACATCAAGATCGCCGGTATCACCGAAGAGATCATGAAGGTCGCCCTTGGCCAGGCCCAGGGCGGTCGTGCCCACATTCTCGGCGAAATGTCCAAGGCCATCACCGAAAGCCGCGGCCAGCTCGGCGAATTTGCTCCGCGCATCGAAGTCATGAACATCCCGGTCGACAAGATCCGTGAAGTCATCGGCTCCGGCGGCAAGGTCATTCGCGAAATCGTCGAAAAGACCGGCGCGAAGATCAACATCGAGGACGATGGCACCGTCAAGATTGCCTCCTCCTCCGGCAAGGAGATCGAAGCGGCCCGCAAGTGGATCCACTCGATCGTTGCCGAGCCCGAGATCGGCCAGGTCTACGAAGGCACGGTCGTCAAGACCGCCGACTTCGGCGCCTTCGTCAACTTCTTCGGCGCCCGCGACGGCCTCGTCCACATCTCGCAGCTCGCTTCCGAGCGTGTTGCCAAGACGCAGGACGTCGTCAAGGAAGGCGACAAGGTCTGGGTCAAGCTGCTCGGCTTTGATGAACGCGGCAAGGTTCGCCTGTCGATGAAGGTTGTCGACCAGGCCACCGGCCAGGAGATCCCGAACGAGAAGAAGAAGGAAGAAGCGGCCGAATAAGCCGCGCCTTCCAGATTTAATTCCGGGCGCGGGAATGCTTCCGCGCCCTTTTTGTATCCTGGTTTTGCGCATGTCGTGGTCGCAAAACCGCTCAACACCTTTGCGCGACATGCTTTTAACGAGACGAGACCCATGAGCCGCGAGACGCTGAAGACCCTGTTCCATCCCTTTGCCAGCGACACAGTCGCGGTGCCCAGTGAGGGCGAGCGCGTGCTCTTCCTCGGCGCCGAGGCCGGCTTTGCGCTGCCGGACGGCTTTGCCGCCTCGCTCAGCGCCGTCCAGGGCTTCCGGCCGCTCTACCGGCAGCTGCTGGCGCAGCGGATCGAAGCAAAGCCCGAGATCGACGGCGAGGACTATGATGCCGCCCTGGTGCTCTGCACGAAGCACAAGGGCGAGAACGAGGCCAATCTCGCCGCGGCAATCGCCCGCACGCGGGTCGGCGGCCTGATCGTCGTTGCCGGCGCCAAGGAAGACGGCATCCAGCCGCTGCGCAAGCGCCTTGAAGGTTTCAACCTCGCAATCGACCATATGCCGAAATATCACGGTGTCGCTTTCTGGTTCGGCCGCCCTACCGATGGCGACGACATCGTCTCCAAGCTGGTAAAGGCGCCGGTGCGCGTCGATGGCCGATTCCATGCGACCGCCGGCATGTTCTCGCATGACCGGATCGATGCCGGGTCGGAACTGCTCGCCTCGCGGCTGCCGCAGGATTTTACCGGCGACGTTGCGGATTTCGGCGCCGGATGGGGTTATCTCTCCGTCGAGATGGCGCAGAAGTCGCGCGGACTGACCCGCCTCGACCTCTACGAGGCCGATCACGCGGCTCTGGAGGCTGCGAGGGATAATCTGGCGGAGAACTGCCCGAAAGCGCCTGCGCGCTTTTTCTGGCATGATCTGGCGGGAGAGCCGGTCAAGGACAAATACGATCTCGTCATTATGAACCCGCCCTTCCACGAAGGGCACGCCGCCGATCCGGCTCTCGGCCAGGCAATGATCAAGACTGCCGCATCCGCGCTTCGCGGCGGCGGCCGCCTGATGCTCGTCGCCAATCGCGGCCTGCCCTACGAGCCGGTTCTGGCGGCGAACTTCAGGGAAAGCGGTGAAACCTGCCGCAACGCCCGTTTTAAGGTGCTGTGGGCGAAGAAGTAAGGGTTAGGGCTCGAACCGTTCCCCTTTCATCAATCGAAACAAAAAAGGCCGTGCGCACCTGCGCACGGCCTTTTGAGTTTCAAATCGGAGTAGCGTCTATTCGACGTCCGCTCTGCGCAACGTGTCCAGCGTCGGCATGGAGGTGACGTTGAAACCCGCGTCGACGAAATGGATTTCGCCGGTGACGCCGGCGGAAAGGTCGGAGAGCAGGTAGAGAGCCGAACCGCCGACCTGATCGATGGTCACGGACTTGCGCAGCGGCGCATTGCGCTGGTTCCAGGAAAGGATCGCGCGCGCATCGGAGATGCCAGCGCCGGCCAGCGTCCGGATCGGGCCGGCTGATATTGCGTTGACGCGGATGCCCCGCGGACCGTAATCGGCGGCGAGATAACGCACCGAAGCCTCAAGCGCTGCCTTGGCGACGCCCATGACGTTGTAATTCGGGATCACGCGCGTCGAACCGTTATAGGTCAGTGTCAGCATCGCACCGCCGTCTTCCATCAACGGAGCACAGCGCTTGGCGATCTCGGTGAAGGAGAAACAGGAAATGACCATGGTGCGGCTGAAATTCTCCCGCGTCGTATCGGCGTAGAGACCCTTCAGCTCGTTCTTGTCGGAAAAACCGATGGCGTGGACGATGAAATCGAGTTTGCCCCAGCGCTCGCTGATCGCGTCGACCACGGTATCGACCGAGGCGACGTCCTCGACATCGCAGGGCAGCACGAAATCCGAGCCGACTTCGGCAGCCAGCGGCTTGACGCGCTTGCCCAGCGCATCGCCCTGATAGGTGAAGGCGAGTTCCGCACCCTGTGCGGCGAGAGCTTTTGAAATCCCCCAGGCGATCGAATGGTTGTTTGCGACGCCCATGATGAGGCCGCGCTTACCCTGCATGATTCCCGACATGTTGTTATCCGTTATAACGCTGGAAGACCAGCGTGGCGTTGGTGCCGCCGAAGCCGAAGGAGTTGGAGAGGGCGATATCGATCTTCGCATCGTCGATACGCTTGCGCACGATCGGCACGCCTTCGAATTCCGGATCGAGCTCTGAGATATGAGCGCTTTCGCCGATGAAGCCATGTTGCATCATCAACAGGGAATAGATCGATTCCTGCACGCCGGCAGCGCCGAGCGAATGACCGGTCAGCGACTTGGTCGACTGAATATGCGGGATCTTGGCGCCGAATACCTCGCGGATGGCGCCGATTTCCTTGCTGTCGCCGACCGGCGTCGAGGTGCCGTGGGTGTTGACGTAGTCGACATCGCCTTTGACGGTGGCGAGCGCCTGGCGCATGCAGCGGATGGCGCCCTCGCCCGAGGGGGCGACCATGTCGTAGCCATCCGAGGTTGCGCCGTAGCCGACGATTTCGGCGTAGATCTTGGCGCCGCGGGCCTTGGCGTGCTCCAGCTCCTCGAGCACCAGCACGCCGGCGCCGCCGGCGATGACAAAACCGTCGCGGTTGACATCATAGGCGCGCGAAGCGGTATCGGGCGTATCGTTGTACTTGGAGGACATGGCGCCCATGGCGTCGAAGAGGTTGGACATGGTCCAATCGAGATCCTCGTGGCCGCCGGCGAACATCACGTCCTGCTTGCCCCACTGGATCATCTCGGCGGCGTTGCCGATGCAATGCGCCGATGTCGAGCAGGCAGACGAGATCGAATAATTGACGCCGTGGATCTTGAACCAGGTGGCAAGCGTCGCCGATGCGGTCGAGGACATCGCCTTCGGCACGGCGAAGGGGCCGATGCGCTTCGGGCTGTTGTTCTTCACGGTGATCTCGGCCGCCTCGATCAGGGTGCGGGTGGACGGACCGCCGGAGCCCATGATGATGCCGGTGCGCTCGTTCTGAGCGTAGTCCTTCTCTTCCAGCCCGGAATCGGCAAGTGCCTGCTTCATGGCGACATGGTTCCAGGCGCCGCCCTGCGACAGGAAGCGCATGGCGCGGCGATCGACCAGTTCGGCCAGCTCCGCCGAACCGAGCTTGGGGCTGCCCCAGACCTGGCACCTGAAGCCGTGCTCGGCGAAATCGCTGGAGAAGGAGATACCGGACTTTGCCTGCCGCAAGGATTCGGTGACTTCGGCGGCGTCGTTTCCGATCGAGGACACCACACCCAGACCCGTGACAACTACCCGTCTCATCTGATCAAACCTTTTTTGTTTCGTGAGCCGCTTGAGATACGGTTCAGGCCGTCTTGTCTTTCGAGAGACCGACGCGAAGATCGGCCGCCTGGTATATGGTCTCGCCGTCGGCCTTCAGCCAGCCGTCGGCCGTGCCGAGGACCAGACGGCCGCGCATGACACGCTTGAAGTCGATGCCGTATTCGATCAGCTTCGTCTGGGGCCGGACCATGCCCTTGAATTTCACTTCGCCTGTCGACAGGGCCATGCCGCGGCCTGCCTCGCCGAGCCAGCCCAGGAAGAAGCCGGTCAGCTGCCACATGCCATCAAGGCCGAGGCAGCCCGGCATAATCGGATTGCCTTCGAAATGGCAGGGAAAATACCAATCGTCAGGGCGTACGTCGTATTCGGCCCTGAGATAACCCTTGTCGAAAGTCCCGCCCGTTTCGGAAATATCGGTGATGCGGTGAACCATCAGCATGGGCGGCAGGGGAAGCTGCGCATTGCCGGGCCCGAACAGCTCGCCATGTGCGCAGGCGATGAGTTCGTCGTACGAGAAGCTGGATTGTCTTGTCGTCATAAAGTTTCTTTTCCCTCCCGCGTGAGCCCATGGTTATGAACATGTAGTCCAGGTTCTTCAGAAAATGAAGCACGAGCAAGGCAGCTTCATTCACGGTCCCGGACCAAGCTTGCGCTATTATTTGGTGGTCGCATACAGGAAGGCCAGGGCTGCGACCAGACCTATTTGCGTCAAAAGCCCGTTTTGGCCGCGTTTATCAGGCTCTTGTCCCCATTGAACTATTGAAAGGCTCCGGTGCAAAAGTTATACCGCTTGAAGAAACATGATTGAATTATGCAGGAATAACCGGAGTTGGTTTTGATGACGGGTGCACTCCCGATCGCAATAGAGGTAAGGCTGCGCGGCGCGGGCCTGCGCCCCACCCGCCAGCGTGTCGCGCTCGGCGACCTCCTGTTTGCCAAGGGCGACCGGCACCTGACCGTTGAGGAACTGCATGAGGAGGCGGTTGCAGCCGGCGTTCCGGTGTCGCTGGCAACGGTCTACAACACGCTGCACCAGTTCACTGAAGCCGGTCTCATCCGCGTTCTCGCTGTCGAGAGCGCCAGGACCTATTTCGACACCAATGTTTCCGACCACCACCATTTCTTCGTCGAAGGCGAAAACGAGGTACTCGATATTCCGGTCAGCAACCTGACGATCGCCAACCTGCCGGAGCCGCCGGAGGGGATGGAAATCGCCCATGTCGACGTGGTGATCCGTCTGCGGGCGAAGCAGGGCTGACGACACCGCTTCTTCACATCACATCGTCGGGATGCCGGCCGGGCTTGTGTCTGTAAGTCGGGAAGGTCCAGCCGAACCACAGTGCTCCGCCGCGCACCGCAAAGGCCGCCACCACGCCGCAGGCAGACGCCAGATAGAGCGGCATTCCCAGCGCATTGGCGAGCGTGAACACACCGGCGCCGACGAGGGCTGCGGTGACGTATATTTCCGGCCGCAAGAGCACCGAAGGCTCGTTTGCCATCAGATCGCGCAGAATGCCGCCGAAGGTCGCCGTCAGCGTGCCGGTTACGATCGCGATGGTCGGCGAACCGGTGGCGGCAAGGCCCTTGGCGGCGCCGAGCACGCAATAGGCGGCAAGACCGATCGCATCCAGCCAGATCAGCAGGCGATAGCGTGATTCCAGCAGGTGGGCGGTAAAGAAAACGACGATGCCCATGACGCAGCAGACGAGGATATAGGCGGGGTTCAGCACCCAAAAGACCGGCACGCGACCGAGCACGATATCGCGCACGGTGCCGCCGCCCGTTCCCGTGACCATGGCGAAAAACAGAAAGCCGATCAGGTCCAGCTGCTTGCGCGAGGCGGCAAGCGCGCCTGTCGCAGCAAACAGCGCAATGCCGGCATAATCGAGATAAACGAGCAAGGACATGCGGCCCCCAGAACCGGCTTATGTTTTTGCCGAAAGAACCATGATGGCAAGGGCGGCGCAAGGCGGCGGCGCCATAAAGCCAAAGTCTTTATACGATGCATGCCGTTGTCCCAAATCCGCTGCACACATTCGGGCGACATGCATCAGGCTGCAGAGCCTTTATCCAAAAGAGGAAAGCCGTGAAAACGCTGGTGCTCGCCGTTCTGAATATCGTCCTGCTGCTTTTCACGCCGGCTGTCGCCTTCGGCCAGCAATCGCTGATTTCCGATCCGGAGATCTACGAGAAGAAACATTTCCAGGAGCAGTGCAAGACGGCCGAGTTCGCCGACGGCTTCATCATCCGGCAGGACATCAACAATGACGGCCTGATCGATGCGGTGGTCAACGAGGGCCAGCTGACCTGCGACGGGCAGAAGGGGCCGCAGTGCAATGACGACGGCTGCACCTATAATTTCTATCTGCAGGTGGCGGAAGGCGGTTATTTCATGATCGCGACGGCGCAGATCTATGGCTACGACTTCGTCCAGCGCTTCGGCAACATGGTGCTGGCAATGAAGATGCATCCGCGTTTCTGCGACCGCACCGAAGGTGATCCCTGCACGGTGACGGCCCGCGTGCGCGGCACGAAATTCGTCACCATTTCAAAAAAGTAACTCAGCCCGGATAGAGCTCCGATGTCCGGCCGGCGAGATAATAGCCGACCAGGCCGTACCATTCGCGGATCGCCGTCGCCATGTTCTGGGCGTTGAGGCTCGGCTGGGTGAAATCCAACCCCGGCCTCACCTCACCGTCGGTGCGATAATCGGTCGGCCAGGGCACGATATCGATGCCGAGCTTGCGGAAGATGCCGACGGAGCGCGGCATATGAAAACCCGAGGTGATCAGCAGGCAATTGGCAAGCCCCTGGCTTGCGAGGAATTCCTTGGTGTTGACGGCGTTTTCGAAGGTGGTGCGCGATTGCTTCTCCTCGATCAGGCGATCCCTGCCGACGCCGAAGAGCGGGAAGAAGCGCTCGGATGCCGCCGCATCGCCTTCGTAGATGCCCGAGAGCGAGCCGTCGCCGCCCGACACCAGAATGTGCGACTGCGGAAATTTCTGTGCGAGCCGCAGGGCTTCGACGAAGCGGTCGGCCGCGGCGTTGAATTCTATGCCATGGCGCGCCGTGTTCACCTCGTTTTCGAAAGCGCCGCCGAGCACGATCATGCATTGCAGGCTATCCGGATCGGCGGCGGGCTTGGCGAAGCGCTGCTCGAGACCCTGCATCATGAGGTTGCCGGCCGTGGTGTAGAGCGTGACGAAGAGGATAAGGGCCGAACCGGCTGCGCCGAGGATACTTAAGGTACGCCAGCGCAAAAGGCCGGCAATGAGGGCAATGATGAGGAGGAAGAATGCCAGCGACAACGGCTGAGCGAAAATCCAGACGAGCTTCGAAATCAGGAACAAGACCTACTCCTTGAGGATGGGCGGCGGTCCTTCCTATCCGATTCGACGGTAACAGGAATGCGACGGCTCTATTTCGCCCGCGCGACGGCCGATCGATGCGGCGCGATCTTCTGGTTGAAGCGCCGCTGAAGCGGCCGGGGGATGAACATGGCGGCAAGCGCAAGCACCATCGCAAAAAGGGAGACCAGCCACAGCGCATACGCGCCGGTCAGTCGCGTCACGAGGGCGCCGGCAATCGCCCCGAGCAGCATGCCGCCCCAGGGCACGATCTGGATCGTCCATTCGATACGGCGATCGCCGATGATCCAGCGGCCGATGCCGCGGCCGAAGCGCGACAGTGCGCCTGTGACATAAGTCAGCCCGATCGGCAGGCCCTCGATTTGCTCGACGGCGGCGTTCACCATGCCCATGGCAAGAACGATCAAATAGAAGCGCGACAGCAGCAAGTTTTGCATCGTCATCATCGAAGCAAGTGCCAGGACGAGGCCGACGCATCCAAGCACCACGAAAATGCGGCGTTGCGAAAAATGGGCGACGACAATGCCGGCCGCATTGCCGAGCACGAAAACCAGAATGGCGGAGATCAGTACCGCCGCGTGATAAAGGTTGCCCTGGCTCAAGGCCAATGCCGCCCGCGTCGTATTGCCGGTCATGAAGGAGACGAAATCGCCGGTCAGCAGCAGGCCGGTCGCATCGGTCATGCCGGCAAGAAACGAAATCGAGCCAACGAGGGCGATCCCGGTCATGGTCCGTCGGGTGCGGATGAGGCGACGGCGTCGTGCTCTGGTCATTGCGGAGGGTCCTGGGGCCGAATCGCTGAGATGCGGCAGAAGGATAATTCCTTTTGTTGAGGAATTGGCAAAGACGACTGCGGTTGGCTGATGCCACGCTCGGAAATGCTACTCTGAGAGACACCAGGAAAGAAGTGGTGATGCCCTGTTTTGCCGACAGGTCGGAGAGAAGCACGGCCGTCAGCTGAGGGAGCATAGGTCGGCTCGCTTGTTCTCACAGAACGACGGCGATCCGTTGCTGGGTACGCACCTTGGGCGCTTTCCTGGGCAATCGCCTTTCCCGTCTTACTATTGGTGCTGCCGGTGATGAAGCCGGTGACAGCGGTTATCGTCGAGATGTGAGGCTCGAGGCGCCGGTGGGCTGTGGGAGCGGCCTGCCGGGGCGACGCGGGGCGGTTAGAGTTTACCTGGATCCGAATGCGGCTGGACCAGTCTCTTGCTGGCAAAAGCCCTGCCGGAATGCGATTTCAGATATGCTTCGAATTCAAGCGCTTTGTGTTTGTCAGGAAAGGCGCAATACCAGAACAAAATCCATGGTGCAAATTTGGCCGTGTGGGTGGATTTTCCGGCATTGTGAGCGGCGAACCGTTGTTTCAGATCTGCGGTAGACCCGGTATATTCCTGATCGAGAAAATCGACGCTGCGGAGAATATAGACATACCACATCAGCGTTTCAGCCCGTCGTCGCCCTTCGGGCTATGCCGGGCACTGCTTCGGCCTAACGGTTTCTCGCGGCTGCGCCACGCGAAGCCCGTAAGGGCGAAGCGTGGTGGAGCTAAGCGGGATCGAACCGCTGACCTCTTGCATGCCATGCAAGCGCTCTCCCAGCTGAGCTATAGCCCCATCAAGGTGGTCCGGCGCAGGGCCGGTCCTGGGATACTCCTCAAGGCGTGCCCTTCGGAGTGGCGGCTTATTACTTCCGGTTTTCGGAGATAGCAAGCCTAAAAAATCCGGCCCGGAGAATTTTTTCCTCACCGGGCCGAAATGCAGTGGTCAGACTTCGTCGTCGTCGCCGGTCACGCCGATGATGTCGCTCATGTCATCGTCGTCATCGTCTTCGTCGGGTGTGAGGAAGGTATCGTCGTCGTCATCGCCTTCGATTTCGACATCGTCATCGCCGATATCGGGGATGTCGTCGCCGCTTGCGGCCTCATCGGCATCTTCCAGCGAAACCAGTTCGACTTCGGTGTTTTCAGTATCGACTTCCGCGACCTCGTCTTCCTCGGCAACCTCGGCGATCGCCGAGGTTTCCTGGAAGAAGGACAGGGGGTAGGACTTGCCGGTATAAGGAGAAACGACCGGATCCCGGTTCAGATCATAAAACTTCTTGCCGGTTTCCGGATCGGTACGCTTGGTTCCAAGTTCCGCTTTCGCCACTATAAGCCTCGTGAGAATGGCCGAATGCGAGATTCGGCAAATGCCGATCAAGCCGGCGTTCCATCGGAATTTATAAGCCGGTCCCCTTAATCGCTGTGGCTTCCCATGTCAAAGCCAAACTTTATGATCAGAGCGCAGGCTATTTCCGCCGCCGCCGGATGACCGGCCGGCGGGTGTATGGTAACGAGCCGCGGCAGCCGCAGAACGTAGCGAAGATTGTCGCCGAAAAGGACGGCCTTGCGAAGGAAATGCTATGCGTTTACAAATGATTACGCCATGCTTGGCTCCAGCCAGGGCCTGTAAGCCCGCTGCTCCAGGATTGATCACATGACAACGAAGACCTTCACCATCGCCATCGATGGCCCGGCGGCGGCCGGCAAGGGCACGCTTTCGCGCCGCATCGCCGAGCGATACGGCTTCCATCATCTGGATACCGGCCTGACCTATCGCGCCACAGCCAAGGCGCTGCTCGACGCCGGCCTGCCGCTCGACGACGAGGCGGTGGCGGAAAAGATCGCGCGGGAGGTTGAACTCGCTGGATTGGATCGCGATATACTTTCCAAACATGAGATCGGCGAAGCCGCCTCGAAGATTGCCGTGATGCCGGCGGTGCGCCGGGCGCTGGTCGAGGCGCAGCGGCGGTTTTCGATAAAGGCGCCGGGAACCGTGCTCGACGGGCGTGATATCGGCACGGTCGTCTGCCCGGATGCGGCGGTCAAATTCTACGTAACGGCGACGCCGGAGGTCCGCGCAAGACGCCGTTACGACGAGATCCTCGGCAAGGGCGCGACGGCGGATTTCGATGCGATTTTCGAAGACGTCAAACGGCGCGACGAACGCGACATGGGACGGGCCGACAGCCCTTTGAAACCAGCTGATGATGCGCACTTGCTTGATACGTCGGAAATGAGTATAGAGGCCGCGTTTCAAGCTGCACAATCGATCATCGATGCGGTCTTGAGCCGAAATGCCTAAATTGAAGCGATTTTGCATGCTCAGGAGCATGGATCGCTGTTAATGCAGCCTGAAATTCCGTCCAAGCGCCGGATTGCCCTCGTGAAAAAGGGCGGACTGGGTTCAGGCCCGTTCAACGCAAACCAACCGGCGCGTACGTGTCCGCTTCGCTATTCAGGACACGCAGGAGATTTTATGTCAGTAGCTACTCCCTCTCGCGAGGATTTCGCGGCCCTTCTCGAAGAGTCTTTTGCCAAGAACGATCTGGCCGAAGGCTATGTTACCAAGGGTATCGTCACGGGCATCGAAAAGGATGTCGCCGTTGTTGACGTCGGCCTGAAGGTCGAAGGCCGCATCGCGCTCAAGGAATTCGGCGCCCGCGCCAAGGACGGCCAGCTCAAGGTTGGCGATGAAGTCGAAGTTTACGTTGAGCGTATCGAAAACGCGCTCGGCGAAGCAGTTCTGTCGCGCGAGAAGGCTCGCCGCGAAGAAAGCTGGGTCAAGCTCGAAGCCAAGTTCGAAGCCGGCGAGCGCGTCGAAGGTGTGATCTTCAACCAGGTCAAGGGTGGCTTCACGGTCGACCTCGACGGTGCGATCGCCTTCCTGCCACGTTCGCAGGTCGATATCCGCCCGATCCGCGACGTCACTCCGCTGATGCATAACCCGCAGCCCTTCGAAATCCTCAAGATGGACAAGCGCCGCGGCAACATCGTGGTTTCGCGCCGTACGGTTCTGGAAGAGTCCCGTGCCGAGCAGCGTTCTGAAATCGTTCAGAACCTCGAAGAAGGCCAGGTTGTCGACGGCGTTGTCAAGAACATCACCGATTACGGTGCGTTCGTCGACCTCGGCGGCATCGACGGCCTGCTGCACGTCACCGACATGGCATGGCGCCGTGTGAACCATCCGTCGGAAATCCTGAACATCGGCCAGCAGGTCAAGGTTCAGATCATCCGCATCAACCAGGAAACCCATCGCATCTCGCTCGGCATGAAGCAGCTCGAGAGCGATCCGTGGGATGGCATCCAGGCCAAGTATCCGGAAGGCAAGAAGATTTCCGGTACCGTTACGAATATCACCGACTACGGTGCGTTCGTCGAGCTGGAGCCGGGCATCGAAGGCCTGATCCATATCTCGGAAATGTCCTGGACCAAGAAGAACGTTCACCCCGGCAAGATCCTGTCGACCACCCAGGAAGTCGAAGTCGTCGTTCTCGAAGTCGATCCGTCCAAGCGCCGTATCTCGCTCGGCCTCAAGCAGACGCTGGAAAACCCGTGGGCAGCATTCGCCCGCAGCCATCCGGCCGGCACTGAAGTCGAAGGCGAAGTCAAGAACAAGACCGAATTCGGCCTGTTCATCGGCCTCGACGGCGATGTCGACGGCATGGTGCACCTCTCCGACCTCGACTGGAACCGTCCGGGCGAACAGGTCATCGAGGAGTTCAACAAGGGTGACGTCGTCAAGGCCGTCGTTCTCGACGTCGATGTCGAGAAGGAACGCATCTCGCTCGGCATCAAGCAGCTCGGCAAGGATGCAGTCGGCGACGCCGCTGCATCAGGCGACCTGCGCAAGAATGCAGTCGTTTCCTGCGAAGTCATCGCAGTCAACGATGGCGGCGTTGAAGTGAAGCTCGTCAACCACGAGGACATCACTTCCTTCATCCGCCGCGCTGACCTTGCCCGCGACCGCGACGAACAGCGCCCTGAGCGCTTCTCGGTCGGCCAGGTCTTCGACGCCCGCGTCACCAACTTCTCCAAGAAGGACCGCAAGATCATGCTGTCCATCAAGGCTCTGGAGATTGCGGAAGAGAAGGAAGCCGTTGCCCAGTTCGGTTCGTCCGACAGCGGCGCTTCGCTCGGCGACATCCTGGGCGCAGCCCTGAAGAACCGCGGCGGCGAATAAGCCTCGCATCCGCCTTTTGAATTGAAGAACCCGCCGGAGCGATCCGGCGGGTTCTTCATTTTCGGGCTAGAGCGCGTCGCATCAAAGTTGATCTAGCGCGGCGCTTTGGTCCTTGGTTTTTATGCATTTCGTTATCCCGGAACCGCTGCACGCTTCCTGATGACTTGGATTATGGAAATTTATTCCCAGCCGACCATGCGCTGATAGAGCGCATAAACAGGGTCTTCGGCCGCGCCTGGCTGATGTGGCGTCGGCTCGGAATCAATCATCCTCGGCGTCCTGCGCTCAGGTGCCGCGTTGGCAGCTTCCAGATCGGGCGTGGCATCCCCGCTGCCCGATTGCGCCTGCTGCTGATCCTCCTGCTGCTGGTCTGGCGGTGCCCCATCGTGGTGGTGCTGATGCTGGTGGCTCGTTTCACCGGCCTTCTCGTTCGACGGAACATCCTTGGCGAACTGATAAGGCAGCTGCGTATAGGCAAGCCCCTCCGGCATTCTTGCGGCCAGCGGCAGATAGGACGCCTCGGCCGTCTCGGAAATCGGCATCATTGGCGGTGGCGCGGCGATCTCTTTCGGCTGACGGGCAGCCGCAGTCACGATCTCGGTATCCATCGGCGAAGGGTGAAGCGCTGCGGACTGGCGCGCATCCGGTGCTGCGAACTCCGCCGGCTGCCTGGTCAAGGTTTCGGTCGCATCGCTGATGACGGCTTCGTCGAGGATCACATCGATCTCAACGGCCGCCTCGACGGGACCATCCTCCACGACGGCTTCAATATCCTGCTCGCCGATGATGGTGACAATCATCGCGGAGACCTCTTCGGTCATCGAAGCGACAATTCCTGCCCAGTTCCTGGGAATGACGGGATCGCCCTTTTCCAACACCGCGCGAGGCTGGATGGCAGACGCCTCCGGCGTTTCCCGCGCGTCCTCGGTCGCTGTGGCTTCGGTCGGCAAGGCCGGCGCGGCTTCGATCTCCTGCGGCGCGGATTTTTCCGGGGCGACCTCGCTTGCCGCCGCCGACGCGGACTGAGCCCGGTTTTGAGGCTGCTGCGTTTCCGGATCTTCTGCGTCCACGGCCTCGGCGACGACCACTTCCTCGGCGGTCGCCAGAGCCGCGGCCTCGATCAGCAAACTGGCCGGCGCGGATAGCTTGTCTGCCGGCTGGCGCGTGGCGGCAGACCCACGATCCTCATGCAGTTGGATCTCAGGACGAGCTTCGGCGCGCATCGGCGAAGCGTCGTTCTGGCCGTAGGAGCGGACGACGGCGCGGGCGGCGAGATCGCGATCCTTGTAGCGGACGATTTCCAGATAGGCGACGATGCGGGCTGCTTCCGGGCCTGTGGGGTTCTTCAGGGCTGCGGCGATCATCCGGAGCGGCAGGCTATGGCCCTCTGCGGTGAATTGGCGCTCGACCTCGTCGATCCTGAGAGCCGGCAGCCGCTGGATGGCATCGGCGAGCCGGGAGGCGAAGGCAAGATTGGTCTCGTCCTCGCCGCGATCCAGCGAGATCGCGCGGCCGGCGGCATCGATGGCATCGAAAAGGGCTTCGACCATGCGCTCACGCGCGGCAAGGAGCAGGATATTGAGCTTGCCGGCAATGGCGGAATTCAGGTCGGCGGCTTCGACGGGATTGACAGGCGCCGGCGCAATCACAGAACGGCCGAGGCCGCCGGCGACGATCGCCGCAGTCTGGCCTTGGGACGAAAAGCTTGCATTGGACGCTGCACGAACGGGAGTCAACATGGCATGCTCCTTTCGCAAAGTGACGATGAAAGCAGGCTCTATAAAAGGACCGCGCTCATCCGGCCCCCTTGCATCCCAGCAGATCCTCCTGTCCGCATGACGCAATAGCCGCGTCATCGAAATGCATAAACATTAATGGGAATTTTAGGAAAGAGGCGTTAACGAATCGCTAACGCCGCGGACACGCCAGTCCACGGCCTTTGTCTGTCTGCGTGTCGCAGGCAATTTAATCAGCTGTGGGCGAAGATATCGGCCTCTTCCCAGCCGAGCAGGTCGAGCTTGGCGCGGGTCGGCAGGAATGCAAAGCAGGCCGTCGCATGGTCGAACCGGCCGTCGCGAAGCAGGCGTTCCGTCAGCTTGTCGCGCAACGCGTGCAGATAGAGCACATCGGACGCGGCATATTCGAGCTGGGCTTGAGATAGCGGCTCGGCCGCCCAATCGGAAGATTGCTGCGCCTTGGAGACATCAACGTCGAGCATCTCCTTGAGATTATCCTTGAGCCCGTGGCGATCGGTATAGGTCCGGATCAGGCGCGAGGCGATCTTGGTGCAGAACACCGGCGTCGTCGTGACGCCGAAAGTATGGAAGAGCACGGCAATATCGAAGCGGCCGTAATGAAAGATCTTCTGATGGGTGGGATCTTCGAGCAGGGCGACGAGATTGGGGGCCTCTTTCTGGCCGGCGGCGATACGGATGACGTCGGCGGTGCCGTTACCCGGCGAAAGCTGGACGACGCAGAGCCGATCCCGGCGCGGCACTAAGCCGAGCGTTTCGGTGTCGATGGCGATTGCGCCGGTGTAACGGGCGGCATCGGCCGCGGAAATATCGCCTTGGTGATAACGTATGGTCGCAGCCATGAGACTATCTTTCGTTCGAATGTCAGGCTGAACCGGCCTGAAATCGTCGTGTTTTAGCGCTATAGCGCAACGCCGCAAAATGCGAAACTGCTTCCTGTACGGGTGGGTCAGAATGTCGGCGGTGTGTTGATCCAGAGAAGCACGGTTTCGCCGTCGTGGCGGTTGCGCCAGGAATGATAGCGGCGGCTTTCGAAATAGAGCGAATCGCCCGGGCCTAGATCGAAAAACTGATCGCTGTCGAGCACCAGCTCGAGCCGGCCGGCCAGGACATGCATGAATTCCTCGCCCTCGTGACGATAGGCGCCCTCGCTGGCCGCCCCCGGCGCCAGCACGAAACGATGACAATCCATCATCCTGCGGCCTTCGGCGAGCAACTGCACCGCGACTCCAGGCGTTGTTTCAGGCCAGGTGCGCCACGCCCCGGCACGCACCACAGCCGATCCCTCCTCGCTTTCCTCGCCTGAAAGGCGCGAGACGGTGGTGCCATAATACTCGGCGAGGTCATGTAGGGTCTTGAAGCTCACGCCCTGCGAAGTGCGCTCCAGCGTCGAGAGCGTCGAAGCGGTGATGCCGATGTCGCCAGCCACCTGATCGAGCGTCTTGCCGGCGGCATGGCGCAGGCTGCGCAGCTTGCGGCCGAGGCCCGCGCCCTGGCTTGCCTCCGCACCATCGGCCGGAAGCTCCTCCCCTTCCAACGCCTCACGGATTGCCGCGGGATTGAGGCCACGCTCGACACGAAACCAAGAGATGCGCTTCAACCGCGCCACATCGTCGGCGCTGTATTGCCGATGGCCGGTTTCCGAACGGCCAGGAACCAAAAGGCCCTGGCTTTCCCAGAGGCGCAGCGTCGAGGCCGAAACGCCCGCCAGCCTTGCGGCCTCCGCCACCTTGTAGCGCACAGGTCCGCTATCGTTCATCCAGAAACATCCCGATTCCAATCGCTGCGAGCATTCATCAAAACGCGTGATGTTTGAAGCAAAAAATCCCGCTTGTTTTCTTGCAGGAAAAATGTAGGAGTTTTCTACATAGCTTGCAGAACTTCTGCAAGATAATTCCAGCCCCCTTTCAGCGCAGGAGCACACCCGATGAACGCGACAAGCCTTACCGACCGGAAGAACGCCGCCATCTCCCGCGGCGTCGGCATGACGACCCAGATTTATGCCGATCGCGCAGAAAATGCCGAGATATGGGACAAGGAAGGCCGCCGCTACATCGATTTCGCCGCCGGCATCGCCGTTCTCAACACCGGCCACCGCCATCCGCGGGTGATCGCCGCGGTCAAGGATCAGCTCGACCGTTTCACCCATACCTGCCATCAGGTGGTGCCCTACGAAAGCTACGTGCACCTCGCCGAACGGCTGAACGTGCTCGTGCCTGGTGATTTCGAGAAGAAGACGATTTTTGTTACGACGGGTGCCGAAGCGGTCGAGAACGCCGTCAAGATCGCGCGTGCCGCCACCGGCCGCTCGGCCGTCATCGCATTCGGCGGCGGCTTCCATGGCCGCACTTTCATGGGTATGGCGCTGACCGGCAAAGTCGTGCCCTACAAGGTGGGCTTCGGCGCAATGCCCGGCGATGTGTTCCATATTCCTTTCCCGGTCGAGCTGCACGGCGTCACCGCCGATCAGTCGCTCACAGCCCTGAAGAAGCTTTTCGCCGCCGATGTTGATCCGCAGCGCGTCGCCGCCATCATCATCGAGCCGGTGCAGGGCGAAGGCGGTTTCTACTCCGCACCCGCCGCCTTCATGAAGGCGTTGCGCGAACTCTGCGACCAGCACGGCATCCTCTTGATCGCTGACGAGGTGCAGACCGGTTTTGCCCGCACCGGCAGGATGTTCGCAATGGATCATCACGAGGTGGCGCCGGACCTGACGACGATGGCAAAGAGCCTTGCTGGCGGCTTTCCGCTCGCCGCCGTCACCGGCCGCGCTGAAATCATGGATGCGCCGGGACCGGGCGGGCTCGGCGGCACCTATGGCGGCAATCCGCTCGGGATCGCTGCCGCCCACGCCGTGCTTGACGTCATCAAGGACGAAGATCTCTGCGGCCGCGCCAACCAGCTTGGCGGACGGCTGAAGCAGCGGCTGGAATCGCTGCGCGAGACGGTGCCCGAGATCGTCGATATCCGCGGACCGGGCTTCATGAACGCCGTCGAATTCAACGACCGGACGACGGGATTGCCAAGTGCGGAATTCGCCAATCGGGTGCGGCTGATCGCGCTCGACAAGGGCCTGATCCTGCTCACCTGCGGCGTCCATGGCAACGTCATCCGTTTCCTCGCGCCGATCACCATCCAGGATGAGGTTTTCGGCGAGGCGCTCGACATTCTCGAGGCCTCGATGCTCGAAGCGAGTTCGACCAAGTGACGCGACAGGAACCGGATTTCGACGGCCGTCGGCAACCGGCAGCCGCTCCCAAGGAGATATGAGATGGCTTTTACCACCGCCCTGACCAGACACGTTCCCTTCTCTTCGCCCTTCCTGCGCGCTGCCGGCTATATCAACGGCGTCTGGACATCAGGCGATACCGCAAAGACCTTCGACGTGCTCAACCCGGCAACGGGCGAGTTGCTCGCCTCGCTGCCCGATATGGGTGCTGAAGAAACGCGAACGGCGATCGATGCGGCGCATGCCGCCCAGCCGGGCTGGGCTGCCCGTCCGGCCAAGGAGCGCAGCGCCATCCTGCGCAAATGGTTCGACCTGATGGTCGCCAACTCAGACGCGCTCGCCGCGATCCTGACCGCCGAAATGGGCAAGCCCTTCCCGGAAGCGCGCGGTGAGATCCTTTATGCCGCGGCCTATATCGAATGGTATGCCGAAGAGGCCAAGCGCATCTACGGCGAGACGATCCCCGCGCCTTCCGACGACAAACGGATGATCGTCATCAGGCAACCGGTCGGCGTCGTCGGCACGATCACGCCGTGGAATTTCCCGGCAGCGATGATCACCCGCAAGATAGCGCCGGCACTTGCCGTCGGCTGCACGGTGGTGTCGAAGCCCGCCGAGCAGACGCCGCTGACGGCAATTGCGCTTGCCGTGCTCGCCGAACAGGCGGGTATTCCGGCTGGCGTCTTCAACCTCGTCGTCGGCGTCGACGGTCCGGCGATCGGCCGCGAGCTCTGCGGCAATGACAAGGTGCGCAAGATCAGCTTCACCGGCTCGACGGAGGTGGGCCGCATCCTGATGCGGCAGTGCGCCGACCAGATCAAGAAAGTGAGCCTGGAACTCGGCGGCAACGCGCCCTTCATCGTCTTCGACGATGCCGATCTCGACGCCGCCGTCGAGGGCGCGATCGCCTCCAAATATCGCAATGCCGGCCAGACCTGCGTCTGCGCCAACCGCCTCTACATCCAGTCGAACGTCTATGACGCCTTTGCGGCCAAGCTTGCTGCGAAGGTCGCCGAAATGTCAGTCGGCGACGGCTTCAAGCCGGGCGTCATGATCGGGCCGCTGATCGACGAGCAGGGTCTTGCCAAGGTGGAAGACCATGTCGGCGACGCGCTTGCAAAGGGCGCCAAGGTGCTGACCGGCGGCAAGCGCATCGACGGCGCCGGCACCTTTTTCACGCCGACGGTGCTGACCGGCGTCGCCCGCGGCATGAAGGTGGCCCGCGAAGAAACGTTTGGCCCGGTGGCGCCGCTCTTCCGCTTCGAGACGGTCGAGGATGTCATAGCTGAGGCCAATGACACGGAATTCGGCCTGGCCGCCTATTTCTATGCCGGCGATCTGAAGAAGGTCTGGCGCGTGGCGGAAGCACTGGAATACGGCATGATCGGCATCAATACCGGCATCATGTCGTCCGAGACCGCGCCCTTTGGCGGCATCAAGCAATCGGGCCTTGGCCGCGAGGGCTCGCGGCACGGCGCCGACGATTATCTCGAAATGAAATATCTCTGCATCGGCGGCGTCTGATCAGCCAGCCAAGGAAATCCGGCACGCGGTATCCGCCGCGTACCGGCAGCGCGCCGTCAATAATGCGGCGGGCGGGTAATTGCCGGCGCGTCCAGCGACTGCTCCTCGAGCGACAGGAAACGTTCCGTCAGCCGGTCGAGCTTGGTGCGCATCTGCTCCACGATCTTCCATTGCTCGGTCAGCTGATCGGAAAGCTCCTCTATCGTTTTTGCCTGATGGGCCAGCATTTCCTCCAGCCGGGTGATGCGGTTCGTCTCGTCGGACATCGATCCTCCTTTGCCGAAACCGGCAGAACAGATGGTTCTCCCAAAGCGGAAATAGGCCAGCGCGTCAATGCTTTCGATGGCTGGCGGAGCGATGCGCCAAACTGTACCGTTTGGTTACCAAAAGACCTTGCCGTGCCTGATGTTGTGGGGTAGGCCCTTATCCATCAGGGAGGAATACTGATGGATGCAGGAAACGGCTTTCTTCATCCGGACCGGCTCTTTCCGGCCGATCCGGCAACACGGACCATTGCGCGAGATCTCTACGAGACGGTGCGCAATCTTCCAATCGTCAGCCCGCACGGGCACACCGAACCCGCCTGGTTCGCCGACGACAAGCCCTTCGAAGACGCCGCCTCGCTGCTGGTCATTCCCGATCATTATCTCTTCCGGATGCTGCACAGCGTCGGCGTCACCTTGGACGAACTCGGCGTGCCGCGGCTCGATGGCAAGCCGGTGGCTGCGGGACGGGCGATCTGGCGGACCTTTGCCGCGCATTATCACCTCTTCCGCGGAACGCCTTCGAGCCTCTGGGTCGATCACGCGATGTCGGCCGTGCTCGGCTGCACCGAGCCGCTGACACCTGACAATGCCGATGCGCTCTACGACCATATCAATGCCCAGCTCGCCCTTCCCGAATTCCGTCCGCGGGCGCTGCATCAGCGATTCGGGATCGAAACGATCGCGACCACGGACGGCGCGCTCGACCCGCTGGTGCATCACCAGAAGCTGGCGGCGGACGGTTGGATCGGCAAGGTGCGCACCACCTACCGGCCGGACAGCGTCACCGATCCAGAAGCCGTCGGCTTCCGCGACAATCTGGTCAAATTCGGCGAGATCACCGGCACTGAGGTGACGCGCTGGGACGGACTGATCGAGGCGCATCGGCGCCGGCGCGCCTATTTCCGCCAATTCGGCGCCACCGCGACCGATCACGGTGTGCCCACAGCCTTCACCGCCGATCTGCCGCTTGCGGAAAAAGAGGCGCTGCTCGACAAGGCGCTGAAGGGGCCGCTTTCGGCTGAAGACGCGGAGCTTTTCCGCGGCCAGATGATGACCGAGATGGCCGGGCTTTCGGCCGAAGACGGCATGGTGATGCAGATCCACGCCGGCTCGAAGCGCAATACCGACCGCAGGCTGTTTGCGACGCGCGGCCCGAATATGGGCGCCGATATCCCGACACCCACGGATTGGGTCGGCGGCCTGGATGCGCTGCTTTCGAAATACGGCCATGCGCCGGGCCTTCGGGTGCTGCTGTTCACGCTCGACGAGACGACCTATGCGCGCGAGATGGCGCCAATGGTCGGCCACTGGCCCTGCCTGATGATCGGCCCACCCTGGTGGTTCCACGACAGCCCGCTCGGCATTCGCCGCTATCTCGACCAGGTGGTGGAAACAGCAGGTTTCGCCAATATGGCCGGCTTCAACGACGATACGCGGGCGCTGCTTTCAATCCCGGCGCGGCATGACGTCTGGCGCCGCGAAGTCTGCGGCTTCCTCGCTGGGCTCGCCGCCGAGCATCGGATTTCCAAGAGGGAAGCCGAGATCGTTGCAGGCGAACTCTCCTATGGCAATGCAAAGAAGGCCTACAAGCTGTGACCGAACGACTGCAGACCCTTTCCGGCCTCGCCCCGACGGCGAAGCTTTCCGCCTATGACCGCAACCAGCTGAAAAGCGGCATTCTGCATCTGGGGCCTGGCGCGTTTTTCCGCGCGCATTTTGCGCCGTTTACGGATGGTGCGCTTGCAGCCGCAGGCGGCGACTGGGGTATCGAGGTGGCAAGCCTGCGCACGCCTGATGTCGCCGACAATCTGAGCGCCCAGAACGGGCTCTATACGACGCTGATCCGCGATACATCGGGCACGACGGCTGAGGTGATCGGTTCGATCCTGAAGGCGCATGTGGCGCCGCGCGATCCAGCCGGCCTGCTGGCGCGGCTCGAAGATCCCGCGATCCGCATCGTCAGCATGACGGTGACGGAAAAGGCCTATGGTTTCAATCCGGCAACCGGCGGCCTCGACCTCAAACATCCCGATATCGTCGCCGACCTCGCCAACCGGCATGCGCCGCGCGGCGTCATCGGCTATCTGGTGGAAGGCCTTGCACGCCGCCGGCAGAAGGGAATAGCCCCCTTTACGCCGCTGAGCTGCGACAACCTGCCGAGCAACGGCGCCGTTCTGAAACGCCTCGTGCTCGAATTCACCTCCCGCATCGATGCCGATCTGCATACCTGGATCGAAGCGAATGTGCCCTTCCCGTCGACGATGGTCGACCGCATCACGCCGGCGAGCACCGACGCGACCTATGCCGATGCCGAGCGGCTGACGGGCCGCACCGATTTGGCGGCGATCGAGACGGAGCCCTTTACGCAATGGGTCATCGAAGACCATTTCGCCAATGGCCGGCCGGCCTGGGAAAAGGTGCGCGGCGCACTGATGGTCGAAGACGTCTCGGCCTATGAGAAGATGAAGCTCAGGATGCTGAACGGCGCCCACTCGCTGCTCGCCTACCTCGGTTATATCGGCGGCTATGAATTCATCCGCGACGTGATGGATGATGAAGCCCTGGCAGCCCTTGCCTACCGCCATATGCATGCGGCGGCGAGAACGCTCGATCCGGTTCCCGGCATCGATCTCGACGACTATGCCAATGAATTGATAGCCCGCTTTGCAAACAAGGCGATCGCCCATCGGACCTATCAGATCGCCATGGACGGCACGCAGAAACTGCCGCAGCGGCTGCTGGAACCGGCAAGCGAGGCGCTGGCGCATGGCGACAGGGCGGAAACCTATGCGATCGCCGTTGCGGCATGGATGCGCTATGCGCTCGGCGAACACGGCAACGGCGATCGCTACGAACTACGTGATCCCCGTGCTCAGGAAATTGTCGCTTTGATCGCCGATGTCCCGCGCACCGGCCCGGCGATTTCGGCGGCGCTATTCACCCTTCCCGGACTTTTCCCGGCGGCTTTGACCGGACACCGGGCGTGGACGCAGGATGTGTCGGATAAGCTGGAGATCCTGATCCAGGACGATCGGTTGCCGCTATTTTGAGCCTTTCCGACATAGGAGAGGGCGCGCCCTCTCGGAACGCTCGAGCGCACAGGAATTCGACCCGTCACGCCTTCACCCGCGCCATATCGGGATCGTAGAGCGGCGCCAGCGACACCTTGCAGGGGATGCGCTCCCGCGCGACATCGAGCTCATAAGTGCCGGAGAGGATGAAATCCTCCGTGACGCCGTCGGGGCTGCGGACATAGCCGTAGCCGATCGGCTTGCCGAGCGTATAACCGAAGCCGCCGCTCGACAGCCAGCCGACGCGCTTGCCGTCGCGATAGATCGTTTCGCGGCCGAGCAGCACGGCATCGGCGTCGTCGGGAACGAAACAAGCGAGGCGCTTCTTCACGCCGCCCGATAGTTGCCGTTCGATCGCCTCACGGCCGCGGAAGGCAATGTTCTTCTTGATCTTCACCGCCCAGCCGAGGCCGGCTTCGACAGGCGTATGGTCGGGACCGATATCGGACCCCCAGGCGCGATAACCTTTTTCCAGCCGGCAGCTCTCGATGGCGCGGTAGCCGGCATTGACGAGGCCGAGCTCGGCGCCGGCGGCCATCAGCACGTCATAGACCGTTGTCGCATATTCAATCGGGATATGCAGTTCATAGCCGAGTTCGCCGACATAGGTGATGCGCAGCGCCCGCACCGGGCAACCCGATATGCCGACGGTTCTGACCTTGCCGAAGGGGAAGGCCGCATTCGAAACGTCGCTGCCGGTCACCTTTTGCAGCACGGCGCGTGCATTCGGTCCCATCAGCGACAGCACGCAATAGGCTGAGGTGACGTCGACCAGCTCGGCATGCATCTCCGCCGGAATATTGCGGGCGATCCAGTTGAAGTCATGGGTGGCGAAACCGGTGCCGGTGACGATGTAATATTCGTCCTCGGCGATGCGGGCGACCGTCACGTCGCATTCGATTCCTCCCTTGTCATTCAGCATCTGCGTGTAGACGAGCGATCCCACAGGCCTTGCGACATCGTTGGAGGCGATCCAGGAGAGTGCCGCCTCGGCATCCCTGCCCTTCAGCACGAATTTGGCGAATGAGGTTTGGTCGAAGATGACGGCCGCCTCGCGCACTGCCTTGTGCTCGCGGCCGACGGCGGCAAACCAGTTCTGGCGGCCATAGCTATAGACATCCTTCGGCTCCTCGTTGGCGAAAAGATCGGCAAACCAGTTCGGCCTCTCCCAGCCGAGCTTTTCACCGAAACAGGCGCCCTGCGCCTTCAGCCGGTCATAGAGCGGCGATTTGCGGCAGGGGCGGCCGCTCGAATGCTCCTCGAACGGCCAGGCCATGGTGTAGTGCTTGCCATAGGCTTCGAGCGTGCGCGTGCGCACCCAGTCGGTATCGAAATGCGGGCGGCCGAAACGGCGGATGTCGACCGGCCAGAGATCGTAGGGCGGCTCACCTTTCGTCACCCATTCGGCAAGCGCCATGCCGGCGCCGCCGGCCGAGGCGATGCCGAAGGCGTTGAAGCCGGCGCCGACGAAGAAATTCTTCAGCTCCGGCGCCTCGCCGAGAATGAAATTGCCATCCGGCGTGAAGCTTTCCGGGCCGTTCAGCAGCTGTTTGACGCCGACATTCTCCAGCGCCGGAACGCGGCCGAGCGCCTGTTCCATGATCGGCTCGAAGTGGTCGAAATTACTGTCCAGCAGCGTGTAGTGGAAACCTTCGGGGATCCCGTCTTTCGCCCAGGCAATGGGGTTCGGCTCGTAGCCGCCCATGACGATGCCGCCGACCTCCTCCTTGTAATAGGTCAGGCGATCGGGATCGCGCAGCGTCGGCAGATTGGAAGGCACGCCGAAGGATTCGGTGATGATGTATTGATGCTCGACGGAGACCAGCGGCACATTGACGCCGAAACGGGCAGCGAAGGTGCGCGTCCATTGGCCGGCGCAGACGACGACGCGCTCGCATTCGATGCGCCCCTGCGCCGTGACGACGGCGCGGATCATTCCGTTGTCGATCTCGAGATCGAGAACTTCGGTATCCTCGAAGATCGAAACACCAGACATGCGGGCGCCTTTCGCCAGCGCCTGAGTAATGTCGGAGGGATTGGCCTGGCCGTCGGTGGGAAGGAAAGCGGCCCCGACCAGATCATCGACCGTCATCAACGGCCAGAGATCGAAGGCTTCCTGCGGCGTCAGCAATTGCATTTCCAAGCCGAAGGAATGGGCGGTGGTCGCCTGGCGTCTGACCTCCGTCCAGCGCTCCTCGTTGCAGGCAAGCCGTAGGCCGCCATTCATCTTCCAGCCGGTGCCGAGGCCGGTTTCCTGCTCCAGCCGTTTGTAGAGATCGACGGAATAACCGAGAAGCTGGGTGATGTTGGCGCTGGTGCGCAACTGGCCAACGAGGCCGGCGGCATGGAAAGTGGTTCCCGAGGTGAGCTTCTTGCGCTCCAAGAGGACGGTATCGGTCCAGCCGAGTTTGCCGAGATGATAGGCCGTCGAGCAGCCGATGATACCGCCGCCGATGACAACGGCTTTTGCCGTTTTCGGTAATTCCTTCGTCATTTATTGTCCTGCTCAAAAGCTTGATAGGCGCGTTCGAAGCGCGCGAGATTTTCGGCCGTATAGCCGGAATAGTCGAAATCGATGGTGGAATGGATTTCCGAAATCATGCTCCAGAGCGTCTCGCGCAGCAGCGAGGCGCATTTCATCGCGCCATAGCGCCGGCTGAGGTCATCGGTCAGCGGCCGGTCGAAATAGATCTCCAGCATCATGCGCTCGGCCGCATCAGGGAGTTCGTTGTTCGAGGCCAGTCCGCCGAGGTCGAACAGCGGCGTGTTGAAGCCGGCATAGTCCCAGTCGATCAGCCAGAGCCGCTTGCCGTCATCAAGAAAGTTGGCGGCCAGCAGGTCATTGTGGCCGAAGGCGATCTCGAACGGCCCTGCCGCTGCTTCCAGCGTCTCGGTCTTGCCGATCAGCGCCGACAGCAGCGGGAGATAGGCGCTGCCCGACGCCTTCAGATTGGCGGCGTAGTCGCGAATGACGTGGAAGACCCAGAAGATCATTGCCTGACCACGGAAATGCCTGGCGATATCGCAGTGGCAGGCACGGACCAAGGGGACGATCCGGGTCAGCATTTCCGGTGTCCTGACATCCTCCGGTGAAAGCGCCCGTGCCTCGATATATTCGAGCACCAGCACGCCGGGCGAATGGTGGATGACAGCGGGCGATATGCCGGCGGCATGGGCCGCACGGCTTGCGGCAAGCTCGTTCTGCCTGTTGATGTGGTGGATCGGAATATCGGTGCCGAGCCTCACCACGCAGCGCGCCACGGCATCGCTGACTAGGTAATTCCGGTTGGTAATGCCGCCGGATATCGGCGAAATCTCGATTGGGCCCTGCCAGATGCCAAGGGCATGAATCCTATCTTCAGGCGTCATGCTTGTCCCCCAGAGCATGATGCCGAAAAGTGTGAGCGGTTTTCGGACGACAGCATGCTCTAACTAATTAAGTTAGAACAGGATTCATCCTGTTCCAACGGCCCCATCCAGAAATGATGGGGCAGAGGGGGATCGGCTGTCAAGAAGGGCGGTCAGATCGTTTTGCCGGCGGCATCGAAGACGTGACAGCGGGCCGGATCGAAGGAAGTCTTCACATTGGCGCCGCGCTCGACCTTCTGCTGGCCGTCGAGCGCAACGGTCAGGAGCTGGCTATCGGGCGTCGTCGTGTAAAGCATGGTGGCGCCGCCGAGATTTTCGACGAGATCGATGTTGACGGTCGACAGTGCGATGGCGCCCTCGGCGAGGGAAAGATGCTCGGGACGGATGCCGAAGGTGACGTCCTGGCCAGCCTCGCCTTTCAGCCGGCGCGGCAGGCGAACCGAATTGCCGCAGACATGGATGCTGGTTTCAGCCTCGCCGACCTGCTCGATGCGGGCCTTGAGAAAGTTCATTTTCGGGCTGCCGATGAAACCGGCGACAAAGCGGTTGGCCGGGTTGTTGTAGAGATCGAGCGGCGCGCCGACCTGCTCGATGCGGCCGGAATTCAACACCACGATCTTGTCGGCCATCGTCATGGCTTCGACCTGGTCATGGGTGACATAGATCATGGTGTTACCCAGGCTGCGGTGCAGGCGGGAGATCTCGACGCGCATCTGCACGCGCAGTTCGGCATCGAGGTTCGACAGCGGTTCGTCGAACAGGAAGATCCGCGGTTCGCGCACGATGGCGCGGCCGATCGCAACACGCTGACGCTGACCGCCGGAGAGCGCTTTCGGCTTGCGCTCCAGCAGCTTCTCGATCTGCAGGATCTCGGCGGCACGCTTCACCTTCGGCTGGATATCGGTCTTCTTGTAACCCGCCGTCTCCAGGCCGAAGGCAAGGTTCTTGTAAACCGACATATGGGGATAGAGGGCATAGGACTGGAAAACCATGGCGATGCCACGTTTGGCGGGCGCCACCTCGTTCATGCGCTCGCTGTCGAGAAGCAGCGCGCCGGCGGTGATCTCCTCGAGACCGGCGATCATGCGCAGAAGGGTCGATTTTCCGCAGCCGGAGGGGCCGACGAAAACGACGAATTCGCCGGGATCGATCGTCAGGTCGATGCCATGGATCACATCCAGCGAGCCGTAGCGCTTCTCGACCTTCTGAAGAACGACACTGGTTGCCATCTTCTCAAAACCCTCTCGTTTTATTTATCGGTTACTTCGTTCTTGCGCGCCAATCGGCGTATTTCGGACTGTCAGGACCGACCGGCAGCGGCACGTCGGCGCCGCTGTCGGAAGACTGGTAAATGGCGGTCACCAGTTCCAGCGCGCGACGAGCATCCACCGTCGTCACCGGCAGCGGCCCCTGGCCGCTGAGGAAGGCGTGGAACTGGCCCATCTGGGTGGTGAAACGCGGCGCGACCGGCTGCCAGTCGGCAATCACCCGGTCGATCTTCTCCCGCACCTCGTCATTCGCAGCGATAATCTTCCAGGGATCTTTGCCTGGTGTGTAGGGTTCGTGGCTGCTTTCGAACGTGACGTTCTCGAAGTGCAGCCTTAGCCGGCTCAATTGTTCCTGCGAACCAAGCGTGCAGGACAGCGAGACAAAGGCGCCGTTTTCCATCAGCAGGCTGGCGGAGGCGCAATCCTCGACCTCGATATCGTTGACGCGGGTGGCGACACGGCCGAAGACCCTTGCTGCCGGGCCCATCAGATGCATCATCATGTCGTGCAGATGCAGCGCATGGGTAACGAGCACGCCGCCGAGTTCTGTCGCCCATTTGCCGCGCCAGGGAACGGCGTAATATTCCGGCTTGCGCAACCAGAAGGTTTCGACCGAAGCCGTATAGGCCTTGCCGGCAATGCCGGCATCGATGATCCGCTTGGCTTTCTGGATACCGTCGCCATAGCGATATTGGAAGATCGGCATCAGTACGCCTTTGGCGGCTTTTTCCGCTTCCATGATGGTATCGACACCGGCCAGCGAGCCGGTCAGCGGCTTTTCGCAGACGACATGTTTGCCGGCGGCGAGCGCCGCGACCACCTGTTCCAGATGAATGCCGGGTGGGGTGCAGATATCGATGATGTCGATCGTGTCGTCGGCCAGCAGTTCTGCAAAAGAGGTGGTGCGGCGTTCGATACCGAACTCGTCGCCGACCGCCGACAAACGCTCTCCGTTCAGGTCGCAGATCGCCACGACCTTGAACTTGTCGGAATGCGGCAGGTAGCCTTCGACGATGTGGGAGCGGCCGATGCCGCAGCCGACGATCGCCACCGTCTTCATGCTCATGTCGCTTTTTCCCGCTATCGCCGTCAACGCTTCATGCCCGTCGTGGCGATGCCCTCGATCAGCAGACGCTGGAAGAACAGGAAGAAGAAGAATACCGGCACCAGCGTCAGGGTCGACATGGCGAACAAACCGCCCCAATCCGATGCGCTGGTGGAGTCCACGAAGGTCCGCAGGCCGAGCTGGATCGTATAGGTGTTCATGTCGTTCAGGTAGATCAGCGGACCGAAGAAATCGTCCCAGGTCCATATGAAGGAGAAGATGGCGGCCGTCGCCAGCACCGGCAGCGACAACGGCAACATGATCTTCCAATAGATGCGCCAGGCGCTGCAACCATCCATCATCGCCGCCTCGTCGAGTTCGCGCGGGATACCGCGGAAGAACTGCACCATCAGGAAGATGAAGAAGGCATCGCTTGCCAGGAACTTCGGCACGACAAGCGGCAGGATGGTGTTGACCCAGCCGAGATCGAGGAAGAGCACATATTGCGGGATCAGCGTCACGTGATAGGGGATCATCAGCGTGCCGAGCATGATCGCGAACCAGAAATTCCGGCCGACGAACCGCAGCCGCGCAAAGGCGAAGGCCGTCAGCGAACAGGCGATGACATTGCCCGTCACCACCAGCAGCGAAATGACCAGCGAATTCCAGAAGAACCGGCCGAAGCTGACATCGAGGCCGACCCAACCGCGCGCATAGGAGGAGAAATCGATCGACGACGGGATGAGCGAGGTCGACGAGAAGATCTCGGTTTCCGGCCTGACCGATGCCGAAACCATCCACAACAGAGGATAGAGCATCAGAAGCGATGCGGCGATCAGCAGGGCGTGGATGATGAGCGACGCCGGCAGACTGCGTTTGGTGATGTCCGATGGCGGCCTGGCCGCAGTGACGGAAGCGGTCATCTCAGTCATCGTAGTGCACCCAATAACGCGAGGTCAGGAAGGAGAAGGCAGTGAAGATCGCGATGATCACCACCAGGATCCAGGCGAGCGCCGAGGCATAGCCCATGCGGAAATTGCCGAAGGCTTCCTGATAGAGGTAGAGCGTGTAAAAGAGCGTCGAGTTGATCGGACCGCCCGTGCCGCCGGAGATGATGAAGGCGGGCGTGAAGGCCTTGAAGGCATCAATCGTCTGGACGACGGCGTTGAAGAAGATCACCGGCGTCAGAAGTGGCAGCGTGATCTTGTAGAATTGCCGGAATTTCGAGGCGCCGTCGAGGCTCGCGGCCTCATACATATCCTGCGGGATCTGGCGCAGGCCGGCCAGGAAGATGATCATCGGCGAGCCGAACTGCCAGACGGACAGCGCCACCAGCGTGTAGATCGAATAGTTCGGATGCGAGATCCAGCTCGGTCCCTCGATGCCGATCTGGGCAAGGGCCGCGTTGATGAGGCCGTCACTGGCGAAAAGCTGGCGCCAGAGCACGGCGATCGCCACGCTGCCACCCAGCAGTGAGGGGAGGTAGAAGATGGCGCGATAGATCGGCAGCCCACGCAGGCCGCGGTTCAGCGCCATGGCGACCAGCAAGGCGAAGGTCAGCTTGAACGGCACCGATAAGACGACATAAGTCAGGGTTACGTGCATGGCGGCCGAGAATTTCGGATCCGCCGTGGCGATGCGCACGTAATTCGCAGCCCCCACCCACCGCGGCGACTGGATCATGTCGAAGTCGGTGAAGGAAAGGTAGAGCGAAATCAGGGCCGGCCCGAGGGTCAAACCGAAAAAGCCGATGAGCCATGGCAAAAGGAAGAGATAGCCGGGAGCATTGGCATTCCAGAGACGCCGGAAGCGTCCTTCGGCCACGGCACCCTGATAGCTTTCCACTGATATGGCCCCTGCGGGCGTGCGCATCGCATTGCTCATACGGGATCAGCCTCGTGCGAGAATCTGCGTGATTTCAGTGACGAGCTGTTTGCCGCCATCGGCGGGAGACAGCTGTCCGAAGCCGACCTGTTCGGCGATGTTGCGCAACATCAGCTCGCCCTCACCGGCGCCGGCCGGCGGCGGCGGCGGCAATTTGCCGGCGAGGTCGCCAAGACCGCTGACATATGCCAGGGCAACCTTGCCGTTCTCATCGAGCTTCGCCGCGACGACCTCGCGCATGGCGGCCGATTCCGGAATGCCGCGTTCGACATCCAGGAGCACCGCCGCCTCGGGGTTCTTGACGAAGAAATTGACGTAGTCGACCGCTTGCTCCACCGATTTCGACTGGGCCGAGACCGAGAAGAACATCGAAGGCTTGCGATAGTGGCCACCCTTCGAATCCGCCTTGATGCGCATGTAGTTGGTGAGCGCCAACTTGTCCTTGCTCATTGCCTGATAGGCGACGAACTGGTTGGAATGGGCAAAGCCGGCCGCAGATTTGCCGAGCGATACCGTGTTGGTTTCGATGTCGTTCTTGTCGAGCGCCTGGACGTCGGCAGGAACGCAGGCGCCGGCCTCACGGAACTTGGCCCACATGTCGTACCATTCCGATGCATCGTCGACGTCGAAGGCGATCTTGCCGTCGGCGGTATAGAGGCCCTTGCCGCGCTGACGCAGCCAGTTTTCGAACAGCGGTTCACCGCCGCTGCCGTCGGCGATGCCGAACATGCCCTTGCGTTTGCCCGCCTTGGTGATCTCGGCGCCCATGCGGCCGAATTCTTCCCAGGTTGTCGCCTGCGTCGGCAGATCGACACCGGCCTCCTTGAAGGCGGTGGTGTTGAGCACCGTCGCGGCCGAGTTCGCCCCGAGGCTGACGCCATAGAGATGGCCGTCGACACTGCCGCCTTCGACCTGCGCCTTGTCGAAATCGTCGAGGTTCAGTTTCGCCGGCATATAGGATTCCAGCGGCGCAAGCGCACCGCGCCGCGCATATTGAACGATATAGCGATAGTCCATCTGGATGATATCAGGCGCATTGCGGCCGGCGACCTGGGTCGCAAGACGCGGCCAGTAATCGCCCCAGCCGAGGAATTCGCCGGTGATCGACGTACCGGCATTCTTTGTCTGGTAAAGTTGGGAGACCTTGTTGGTGCGGTCGGCGCGCGGCTGCGAGCCCCACCACAGGAGACGCAGGCGCGTTTCCTGTGCCAAAGCGCTGGTTCCGAGCGCCGAAAGCGAAAGAAGCGTTGCGCCTCCCGCCACGAAATTACGTCTGCTTACACGTAGGCTCATTTTTTCCTCCTCCTAAGGGGAAGCGCCTCCACACGCTTCCGATGTAGTTACCCTTGCATAAATAACTAATTGGTTACAAGCTACGGGCAAAGCGGCAAGCGTGTCAAGCGGGGTGTCGGTTGTTGCTGGCCGCCCTTCTAAATTCGGTTTTTACAATTTCGCACCGAAGGCTTATGAGCGCAACATCCGAGACGGAGGGGAAACGATGAACGACAACGCGGAAAACGGAGAAAAGAAAAAATCCCGGCGCCCATCTCAGGAACGCACGGCGCAACGCGATCCGGAGCGGACACGCGCCGCGATCCTGGAAGCGGCAACCCGCGAGTTCGCCGAAAACGGCATGGGCGGGGCCCGCGTCGATGCCATCGCCGAACGCGCCGGCACCAACAAGCGCATGCTCTACCATTATTTCGGCGACAAGGAGCAGCTCTACCTCAGAGTGCTCGAAGAAGCCTATGTCGGCATCCGCACGGCCGAGCGCGCGCTTCATATCGGCGACCGTAGCCCGGAAGAAGGCATCGGCGAACTCGCGCTCTTCACCTGGCGTTATTTTCTCCAGCACCCGGAATTCCTGAGCCTGCTCGGCACGGAAAATCTGCATCGCGCCCGCTGGCTGCGCCAGTCCGTTCGGCTAAAAGAACTGCACTCGCATCTGATCGGCGAGCTTTCGGATGTACTCGAGCGGGGAAAGAAGCAGGGCGTCTTCGTCGAGACCGCCGATCCCCTGCACGTCTATCTGACGATCGCCTCGCTCGGCTATTTTTACCTGTCCAACCAGTACACGCTTTCGACGATCTTCGGCCGGGACCTGATCGAGCCGACCCATCTCCATGCCTGGGAAAGGCATATCGTCCACGTGACGCTCGCCTCGATCAAGCGCTGAATCCCGAAAACAGGATTTGACTATTGACAGCCTCGCTGCTCTTCTGCCATCAAGTAACTGTTTAGTTACTGACTTGGGAGGGTCGGGCCGGATGCCCGCTCCCGCCGCAAAAAATTGCAAGGGAGGAAAAATGGCACGCTTGGGGATCATCTTGCACGGCGTTACCGGCCGCATGGGGTACAATCAGCACCTGGTGCGTTCGATCCTCGCCTTCCGCGACCAGGGCGGCATCACGCTGAAATCGGGCGAGAAACTCGAGATCGACCCGATCATCGTCGGCCGCAACGGCGCCAAGATGGAAGAGCTGGCGAAGAAGCATAACATCGGGCGCTGGTCGACCGACCTCGATGCCGCTCTCGCCAATCCCGACGACACGATCTTCTTCGACGCCGGCACGACGCTGATGCGCGCCGAGCTGCTGTCCAGGGCGATCGATGCCGGCAAGCATGTCTATTGCGAAAAGCCGATCTCCGACGATCTGCAAGTGGCACTCGACCTTGCCCGCAAGGCGCGCGGCTCCGGGCTCAAGCACGGCGTCGTGCAGGACAAGCTGTTCCTGCCGGGCCTGCGCAAGCTGGCGCTGCTGAAGGATTCCGGCTTTTTCGGCAAGATCCTCTCGGTGCGCGGCGAATTCGGCTACTGGGTCTTCGAAGGCGATTGGGGCGTGCCCGCCCAGCGTCCGTCCTGGAATTATCGCAAGGGTGATGGCGGCGGCATCATCCTCGACATGCTCTGCCACTGGCGCTACGTGCTCGACAATTTGTTCGGCGAGGTAAAGGCTGTCTCCTGCCTCGGCGCCACCCATATCGGCCAGCGCATCGATGAGCAGGGCAAGCCCTATGATTGCGACACCGATGATGCGGCCTATGCGACCTTCGAGCTCGAGGGCGGCGCCATCGCGCAGATCAACTCCTCCTGGGCCGTTCGCGTTCGCCGCGACGACCTCGTCACCTTCCAGGTCGACGGCACGCATGGTTCGGCTGTCGCCGGCCTGACGAAATGCTGGAGCCAGCACCGCGTCAACACGCCGAAGCCGGTCTGGAACCCCGACCAGCCGCAGACGATCGACTTTTACAAGACCTGGGACGAGGTCCCGGACACGCAGGCTTTCGACAACGGCTTCAAGGCGCAGTGGGAGATGTTCATCCGCCATGTCGTCGAAGATGCGCCGTGGCCCTATGGCTTGGAAGCCGGCGCCAAGGGCGTGCAGCTTGCCGAACTCGGCCTGAAATCCTGGGCAGAGCGCCGCTGGCTCGACGTTCCCGCATTGGAGTTCTGACCGTGACGACGATCAATCTCCCCCTCGACGGCAAGATCGTCCCCTACACACTGACCGGCACGCCGATCGAACTGAAGAAGCGCGACGCCAAGGCCTTCCCGCGCATCGCCTTTGCCGCCGCCCATGTCGTCGCCGATCCGCTCGCCGACAACGACCCGTGGCTGACGCCGGCGATCGACTGGGACCGAACGCTCGCCTTTCGCCACCGGCTCTGGGATCTCGGCCTCGGCGTCGCCGAAGCCATGGATACGGCGCAGCGCGGCATGGGCCTCGGCTGGTCGGAAGCGCGCGAGCTCATCCGCCGCGCGCTTGGCGAAGCGGCCGGTCGCAAGGATGCGCTGATTGCCTGCGGTGCCGGCACCGACCATCTAACGCCGGGACCCGACGTGACCGTCGACACGATCCTCAAGGCCTATGAGGAGCAGATCGAAACGGTGGAGGCAGCCGGCGGCCGTATCATCCTTATGGCGAGCCGGGCGCTTGCGGCCGCCGCCAAAGGGCCGGATGACTATATCCGCGTCTACGACCGCATCCTCCGCCAGGTCAAGGAACCGGTCATCATCCATTGGCTGGGCGAGATGTTCGATCCGGCGCTCGAGGGTTATTGGGGCAACGGCGACCACCTCAAGGCGATGTCCACCTGCCTCGAGGTGATCGAGGCACATGCCGACAAGGTCGACGGCATCAAGATCTCGCTGCTTTCCAAGGAGAAAGAAGTGGCGATGCGCCGCCAACTGCCTAAGGCCGTGCGCATGTATACCGGCGACGACTTCAACTATGCCGAACTGATCGCCGGCGACGAAGAGGGTCATTCCGATGCGCTGCTCGGGATTTTCGATGCGATCGCGCCGGCAGCGTCCGCTGCGCTCGACGCGCTCGGCCGCAAGAGTAACCACGAATTCTTCGATCTGCTCGAGCCGACCGTGCCGCTGTCGCGCCACATCTTCAAGGCGCCGACGCGCTTCTACAAGACCGGCGTCGTCTTCCTCGCCTATCTCAACGGCCTACAGGACCATTTCGTCATGGTCGGCGGCCAGCAGAGCACCCGTTCGCTGACGCATCTGGCCGAACTCTTCCGCCTGGCCGACAAGGCGCGGGTTCTCGCCGATCCGGAACTCGCAACGGCGCGCATGAAGCAGGTGCTTGCCGTCCATGGCGTTCACTAAGCGCCGGCACGGCAATGAGAGGGAATGACATGCAGGTCGAAGGACTTTCGATCAATCTGGCGACGATCCGCGAACAATGCGGTTTCGCCGAAGCCGTCGATATCTGCCTGAAACACGGCATCACCTCGATCGCGCCGTGGCGCGACCAGGTCGCCAAGGCCGGTCTCGACGAAGCGGTGCGGATCGTCAAATCGAACGGCATCAAGCTGACCGGACTTTGCCGCGGCGGCTTCTTTCCGGCGGCAAACGATGCCGACTGGCAGAAGAACCTCGACGACAACAGGCGCGCCATCGACGAGGCCGCGGCCTTCGCAGCCGATTGCCTGGTGCTCGTTGTCGGTGGATTGCCCGGCAGCTCGAAGGATATTGTCGCCGCCCGCCAGATGGTGTTTGACGGCATTGCCGCCGTGCTGCCGCATGCGCAGGCTGCCGGCGTCAAGCTCGCCATCGAGCCACTGCACCCGATGTATGCCGCCGACCGGGCCTGCGTGAACACGCTCGGCCAGGCGCTCGACATGTGCGATCAGCTCGGTGAGGATGTCGGCGTTGCGATCGATGTCTACCATGTCTGGTGGGATCCCGATCTTGCCAACCAGATTGCCCGCGCCGGGCGCATGAAACGCATCTTTGCCCATCACATCTGCGACTGGCTGGTGCCGACCAAGGACATGCTGCTTGACCGCGGCATGATGGGCGATGGCGTCATCGACCTCAAGGGCATACGACGGATGGTCGAGGCTGCCGGTTTCTTCGGCGCGCAGGAGGTGGAGATTTTTTCGGCCGAGACCTGGTGGAAACGCCCGGCCGACGAGGTGATCGCCACCTGCGTCGAGCGCTTCCGCAGTTGCTGCCAGATCTGATTTTCAATTCGTTTCATCACGCATGCAGGAGGTTCATTCGATGGAGAAACGCCGTTTTGCCCTGATCGGCACCGGAAACCGCGGCACCACGATGTGGGGCAAGGACCTGCTTGCCGGCTGGCGCGAACATGTCGATCTCATCGCGATCGTCGAGAAGAATTCGCTGCGTGGCGAACGTGCCCGCAATATGATCGGCAGCAACGCGCCGATTTACGACGATATCGACGCGATGCTGGCCGAACAGAAGCCGGATCTGATCATCGTCTGCACGCCTGATCACACCCACGACGACATCGTCGTGCGGGCGCTCGAAGCCGGTATCGACGTCATCACCGAAAAGCCGATGACAACAGCGGTCGACAAGATCAGGCGGATCATCGATGCCGAGAAACGGACCGGCCGGCGCGTCGACGTCTCCTTCAACTACCGCTACGCGCCGACGGCGGCGCGCATTAAGGAACTGTTGAATGCCGGCGAGATCGGCCGGGTGACCTCCGTCGACTTCCATTGGTATCTCAACACCAAACACGGCGCCGACTACTTCCGCCGCTGGCATGCCTATACCGAAAATTCCGGCAGCCTGTTCGTCCACAAGGCGACGCATCATTTCGATCTGTTGAACTGGTATCTCGACAGCGACCCCGAAGCCGTCACCTCCTTTGCCGACCTGCAAAACTACGGCCGCAAGGGCCCATTCCGCGGCCCGCGCTGCAAGCTCTGTCCGCACGCGCATGAATGCGACTATTATCTAGATCTCGAGGCCGATCCGTTCCTCGATCAGCTCTACGAGGATCCCTCGAAGATTGACGGCTATTTCCGCGACGGCTGCGTCTTCCGCGAGGATATCGACATTCCCGACACGATGGTGGTCAGCCTGCGCTATCGCAACAACGTCCATGTCTCCTATTCGCTGAACGCCTTTCAACCGATCGAAGGCCATCACCTCGCCTTCAACGGCACCAAGGGGCGCATCGAGCTTCGCCAATATGAGGCCCAGCCCTGGGAAGAGCCGAAGGAAGACACGATCCTGCTGATCCGCAATTTCCCGAACGGCAAGGAGGCGGTCGAGCGCATCGTCGTTCCGCATTTCACCGGCGGCCATTACGGCGGCGACGACCGGATGCGCAATATGATCTTCAAGCCCGACATAGAAGACAGGCTCGCCCAGCGCGCCGGCACGCGGGCCGGCGCCATGTCCGTGCTCTGCGGCATTGCGGCGTTGACAAGCTCGCGCACCGGCAAAGTGGTCAAAATTGCCGATCTGATGCCCGAGCTCGCCGATGACGGTTCGCCCAATTCGCTGCGGACATCACGCTGATATCTCGTCGCCTGGGTCGCTCGACGCGCCTCAGGCGATGTTTTCGAGATTCGCCTGGTGGATCTGGTAAAGCAGCGGCCGGCCGATCATGAAGCGCTCGACCTCGTCCACCGCCATCTCGCCGAGGCGCGCCCGTTCCAGCCCGATGGCGCCGGCAATATGTGGCGTCAGAAAGACATTCGGCAGATCGTAGAATACCGAGCCGGGGTCCGGGATCTCCGGATCGGTGACGTCGATGACCGCATCGATGCGGCCGGTCTTCAGCTGCGAAAGCAGCGCCACCTCATCGACGAGGATGCCGCGCGCGGTGTTGATCAGCGTTGCGCCCTCCTTCATCAGCGACAATCTTCGCGCATCGATCATATGCCGGGTCGAGGGCAGCGACGGCGCGTGCAGGGAAACGATATCGGCGCGGCGCATCAATTCGTCGAGATCGACCTTCTCCGCGCCGAGTCCGGCGGCCTCGGCAGCATCGAGCATGGGGTCGAACAGCAGCAGCCTGTAGCCGAAGGGTTTCAAGAGCTCGATTACCCGCCGGCCGATGCGCGAGGCGCCGACGATGCCGACGATGCGGCCATAGTTTCCGATCGCTTCGCGCTGCATCGGATAGGTCCGGTCGCGGTTGCGGTCGGCGACATAGAGATCACGGAAACGGAAGGCCCGCTTGCCGGCGAAGATGATCGCCGCCAGCGTGAATTCGGCGACCGGCACGGCATTGGCCTCGGCCGAATGGCTGACCACTATGCCGGCTTCGAAGATGCTGTCGTCGATGACGCCCTTTACCGTGCCCGCCGCATGAACGATGAGGCGAAGGTGCGTTGCTGCGGCGGGAATGTCAGGCCCGACATAGGGCGCGCCCCAGCCGGTGATCAGGATTTCGGCTTCGGCCAGCAGGCGTCTGGCCCGCTCGTCGTTGAAATGCTGCAGCGGCTTGGAATCCAGCAGGTGACCGACGGTGTCGAGCCGTTGCAGCAAACCCTCCGGCAGGACGTGTTCCGTGCGCGAGGGCTCCATCGCAAGAACAATGGCCGGGCGGCTCATGGCATCTGTCCCGGCGCTTCGATGGCGCTGACGGTCACGCCTTTTTCCCGCACCAGGGCCTCCAGCATCGCAATATCGGGCGCTTTCGGCGGCTTCGTCCAGGCAGAGGAGACGGCGGCGGGATCGTCGAGCGCCAGCACTGCCGTCACCAGGATGGTTTCACCGGCCGGGATCTGGCCGCGCAGCTGCGGCACGATGGTTTTCGCAACGATCACATTGGTGTTGGGTTGCGCCTTCTGGGCAAGGCCGGCGCGCCTGACCGAAGAACCGAGATCTACAATGCCGGTGAAATCGGCTTCGCCGATCGCGTAGGCAGCCCCATCGGACGCCGAGAGCCTGTCCAGCTCGAAATCCCGGCGGCCGATGGCAAAGCCGCCTTCGGCGATGCGTAACGGCCGGTCAGACCTGATCCGGTGGAGGCGGATATGCCAGGGGGCTTGAGGCAGCAGCCAGGTTTCGACAGCGACAGCGGGGAAAGGCGACCATTTCGCATAGAGCACCTCGCCTGCAAGCTTTGCTTGCTCATTCGTTTCGCGCACGCGGTAATGCAGGCCGTCATCGCTGAAGGCCAGCATCGAATCAAAGGCGGCAAGCGCGAAGCCACGCTCATCGGACTCGACACTGAAGCCGTAGCGGGTGGAATAAGCGAACTTCGCGTATTTTTCCGTGCCGAAACGCATCTGCAGATTTTCCTGGCCCGCAGACAGTGCCACGACATCGCCGCCTGCCCGCATCATCACCATGCCGGGATGACGCTGGGGGACGATAGAGGGTGCCTGCTCCGGCGCCTTTTCCTCAGCGGTCCAGAACGGATGATCCTCGGCGATGGCGAGCGGCAGGAAGGCCTTGAGCGCCCAATAGGGCGAGCCCGCGGAATTGTAGCTTTCCGACATCAGCAGGTTCGGATAGCCAAAACCAATCGACAGCACGCCGTCGCGATCGGCAATCGGCTTATCTTTCCACCAGCGTAGATGCTGCAGGCAGAGATGCTTGACCTCGCCCCAGGGCAAAGCCTCGACATCGGCAAAGGCGAGCGCCGACCAGAAGCCGGCACAGGCAAAGCGATAGGTCAGGCTGCGGCCGAATGGGATCGTCGCGCCGTCGGCGGCAAACCAGTGGCGGAAGTCCCGGGCAAAGAGGATGGCGCGCTCCCGGTAGCGTTTTGCATAATCGTCGTCGACGAGCTTGGAATAGATCAGACCATAGAAATGCATGGCGAACGGAATGTAGTGGTCGATGCGGCGCACGTTGCCGTCGCGATACCAGCCATCGCCGATATAGAAGCCTTCGAGCTCCTGCAGATATTGCCGGGTCAGGCTGCGATCGAAATCGGCGCCGAGACGATCGAGCGCAATATCGACAAGGATCCGGAAGAATTTCCAGTTATTGTCGGCATAGTCGAACTGCCTGGCATGCTTGAGATAGGCGACGACATTGCCGCGGGCGCGCTGATCGAGCGGCTCCCAGATCTTTTCCGGCACCAGCGCCAGGGCAAAACCGAGAGCGGCAAGCTCGACCATCCGCTGATCGCGGCCATTGACCGTTCCCCAATATTCCGGATGGGCGGGATCGGTGCCGTTTGCGAGACCTTCGGCAAAACGATGCCAGTGGGCGAAGTCGCCGTTGCCGGCGCCAAGCGGCGCCAATCCCCAGAGCGGGCGGGCGAAGCCTTCGAGATCGGCTGCCGCCCGGTCGAAATGGGCGGCGCCGCCGCTCAGCCTGACGCGGGCATTGCCTTTTGAAAAACAGACAAGAAGCGGATCGAAGAGATCAAGCAGAGCCCGGCTCATATCGGCGCGGGTTTCGAGCGGATTGCCTGCAAGCGGGTTGGCGCTGGCGGGATCATAGGTCATCAGCATCACTCACGGTTTTTCGGCATTCGGAACGGTCCCTCCCGCAACGGCAACGACCGCCTGGCAGATGTGGCGCGCCGCCGCCGTCCTGTTGCGGAAACGGGACAGCATCAGGAAGACGGCCTCGCGCCCGAGGGCGGCGCGGTCGACGCGCATGGTGGAAAGCCGCGGATTGGTCATCAGCGCGCAGGGCAGATCATCGAAGCCGACGATCGCGAAATCCTCCGGCACACGCATACCGGCTTCGGTGACGGCCTCGAGCACGCCGACGGCGATGAAATCATTCATGCAGAAGGCGGCGGTGAAACCGGCATTTTCGGCAAGGACCGCGGCAGTGCGTTCATGCGCCTCGCGGCTGGCGCTGCCCTCCAGCACCAGAGGCACGAAACGACCCTCGGCGTCGGGGACGGCGGCCACCGCAGCCTCAAAACCGCGGATACGCTCCCGGATAGTATAGCGGTGCGAGCCGCTCAGATGCAGGATGCGGCGATGGCCGGCCTTGATCATTCGGCTGGTCGCTTCATAGGCGCCGAAAAAATTAGCCGGCGAAACGCCATCAAACTGCATTCTGGGATCGGTGCCGTTGACGAGCACGGCCGGCGTCATGGTGCCCTGCAGCCAGTCACGCAGCATCTCGTTCGGGTCGATGCCGACCAGAAAGAGACCCTCGGCATCTGCTGCCTGCATATAGTCGCGCACGGCGTCCGGCGTGATGCGATCCTCGCGAACCATCCGGATCTCGAAGGGCATGCCGGCTTCGGCGGCTCCGGCGCGCAGGCCCTCGACGATCGCTTCATAAAAGACGCTGAGACCGCCGGTGACGCCGTCGCTGGCAATGAGCGCCAGCCCGCCGGCAACGGCTTCGGTCGCAGATTTCACCGGATAGCCGTGCTCGGCCGCCACCTTCAAGATCTGGCGGCGCACGGTTTCGCTGATGCCGGGTTCGTTGGCGAGCACACGCGACACCGTGGAGACGGAGACGCCGGCCAATGTAGCGATATCGGCCTGACGCGGCCGTCTGATTTTTTGGTCGTTGGTTTCTTGGTCGTCGGTTTTTTGTTCATTCATGGGCAAACCTTATGCAAATTATGCAAATTTGCAAGATAAACGTTATTTATTGCAATAATTATTTTTTTGCGTACTCTATTGCAAAATGCACGCCAACGCCGTTGGAGGATGGTAGCGGGCATGTTGCGACAAGGAGGAGGATATCATGCAGGTCAACCGCCGTTCATTTCTGATGGGTTCAGCCGGAGCAGCCGCCGGCCTCGCCTTCGGCGCGGGAAGCGCAATTCCGGCTTTTGCCGAGGACGCGTCGCTGCGCGCCATGTGGTGGGGGTCGAACGACCGCGCCAAGCGCACGCTCGAAGTCGCCAAGCTCTACCAAGCGAAGACGCCCGGCGTCACGATCGTCGGTGAATCGCTTTCGGGCGACGGCTACTGGACCAAACTCGCAACGCAGATGGCCGGCCGCTCGATCGCCGACGTCTTCCAGCTCGAGCCGGGAACGATCTCCGACTATTCCAAGCGCGGCGCGTGCATGCCGCTTGACGAATTCCTGCCTTCGACCCTGAACGTCCAGTCCTTCGGCGCCGACATGCTGAAACTGACCACCATCGACGGCAAACTCTATGGTGTCGGCCTCGGCCTCAACTCCTTCTCGATGTTCTTCGACACGGTCGAATTCGAAAAGGCGGGCATCCCGTTGCCGACACCCGACCTCACCTGGGACGAGTATGCCAAGCTCGCCGTAGCACTCGCCAAGTCCTCCGGCAAGAGCGGCGGCCCCTATGCCGCACGCTACGCCTATGTGTTCGACGCCTGGCTGCGCCAGCGCGGCAAGAGCCTCTTTGCGAAGGAAAGCGTCGGGCTCGGCTTCACAGCCGACGATGCCACCGAATGGTTCGACTACTGGGAGAAGCTTCGCAAAGCGGGGGGCACCGTTGCTGCCGACGTCCAGACGCTCGATCAGAACACCATCGACACCAATTGCCTCGGTATCGGCAAATCGGTGATCGGCATGGCCTATTCCAATCAAATGGTCGGCTATCAGCTGATCATCAAGAACAAGCTCGGCATCACCATGCTGCCGCGGGAAAAGAAGGGCGGGCCGTCGGGCCACTACTACCGTCCCGCGCTTATCTGGAGCCTCGGCGCCACGACAAAGAACGGCGAGGCAGCCGCGAAATTCATCAACTTCTTCGTCAACGATATCGAGGCCGGCAAGATTCTCGGCGTCGAGCGCGGCGTGCCGATGTCCCCGGCCGTGCGCGAAGCCATACTACCGCAGCTCAACCCGACGGAGCAGGAAACAGTCAAATACGTCAATCTTCTCAAGGACCAGGTCGGCGAATATCCGCCGCCGGTGCCGATGGGCGCAACCCAGTTCGACCAGCGCGTGCTGCGCCCGATCTGTGACGAACTCGCCTTCGAACGGATTTTGCCCGCCGATGCGGCAAGCCGGCTCATCGAAGAGGGTAAGGCGACGATCAAAGGATGATCCATCGCCCGACATGAGAGGAGAGGCCCGCAAACCCCGGCGGGCCTCTCTCCTTTCCGGGCGGTCAGTTGGCCAGGCCTTCGACGACGCGCCAGTCCGGCCGGCCGAGATCGAACGGCCAGGCATGCACATCCCGGTCGTTGAAATAGACGACTTCCTGAAGGTTTGGAAAGGCGCTCTGCTTCAGCGTCGCGGTTTCGATCCAGGGCCTGACATAGGCGTCGCCGCCTTGATAGCCGAGCTCCGCCACCCAGATCGGCTTTCCGTAGCCGGCGACGAGATCGTAACCCTGCTTCAGCGCTTCCGAAAACGTCCGATGCTTGGTGTAGGCAAGCTCGTCGTAGCGTTCCAGGCCAAAGACCGAGAGCCCGACGAGATCGACATAATCATCACCGGGATAGTAGTCCTGCAAGCCTGGCTCGCCCTTCGGCGACCACATCAGCTTAGTGCCCGGCGCCTCTTGGCGGACGATATCCATCATGCGCTTGTAGGCCGTGATATAGTCCCGCGGGTTCCATCCGGACCACGAAAACCGCCCGGACTTGTCCTCCATCTCCTGGCCCCAGCGAATGATCACCGGACTTTTCAGCTGGGATATCATCTGCGCGATCGCACGCATGTTGACATCGTAATCGCCGCGCAGGACCTTTTGACGAAGCTGGCCGGAGGTCAGCCGCCAGTCGACATCCCAGGACCACGGCTCCACCGATATCAGCAGATTGCGGCCTCTGGCCTGCGCGTAGGCATCGGCAACGCGCAGCGTCTCCAGATCGACGTCCTCCCAAGGCAGGAACAGGGCTTCGGTCGCGACATTCGATTGTGCGCCAAAATCACCATTTGGATCATAGGCGCCGAACTTGATGCCGTCGGCATGAAGAACGGGGCGTTTGTCGATGATCGTCTGGACGCCTGCAGCCGGGTTCGGGGCAATGCCCGCATATTGCATCTCGCTTCGGCCCGGCATATCGGCGACACACAGCAGCAGCACCGCTATCGCTGCAGTCGAGAAGTTTTTTTTCAGTAGCTTCTTCATGGCTCACCCTCCTTTTCGGGCTACTTCCTGGCTCAGCAGGACCTGCTTCAGGTCACGCGCTTTCGCACTGACCGAATCCATGGGAACGAGCTTGCCAAACTCGTCATCGCCGCGCACCGACGCATGACGGAAGACATACCAATTGCCGTCCGGCTGGCGCCGCTGATAGATCGTGTTGCCGATTTTGCGATGGCCGAAACAGGTGCTGGCGCGGGCCGCACCTTCTGCATTCGTCCAGGTGGCGCGCATGCAGAGCTGGCCGAGATCGTCGACCACCCACGTGCCTTCGGCGAAGGACTGTTTGCCCTTGTCATTGGTCCAGGCGACGAACCGCCGGCCGTCATCGACGAAACGACCGCCGCCGGTGTTCCAGATCCAGGTCTTGTCGCCGTAGATGCGGTAGAGCTCATAGGCGCTGAGCGGCGTCGGCGCCTTCTTGCCAGCTGCCTCGGCGCAATGTGCCGCCACCGGCAGACACAGGCTGAGAGCAAGGGCTGCTCCATAAAGTTTCGATCCGATACACATTACATCCTCCTGTTCGACACTTGCCGGACTGCCGGCTACACACCCTGTTCGTCCCGTCCCATGTTGCCGAACCCATTCCATTTGAGACGAAATTTGGTGATCCTGGTCTTGCCGCCGCCGAGGCCGGCACCGGCGACGGCAAATTGTGATTCGGTGAAACTGATGAATGGCTGGCCATGGGAAAGAGCTTCGAGGCTGCTGAGGCCATGGCTGCCCAGCTGCATGCCGCCGGTAACCCAGATCGCAAGCCCCATGGCAGTCGCAAGCCGTAGCCCGTGCGATTGCGGCAGCAGCGGCAGACTGCTCTCAATCGCATGGCGAACGACGATCAGTATCGCTAGCAACAGATAGATCGAGAGGTTCATCGCGGCGAAAATGTAAAAGCCCTGAGCGGCAGCGACCTCGCTGGCAAGCGCCATGGCGACGGCGCAAAGCCCGGCGAGCGCGATATAAGGGGCGACGACGCGCAGCGGCAAAGAATGCTGCTGCTGTTTTCCCTTCGGGGTGATGCGGAAGTCGACGAAGGAGCCGGAGATATGATCGCGAACGGCCGCAAGGCTGCCGGCGAGCGACCACGGCCAGCGCAGGAAGATGAAGGCCAGCCCCTCCCAGCCGAAAAGTTTCGCATCATGCGGCCTGAAGGTTCCCCTCGCCCGCCAGAATACGGAAAACAGCGTCAGTACCACCGATATGGGTAGGAAATGCAGCAGGAAATCCGGGTAGGTGACGTCGACGAAGACGTGGCCCGTCAGCAAGGCGGCAACCGGCAGCAGGAACATTACGGCCATGAAGGCGGAAAACAGCGGGTACCACAGCTGCGAGAACACGAACTGAAATTTCAGTCGCCATGGCAGATGGACGACATAGCGGCTGGAATGTTGCAGCAGAATGGTGACGAGGCTGCGCGACCACTGAAATTCCTGGACGACGAGATCGGCAAAATTCGCCGGGCCGTCGCCATGGGCGATCGCATCGACGGCATGGACGCCGCGCCAGCCGCCGGCATTCATCATCAGCGTCGTCGAATGGTCTTCGGCGAGTTCCGGGCCGAGGCCGCCGATCTGGCGAAGTGCGGCGGTGCGAACGGCATAGTGGGAACCGATGCAGAGCGGCGCCCAGCCATTGTTGTAACCTGTCTGCAGCGAACCGTGCAGGCTGGCCTCGGCATAGAGCCTGCCGCGCGCGGCCCAACTCGTACCGGCATTCGCATCGCAGATGCTCGGCGCGGAAACATAACCGATTTCAGGGTCGGTGAAGGGGCGCAGGATTTCACGGAGATAGGTCGGCGTCGGCACATGATCGGCGTCGAACTGGGCGACGAAATCATAACGCTCATAGCCGAAATGGTCGTAGAAATAGGCAAGGTTGCCTTCCTTGCATCGCGTCCGGCGCGGCCAGCTTGCGCGATGATATTCCGCCACCCCCTTTCGGGTGGAGATCAGCACGCCGTGCTGCGCGCACCAGCGCCTGGTCTCCTCGGAAGGATCCTCGTCGGCCAGCCAGACATCGAACTCGACGCCGGTCTGGTCGAGCATTGCCTGAAGCGTGGCGCGAACGACGGCAAAAGGCTCGGACGGCGCCTTGGTGACGACCATCGCCACTCGCCCTTCCGGCAGCGGAGCGCGGGGGCTGATCGTCCTAGCATCGAGAAAGATCAGGATGAAATAGGCCGGCACGAGCGTGATCCAGCCCAGTACGAGGGTAATGAGCACAAAGGCGGTCCAGGAAATGATATGGGCGGACTGGCACCACCAGATCCAGAAAAACCCAAGTGCGGCCAGCCAGCAAAGGATGCCGAAACCATAGGCGACGCGGTTCCAGCCGGTAAAAACAGGCTCGAATGCATCCGCGGTGGCGGCTTTAGCCGTACTGACGCCGTGGCCGATTTGCGAAACGTTGCTCACGCTGTCATCTCCAGTCCAAAGGTCGGGCCGGCGGTACGGATGATCGTATCGATATCCGAGAGGGTGGGAGCGAAGCCGAGTTCCGCCTTCGCTCTCGCCGTGTTGGCAAAGAGGATCGGCGGATCGCCGGCCCGGCGGGGGCGATAGCGGACGGGGACTTCACGGCCGGTCGCGCGATAGATGGCTTCGAGGATCTCGAGCACCGAGGTGCCGCGACCGGAGCCGAGATTGACGCTGAGCGAGCCGCCGTCGGCCATCAGATGATTGACGGCGGCAAGATGCGCCTGCGCGAGATCGCTGACGTGAATATAGTCGCGCACGCAGGTTCCGTCCTCGGTCGCATAGTCGGTGCCGAAGATATCCAGCCTCTCCAGCCTGCCGGCGGCAGCGAGAAGGGCGCGGGGGATTAGGTGGGTTTCCGGCTGGTGGCGCTCGGCAAGCTCACCCTCCGGATCGGCGCCGGCCGCGTTGAAATAACGCAGGGCGGCGAAGCGGATGCCATAGGCGGCGGCAAAATCCTCGAGCGCCATCTCGAAGATCAGTTTTGTGCGACCATAGGGGTTGACCGGCAGCTGCGGGCTTTCCTCGCGTATCGGCAACGAGGCGGGAACGCCATAGGTGGCGCCGCTGCTCGAAAAGACGATCCGGTTGATATCCTGGTCGAGGCAGGCCTCGAGCAGCGTCAGACTGCCGACGACGTTGTTTCGGTAATACTTCCTGGGCATCTCGACGGATTCGCCGACGTAGGCATTGGCACCGCAATGAATGACGCAATCAGGCGAAAACTCGGCAAGGGTCCGGCGCAGCGTGGCGGCGTCGGCTAGCTCGGCCCGAATAAGCGGCCCCCAGCGGACGCTGTCGGCATGTCCCGTCGAGAGATTGTCGTAGGTAACCGGGATCATGCCGGCGCGCGACAACGCTTTGCAGATATGACTTCCTATGAAACCGGCGCCGCCGGTAACCAGAATGTAGCGGGGCATCTCATACGACCTCCGCCTTCTCGGTTTCGGCGAGCAGCCCGTCGAAATAATCGACGGTGCGCGCCAGGCCGGCTTCGAGGCCGATGCGGGGTTGCCAGCCAAGATCGGCCAAGGCTCGGGAAATATCCGGCCGGCGCTGACGGGGGTCGTCGGTGACCGCAGGCAGGTGAACGATCCGGGAACGGGAATTTGTCAGGTCGCGGATGATTTCCGCCAGGCGGCGAACGGTGATCTCAGCGGGGTTGCCGAGGTTGATTGGACCGTGGCAGGCGTTGCCGGCGGCCGAGAAACGCAGGAATCCCTCGACGAGATCGTCGACATAGCAGAAAGAGCGGGTCTGCTGACCATCGCCGTAGATCGTCAGGTCTGCATTGCGCAGGGCCTGCACGATGAAATTGGAGACCACCCGGCCGTCATCCAGACGCATGCGCGGCCCATAGGTGTTGAAGATGCGGCCGACCTTGATGTCGACGCCGTAGGTCCTGTGATAGTCGAAGAACAGGGTTTCGGCGCTGCGTTTGCCTTCGTCGTAACAGGCGCGCGGTCCGATCGGGTTGACATTGCCGCAATAGGATTCCTGCTGCGGGCTCTGGCTCGGGTCGCCATAGACTTCCGATGTCGACGACTGAACGACGACAGCACCGGTCTTGCGGGCGCAATCCAAGGTGTTGACGGCGCCGAGCACATTGGTGAGCAATGTTCCCACAGGATCCCGCTGATAATCGGGCGGGGAGGCGGGCGAGGCAAAGTTGAAGATGAGCGACGCTTCGATATCGAAAGGCTGGCGAACGTCGTGCTCGACCATGTGAAAACGGGCGTTCGCGGCGAGGTGATCGACATTCACTCGGCGGCCGGTCGAAAAATTATCGAGGCAGATGACGCGGTGGCCACGCTGCAGCAGCCTTTCGCAGAGATGTGAACCGAGGAAGCCGGCCCCACCATTGACAAGAGCGGTGCCCAGTTGCCTGAGCACCGGTATACGAGTTACCTCAGAATTTCCTTCGCTGGGAACGAAACTACGCATTACAAACTCCTTCCCATGTATTTAGTCTTTTGATTTAGTTATGCACTGCATGTCTCCTCATCCGGCTGGATATTCATTGTATCGACTATCTCAATACGAATAACTTTTTAGTTATTCTTCGGATGACTGAATTACTATTTAAACAATAAGACGATTACAGCTGACGTCAACTTCAAAAATTCTGATTATCCAAAATAACTACGCAACTATTCTTCAGAATAATAAATGATTAATCATTTTATTCCTGCTTCTCACGCGCCACGGGTAGCCTGAGGTCGCTTAAGCCTCACTCAATACAGCAGATGTAGAAGAAAGGAGTAAGGTTGGCCGCGCCGGATTGCGCGACCGGTCTTGCATCCGGAAGCGCCATGTGCGAGGGGTTTTGCTATGTTGAAAAAACAAGATGCAGCGCAGCCGAAAGGCTGGCGTCTATTTCGTTTTGCGATGTTCGCCTGGGGAACGACGCTTATGGCGATCGGACCGAGTGCCTGTGCGGTCGCTGACGACGACATAGCCGTCGTCGCGAAAAAAAGTGTCGTCGTGGTCGAGGCGCCGCGTGTCTCGAAAGACTATACCTATCCGGCAGATCGGCCCGAGCGCCCTGCTGCGGCAACGGTTCACGTCGCCTATCACGGCTCAGCGCCTTATATCTGCTCGCCAAGCGGCTTCGGACAGAAGTCGCACTGCTTCGCGCGCCCCTCGATCTGAAGCGACAGCGTTAAAGCATGTCGCCCAACATCGCGATACGCGTTTCGATCAGTTGCGCCACCGGCCGGACATGTCGTCATCGCCGGCGGGATGCTCATTGAAGAAGCGGGACGCAGCTTCCGTGCGGTTTCGCACGTTCATCTTTTTGTAGATATTGCGGACGTGAACCTTCACGGTGTTTTCTGATAGATGCAGCTTGTCGGCGATGATCTTGTTTTGCGTGCCCTTGCAGATGAGATCCAGTATCTGAACCTCCCGGGTGGTCAAACTGGAGATGCTGTCGCGTCTCAGCTTCAGCGCATTGCTGCGTGCCGCATCGACCGACCTTGTCTGATAGAGGGAGGGCTCCAGTTGGGCGTTCTTGTTGGTGAGGCGATTGAGAAGTGCTGAGGGAAAATGTTCGCCGCCCTTCATCAGTAGATCCACTGCGGCCATGAAGACATCGAGACGCAGGTTGAGCGGCAGGACGCCATCGATGATCCTTGCCTCCACCAGCCGGCTGACATAGGGTTCAAGCATATCGATCGCCTCGACGACGAGTCCGACGGAGGTCTCCGGATGGTTTTCGCGGGCAGCCTGCAGTGCTTCATGAAGCTCCGGCGCCGGTATATGATAGAATAAAACGAGCTTTATATCGCTGGTATCCTTTTCCAGCATCGGCTTTGTGCTCGTTATGCTTGCCACTTCACAGTTCGGAAATTTCTTTGCCAGAGCTTCTACCATGCATTCCGAAAACAGATCCGCCTTGGCAACCACCAGTATAGTATTTCCAGATGAATCCAACTTCCGTCCCTGGTCAGTATTCTCCATCCCTGAGCCTGTCATGAACATATACGCCTCCCGTAGCGTTACACTTTACTCAAACTTGGAGCGATGGCGGGTATTAAATAGTATGAAATGCCGGCCCTTGATGTCACCGCTTTATTTTTTAGACATTTCTTAATTATGTTAATACGGATTGAGAGGGAAGGAAATGGCCCAAAGTGATTAGTTTTAGCGGGCAAAAAACGATAATATACTAAGCTTTGGTTGTATTTTTACTGTGATGGGTACTTCGAGGTTATATCTGCTCCCAATATAGATCAGAGCTTGATGTAATATTTCAGTACAGATTGTTATATTTTCGTCCTGCATGGAGTGTCGTGTACGAGGCGGGCAGCCATCGAATGGTTGCTCTCAGCCCAGCGGCGAGCGCTTGCCCTGCATCAAGATGACCTGGCCGCCGAAACTTTCCGCCAGGTCGGAGAGATCGGGCCACATCTCATCCAGGCGCATTACAAACGGGGCATTGCCCTTGCGGCCAACAAGCGATTGGGCGAAGCGGAGGCAGTCTTCGCTGCGATCCAGGATGTGCATTCGGACGATCCGGCCGCACTCGACTATGCGGCCAAGGCAAGTGCAGCCCTCGAACGGATCCGCACGAGCGTCGAGCCAGCTCCTCATAAGACCGACGTCGCGCAGGAGACTGTCCTCCGCTGGAATCGGGGACGGCAGCTCAGCAAGCGACGCCGGCCGCGTCTGCATTGACGGGATTTTCGCCGGTTGCGCAAAAATGCGTTTGGGCGCTTCCTGAATGCGCAGTCGCCATGGTCTTTGATTTTGAGCTGCGATCGTTGCTAAAAGAGGTGCAAGCCTATTTTGCAACTCCTCAGTAGGAACTCATGCAGACCAATGCAGATGGCGCCGAAAGAGAACGGCTTCTGGCCATTCTCGATTTCTGGCACAAGATCGAGTTCTTCATTCCCTATGATCTATCCAGTCGTGTCGTCACAGGTGAGGGCCGAAGTGTCTTCTGGCTGCATGCAAGGACGCTTGAAGATGACGGTGCATCACTCCGCCGTCCCGCGATCCCCGAGGGGAAGCAGATCACGGGTTTTACGCTGTTCCTCGGCGTCTTCAGCAAATCCGAAGTCACCGACATCCGCAGGCGCTTCGATAGCGTTGCAGCCGATATCGCCGAATATGAGGATGCCGAGCGCGGCGATCTCGATGGCGATACCTGCTTTGCCAGCCTGCAGCTCACGCCCTTGGGACAGCCGATCTTCGAGACATTTTCGGTCTCCACGCTTCCTTGGGCTCTGGGTCGCGTGCAGAAATCCGGCCTCTCCTCGCTCAGCTACGAGGCATTTGCCGACTGCAAGCGGCAGCTATCGGAACTGCTTCAAAATTTTCGGGCGCAGCGGCATTTGAGATCGCCATCCTTCGGGGACACAGACGATCAACCGATCGACGCCGGCGAGATTCTGACGCTGCATGAATTGCTCTGCGATTGGGCCGGCTTTGCCTCGCCTCGGGAGATGCCCATCGCCGCCGTTGAGATACGCTACAAAGACAAGGCGGAAAGGCCTGAAGTCCTGTCGCTGCCGCCTCAGCAGGAGAGCCATGCGCCCGATGCCGAGGATGAGGAGGATGACAGTGCAAGCGTTGAAGAAGAGATCGGTATCCTGAACAGCTTCTTCATCGAGGATATCGAGCGGGCGATGATGCGCGTCAAACACGGCGATATTCCCGAGCCGCTCAGGCGATATCTCACCCCGCTTGCGCAGGAGAAGCGGATCGACCTCTATACGGCGGACGGACGCCAGGCGATCGTTCGGGCCTTGCATCCGGGAAATATCAACCGCGGACGCTGGCTCAGCGAACCTTATCACGCGATGAGCCTCATGCAGCAGTTCGCGATCAATTCGGCCATCGGCGAGCTTTCGAAAACCGGACTGTTTTCGGTCAACGGCCCGCCGGGGACGGGAAAGACGACGCTGCTTCGCGATCTGTTCGCGGATAATATCGTTCGGCGCGCCCGCGTGCTCTCCTCCTTGAAGACGGCGCGCGATGCCTTCGACGGACCAGCGCGCCGCGCCATCTTCGCAGACCGGAGCACCGCCACGATATCGGCACTGATCCCGGCCCTTACCGGTTTCGAAATGGTCGTCGCCTCCTCCAACAATGCCGCCGTGGATAATATTTCGCGCGACCTTCCCAAGCGAAGCTCGATCGCCAGGGCGTCTTCCTTCCACTATCTGCAGACGGTCGCGCACAAGGTCGCTTGTCAAAAGGACAATGGTGCCGCCGTCAAGCTTTCCGACGGCGACCGTCCGTGGGGGCTGATCGCCTGCGCGCTCGGCAACTCCAGGAACCGTCGCGCCTTCAAGGAACGTTTCGCCTTCATGGAAATCACCGAAAGGCCGAATCCCGGCTGGTCCGGCGCGGCCAGGCCGCAGACCATCTGGGAATGGCTTAAGAGTTACGAGGGGCCGAGTTTCGCCGAAGCATCAACGGCCTTTGATGACGCCGATGCCCTGGTTCTTGACAAGATCGGTCAATATGCACGCTATGCCGATCTCTATGACGACATCGCCGGGGTGTCAGAGGATACGTTCTGCAGCGAGACGCTTAAAGGGGTCGGGGAAGCCGCCGCCGAACTCCGGGGCGTGCAGGGCCGTTGCGACACGGCGGCGGCCGAAATGCTGCGTCTCCGCGAAGGATTGTCGGGTCTGAAGGAGGAAGAACAGCTGCTCGACCGCAGCGCGCCTGCGTGGTGGGAGCGAGCGCTGCCGAGCAACTCTACCCGGCAGCATCGGCAAGACGTCGGCGCCAATGCGCGTCGGCAGCTGGAATTGCGCAAGGCACTGGCAGAATGCGAGGACCATCTTGCGAAAATCCATGAACCTCAGCTGGAACAGGCGTTGCTCAAGCATGAACGGGCCGAACAGGCACTGCGGTCTCGGCGGAAAATCTGGTCCAGGAAAAGAAGTGAATTCGACCGTCTGGGGGAAATTTTCAATCATCCTGCCGCACCCGACCGTCTCGCCGATCTCGAGACCGACCAGTTCCAGATCGACGGCCTGTGGCATCAGGACGAACTGGCAGGTCTGCGCTCGGCATTGTTGGAAGCAGCATTGACGCTGCATGAAGCATGGCTGGCGGAGGTTGGCAGGAAGGGCGGGGGTTTTGGTGGAAACATTGTCGCCATCAGCAAACTGCTTTCCAACAATAGCCCCGTCGATGGGGAGCACATTGTGTCGATCTGGCAAAGCCTTTTCATGATCGTTCCTATCGTCTCGACAACATTTGCCTCCTTCGCCCGGCAATTCCGCGGGCTCGAAGCTGGTTCGATCGGCTGGGTCTTTATCGATGAAGCGGGTCAGGCGGTGCCGCAAGCGGCGGTCGGAGCCCTGCTGCGGGGGCGCCGTGTCATGGCGATCGGCGATCCCCAGCAGATCGAGCCGGTCTTTACACTTCCGAGCGCGCTGATCACCGCCGCTTCGTCTCTCTCAGCCCACACGGCGACAGGACAATATTCACCGAACCGGGCGTCGGTGCAGATGCTGGCCGATGCCGCAAACCGCTACGGAACGACAGTCCCCGGCGAGGAAGCGGATGGACTCTGGATCGGCTGTCCTCTCCGGGTGCACCGGCGCTGCATCGATCCGATGTTCGGCCTTGCCAACCGGATCGCCTATCAGAACAAGATGGTATTCGGGCTGGAGAAGCGCCGCCCTGCTGGCGACGCACCGCCGTTTTATGGCGACAGCGCCTGGATCGACGTCAGGGGTAGGGTCGCGGGCAAACAGACCGTTGCAGAACAGACGGACTTCATCGTCAACGTCCTCACTGCCACATATCGCCGGAATGGCGCATTGCCGGATCTCTATATCATCTCGCCGTTCAAGGAGGTCAAGAACAGCCTGAGGCAGGCTCTGGCCCATGCAGCATGGATGGACCGGAACGGAAATATGCGGTCCCCTCCATCGAGACTGTCCAGGTGGCTGCGGGAAAGGATAGGCACGGTGCATACCTTCCAGGGCAAGGAGGAAGACATCGTTTTCATGGTTCTCGGCGCCGATGCCGATCATAGCGGAGCCGCAGCCTGGGCCGCATCCAAGCCGAACCTGTTGAACGTGGCGCTGACACGCGCGAAGCGCCGCTTCTATATCGTCGGCGACCGCACTCTCTGGCAAACCTTGCCGTACTTCAGGGAGACGGCGGATGCCTTGGAGACAATTCAAGCAGGGGAATTCCTGGCTCGGAATGGTTTGGACTGACAATCTTGCTGTCGTGTGCTGATTTCACCGTCGCCCCGTAAACGCAAAAGCCCGCCATGAGGCGGGTTTTTGGGTATTGTGTGTTTGATCATGGAAGGATTGGTTGCGGGGGCAGGATTTGAACCTGCGGCCTTCAGGTTATGAGCCTGACGAGCTACCGGGCTGCTCCACCCCGCGCCATGGCAAATCCATTGGATCTGCTTTGAGTATTATAACACGAAAGGCCGCTTGTTAGCGGCCTTTTGACGGCGTTTGCCGTTGATTGTTTTGAGAAGATTGGTTTTGTTGGCGCATGCATCTTTCCGAAGCCTTAAGGCTCCGGGAGCATGCGTTAAGTTGCGCTTTGCAGACCTGGCAGCGACCTACTCTCCCGCGTCTTAAGACGAAGTACCATGGGCGCAGGGGCGTTTCACGGCCGTGTTCGGAAAGGGAACGGGTGCAGCCACCCCGCCATAACCACCAGGTCGGCAAAGCGCAACTTTATGTTTTGAGAAGCTGGCAGGCGTTAGCCTGTTTTCTTTTTTTGAACACGTCTTCGATCTTTTCCACCCGAGGGCGCTTGTGGCACCCATACAGGCCAGAGGCCGTCGCGCTCGGTAGCGCGGGCCGTCCGCAGCGCCATTGGCGCGTCAGGACAAAGGTCAAGCATCATCGAACTTTGTTCGATGAGCACAGTCAATGAGAACGATCAAGCCAATCGAGCTATTAGTACCGGTAAGCTTCATGCGTTGCCGCACTTCCACACCCGGCCTATCAACGTGGTCGTCTTCCACGGCTCTGATAGGGAATACTCGTTTTCAGGTGGGTTTCCCGCTTAGATGCCTTCAGCGGTTATCCCGTCCATATGTAGCTACCCTGCTATGCCCTTGGCAGGACAACAGGTCCACCAGAGATATGTCCATCCCGGTCCTCTCGTACTAGGGACAGATCCTGTCAATATTCCTACACCCACGGCAGATAGGGACCGAACTGTCTCACGACGTTCTGAACCCAGCTCACGTACCGCTTTAATTGGCGAACAGCCAAACCCTTGGGACCTGCTCCAGCCCCAGGATGCGATGAGCCGACATCGAGGTGCCAAACAACCCCGTCGATATGGACTCTTGGGGGTCATCAGCCTGTTATCCCCGGCGTACCTTTTATCCGTTGAGCGATGGCCCTTCCACGCGGGACCACCGGATCACTATGACCGACTTTCGTCTCTGCTCGACTTGTCAGTCTCGCAGTCAGGCGGGCTTATGCCATTGCACTCGACGACCGATTTCCGACCGGTCTGAGCCCACCATCGCGCGCCTCCGTTACTCTTTCGGAGGCGACCGCCCCAGTCAAACTACCCACCATACACTGTCCCGGACCCGGATAACGGGCCGCGGTTAGACATCCATGACGATAAGGGTGGTATTTCAAGGATGGCTCCACGGAAACTGGCGTCCCCGCTTCAAAGCCTACCACCTATCCTACACATGCCGACACGAATGCCAGTGTAAAGCTATAGTAAAGGTGCACGGGGTCTTTCCGTCTGACCGCAGGAACCCCGCATCTTCACGGGGAATTCAATTTCACTGAGTCTATGTTGGAGACAGCGGGGAAGTCGTTACGCCATTCGTGCAGGTCGGAACTTACCCGACAAGGAATTTCGCTACCTTAGGACCGTTATAGTTACGGCCGCCGTTTACTGGGGCTTCGATTCAAAGCTTGCACCTCTCCTCTTAACCTT